>JBMOIG010000006.1:0-75115 GCA_049317445.1 Myxococcota bacterium | reverse complement strand
GCGACGACCTGGGCGTTGACAAAGGAGTAGTCACGTCCTCTCCATGCTCACCCACAGGCGGCTCATCGCCGCCCGGCAGGGCGACATAGAGAGGGGACCTTGGACCAACCTCCCCTCTCTATGTCGCACAAAGTGCTTGTTCTACAAGCAGTTTATCGAGCATGGAGAGGGGTGGCGCCGAAAGGCGACGGGGTGAGGCGCGATCCCGTCGCTAGGGCTACACGTTTCGATCAGACGTGCCGGTCGTAGACGCGAGGAAGATGTGACGAATCATCAGGCACAGAGGCCCGTCCCAACCCGGAATTCGGGGACAGCATGACGATCGCGTCCGCCGACCTCGCGCAGCAGCTTCCGATCGGCAGGCTCCTCACGCCCCGCCGCCCACCCCGTGACGCCCCCCATCAGCCGCCGTACACTGCCGCCGCGCCAGGGACCGCCCCCGTCTCGCCCCACCGTGCGCAAGGTCGCCATGCGTCTGCCGTTCTCTCTCGCCCTCGCCGTCTGCACCGCCGGCCTGTTGCCCGCGACCGTCCAAGCCCAGGGCGCGTGGCGCACGCTTACGGGCGAGGCCATGTCCACGCGCATTCAGGTGATTGTCCCCGATCGCCCGGAGGCTGAGGGCGATGCCGAGACCGTCTTCTCCATCTTCCGCGAGACCGAGGCGCGGATGAGCGAGTGGCGGCCGAACTCGCCGCTGACCGCTGTCAGTGCCGGGGCAGGGGGGGCGGCGGTGACGGTGCCGAACGACGTGCGGGAGGTTCTGGCCGTGGCACGGCGCGTGGGCTACGCGACGAACGGCGCCTTCGACGCGACCTGGGCGGCCCTGTGGGGCGTGTGGGACTTCTCGGAGACCAGCGCGCACCGAGTGCCGGACCAAGCGGAGATCCAGAAGCGTCTGCCGCTGATCGACTTTCGCCAGATCGAGCTGGACCCGGAGGCTGGCACGGCCCGGTTGGCCAAGGCCGGAGCCAAGCTGGGGCTTGGCGGGATTGCCAAGGGATGGGCGCTGGAGCGAGCGGCAGAGGCCTTGGACCGGCGCGGCGTCACGGCGTTTTCCCTGTCCGGAGGCGGTCAGGTGCTGTTGCGCGGGCTGAAGGACGGCCGACCGTGGCGCGTCGGCGTGCGCAACCCCCGGGGCGGCATGGAGGATCTGCTGGGCGTGCTCGAGGTGTCCAACGTCTCGGTCTCGACCAGCGGCGACTACGAGCACGCGTTCGAGCTGGCCGGCGTGCGCTACCACCACATCTTGGACCCGCGCACCGGATGGCCGGTCCGGGGGCTGCGCAGCGCGACGGTGGTGATGGACGACGCGACGTGGGCCGATGCGCTGTCGACGGCGTTCATCGTGTTGGGGCGCGAGCGGGCGCTGTGGTTTGCGACGTGGTTTCCGGGCGTCGAGTGCCTGCTGATCGACGACGACGGCCGGTTGTGGCCGAGCCGCGGACTGGCCGGACACTGGATGGCTGCGAAATAGGACCGCTTTGGTCGTGCTTTGTCCAAGCGTGGGCTTCAGTTGACGAAGTTGCCGCAGCGCGTCATGCGCCGACCGGGCAGATTCCGGTTGCGTGCGGTGTTGTCCCGTGTAGCCTACGACCGTTCGCCCCCCATAGACCCCCACTTCCGAGGAGTCCCATGAGCAACATCGTCCGCTGCGGCCTGATCCAGTGCAGCAACCCCATCAACGACGAGACCGTGCCGGTTGCCGACATCCAGAAGGCCATGTTCGAAAAGCACATCCCCTTCATCGAAGAGGCGGGGCGTCGCGGGGTGCAGATCCTTTGCCTTCAAGAGATCTTCAACGGCCCGTACTTCTGTCCCAGCCAGGACAAGCGCTGGTATGGCGCGGCCGAACACGTGCCCGGACCGACGACGAACGCGCTGGCGGAGTACGCGAAGAAGTACGAGATGGTCCTCATCGTGCCCGTCTACGAAGAGCACATGCGCGGCGTGTACTACAACACGGCGGCCGTGATCGACGCCGACGGCTCGTACCTGGGCAAGTACCGCAAGCAGCACATCCCGCAGACGGCCGGCTTCTGGGAGAAGTACTTCTTCAAGCCCGGCGACGGCGGCTATCCGGTGTTCCAGACGCGCTATGCCACCATCGGCGTGTACATCTGCTACGACCGCCACTTTCCCGAGGGCGCGCGCTGCCTTGGCTTGAACGGCGCCGAGATCGTCTTCAACCCGTCGGCCACCGTCGAGGGCTTGTCGCAGTACCTGTGGAAGCTCGAGCAGCCCGCCCACGCGGTGGCCAACGGCTATTACGTCGGCGCCATCAACCGCGTCGGCACCGAGGCCCCCTGGAACATCGGGCGCTTCTACGGCCAGTCCTACTTCGTCAATCCGCGCGGCCAGATCATCGCAGAGGCCTCGACGGACAAGGACGAGCTGGTGGTCACCGACCTGGACCTGAAGATGATCGACGAGGTCCGCCAGACCTGGCAGTTCTACCGCGACCGCCGTCCGGACGCGTACGACGAGCTGGTCACGATGTAGCTGGCCCGGCCCTGCACCCGCACCGCATCGAACCGAACCCAGGAACCCCATCCGCCGCCGGATCCGGTCCCGTCGCCCCCTGTAACCCTTTCACCCGCCAAGGAAATCCATGGGCATCCTGATCAAGAACGGCACCATCGTCACCGCCAGCGAGCACTTCGTCGGGGACGTCTACAGCAAAGACGGCGTCATCCGCGCGGTCGGCAAGGCGTTGCAAGCGCCGATGGGCAGCGAGGTGATCGACGCATCGGGCCAGTTCGTGTTCCCCGGCGGCGTCGACCCGCACGTGCATATGGAGCTGCCGTTCATGGGCGGCGTCAGCTCGGACGACTTCTACACGGGCACGGCGGCGGGCGTGGCGGGCGGCACCACCACCATCATCGACTTCATCATCCCCAATCGAAACCAGAGCTTGCTCGACGCCCGCGACCAGACGCTGGCCAAGGCGTCCAAGGCCGTCGCGGACTACGGGCTGCACATGGCGGTGACGTGGTTCGACGACTCGGTCAAGCGCGACATGGGGCGGGTGTTCCGCGAGGACGGCATCCAATCCTTCAAGATCTTCATGGCCTACCGCGGTGCCATCGGCGTGGACGACGTCGAGCTGGTGGGCGTGCTGGATGCGGCCCACGACCTGGGCGCGCTGGTCACGTCGCACTGCGAGCACGGCGATGCGGTCGTGGCCCTGCAAAAGCGTCTGATCGCACAAGGAAAGACCGAGCCGAAGTACCACGCGCACAGCCGCCCCAGCTTTCTGGAGGGCGAGGCGACGAACCGGGTGATTGCGCTGGCCCGCGCCACCGGCACCGCCCGCAACGGCCACGACGCCACCGCCGCCGACGCGCCCCCCGTCTACATCGTGCACCTGACGTGTCGCGAGTCGATGGACGCCGTCACGCGCGCCCGCAGCGAGGGCCAGATCGTGCACGTCGAGACCTGCCCGCAATACCTGCTGCTCGACGACAGCGTGTACGACAAGCCGGATTTCGAGGGCGCGGCGTATGTGATGAGTCCGCCGATCCGCCCGCACGGTCACCAGGAGTACCTGTGGAACGCGTTGCGCGCCGGCCAGGTCGACGTCGTGGCCACCGACCACTGCCCCTTCATGCAAGAGACCCAGAAGATCAAGGGTTTGCACGACTTCACCAAGATCCCCAACGGCGCCGCGGGCATCGAGAACCGCATGGCGCTGATGTACACGTACGGGGTGGCGTCGGGCCGGATCACGCTCGAGCAGTTCGTAGACGTGTGCTGCACCCGCCCCGCCAAGCTGTTCGGCATCCATCCGCGCAAGGGGGCGATCACCGTGGGCGCCGACGCCGATCTCGTGATCTACGACCCGACGGGCAGCTATCGCGTGTCGGCCAAGACGCACCGGCACAACGTCGACCGCAACATCTTCGAAGGCTTCGAGATCAAGGGCAGGGTCACGACCACGATCGTCAACGGCCGCGTGCAGTTCCATGACGGCGACCTGCGGGTTGAGCGCGGCGCTGGCCGTTACCTGCGGCGGACCTGAACCCCGGCGGGAAGCTGGGCGAGGCGTCCCAAAGCGAGACAGTGCCGCGTCGTCGGTCGGGAATGCGTGACACCGGCGCCGTAGAGGTGTTCAATACGCGCTCGCCTGCCGCCGGCCACCCCTCGCCGGCATCGAGCGGGCCACACTCGCCCGGCTCCCCAAGCCCGGCGCTCCTTCGGAGGATAGTCATGGTAGTCCAGTCGGTCGGCCTTTCGGGTCAGACGCAGTCCAACGGCACCGTTCCCCGCTATACCGGCCGCGATTACGCGTTCGCCGAGTACACAACGGCCCGCAACTTCATCAACGGCCAGTTCAAGGACTCGGTCACCGGTCAGGTGATGGACGTCGAGAACCCGCGCTACGGCAAGAACTTCGGCAAGGTGGTCGTGTCCAGCACGGCCGACCTCGACGAGGCGGTGGCGGTGGCCAAGGCCGCGCAGCCCAAGTGGAAGACCGTTCCGATGAAGGAGAAGGCCGACATCCTCAACCGCTTCAAGCAGATCATGGAGCGGGACATCGAGGAGCTCTGCTGGCTTCTGTCCGCCGAGAATGGCAAGACCTACCCTGAGGCCTTCGGCGACATCGACAAGGGTCTGGAGGTCTGCGAGTACGCGATCTCCCTGCCGAACATCGCCAACGCCCAGGCGGGTGGTCAGCTCGACGTCAGCCGCGGCATCAGCTGCCGGGTCCAGCAAGAGGCCCTCGGCGTCGTGGCCGGCATCGCGCCGTTCAACTTCCCCATCATGGTCCCGCTCTGGATGATCCCCAACGCCCTGATGGCGGGCAATTCCTTCGTGCTCAAGCCCGCTTCGTACGTGCCCTACGGCGCCATGCGGATCGCCGCCGCGCTGAAGGAAGCTGGCCTGCCCGACGGCGTGTTCAACGTGGTCTACGGCCGCCGCGACATCGTCTCGGGCATCGCCGATCACGACGACATCAAGGCCGTGGGCTTCGTCGGCTCGACGCCCGTCGCCAAGATGCTGTACGGCCGCGGCTCGACCCTGGGCAAGCGGATGCTGTGCCTGGGCAGCGCCAAGAACCACATGATCGTGGTGCCGGACGCCGACCTTGAGCTGACGGCGACGACGGCTGTGGCCTCGGCCTACGGTTGCGCGGGCCAGCGCTGCATGGCGGCAACGGTCATGGTCGCGGTGGGCGACGTCCAGCACATCATCGACCGCATGGTCGAGATCGCGAAGAAGATCAAGCTGGGCAAGGACATGGGCCCGATCATCACCGCCGAGGACAAGAAGCGCATCGTCGGTCACATCGACGCCGCAGAGAAGGCGGGCGCCAAGGTGCTGATCGACGGCCGCAACCAGACGGTCGACGGCGCCGAGGGCGGCAACTGGGTCGGCCCGACCATCCTCGACAACGTGACCACGGCGATGCCCGCGTCTTGCGAAGAGATCTTCGGGCCAGTCCTGTCAATCGTCCACGCGGCGACGCTCGACGAGGCCCTGGCCATCGCCAACGCGGTCCCGTACGGCAACGGTGGCTCGATCTTCACCCAGAACGGCGGCACGGCGCGTTACGCGGTCGAGCGGCTGGATGTGGGCATGATGGGCGTCAACGTCGGCGTCCCCGTCCCGCGCGAGCCCTTCGCGTTCGGCGGCTGGAAGGACAGCGGCTTCGGTCACGGCGACATCACCGGCTGGGGCGGCTTCCTGTTCTGGACGCGTGCCAAGAAGACGACTGAGAAGTGGGCGCTGCAGAGCGACTCCACCTGGATGTCCTAGCTCACCGCAGGTTCTGAAGCGCGGTGCGGCCCGGGTGACCTCCCTCTGCGAGGCGCCCGGGCCGTGCCGCTTGCATCGCCCCTTCCCCCCAGTCCCCAGCGAGGATCCCATGGGTTCCACTCTCACCGGCTCTCCCATCTCCAACGTGAAGATGTCTTCCGAAGAGATGATCGACATCTGCAAGAAGCACACGCTGTACACGTGGTCGGCCACCGATCAGGTCTCGCCGCTGCCCGTCGAACGCGCTGAGGGCGTCTACCTCTACACGCCGGATGGAAAGCGCATTCTGGACTTCAACAGCCAGCTGATGAGCGTGCTGATCGGCCACGGTCACCCGCGCGTCATTCAGGCCATGAAGGACCAGCTGGACCAGCTGATCTTCGTCTACCCGCAGACCGCCACGGCCGCGCGCGCGCGTCTGGCCAAGCTGATGCACGAGGTCGTGCCGGGCATGGAGAGCTTCTTCTTCACCCTGGGCGGCGCCGAGTCGAACGAGAACGCGATCCGCATGGCGCGCCTGTTCACCGGTCGGCAGAAGATCCTCAGTCGCTACCGCGCGTACCACGGCGGCACCAACCTGACACTGCAGCTGACGGGCGACCCCCGCCGCTGGTCGGCTGAGCCCGGCTCGCCCGGCATCATCCGCGTCATGGATCCCCAGCCCTACACCTACTCGTTCGGCAGCACGCCGGAAGAGAAGGCTGAGCAGAACCTGATCTACCTGGAAGAGATGATCCAGTACGAGGGCCCGAACAACATCGCCGCCATGATCGTCGAGACGGTCACGGGCACCAACGGCCTGCTGGTCCCGCCCGCCAACTGGTTCCAGGGTCTGCGCAAGCTGCTGACCAAGTACGGCATCCTGCTGATCTGCGACGAAGTCATGGCCGGCATGGGCCGCACCGGCAAGATGATGGCGTACGAACACTTCGGCATCATCCCGGACATGGTGACAATGGCGAAGGGCCTGACCAGCTCGTACTTCCCGCTGGGCGCTGTCGGCGTGAATCCCGCGATCTCCGACTACTTCCACAAGAACAACTACCCGGGCGGCCTGACCTACAACTCGCACCCGGTGGGCATGGCGACTGCCGAGGCCGTCATCCGCGTGATGATGGAAGAGGGCATGATCGAGAACGCCGCGAAGATGGGAAAGGTCATGCGGTCCGAGATGGATCGGCTGCAAGCCAAGCACCCGTCGTTCGGCGACGGCCGCTGCATCGGTCTGTTCGGCATGGTCGACGTCCGCAAGAACAGCAAGGGCGACCTGATCGCGCCGTACAACGGCTCGCACCCGGCCATGACCAAGCTGACCGCGTTCTTCCGCGACAACGGCCTGTTCACCTTCGTGCGGTGGGCCAACTTCACCTGCAACCCGCCGATTTGCATCACGGAAGCGCAGTTGAAGGAAGGCTTCGAGATCATCGATCGCGGCCTGGACATCACCGACGAGGCGTTCGAGGGATGATCCGCATCGTCTTCACCGTCGCCCTGGTCCTGCTGGTCGCCTGGTGGGTCTACAAGCTCGCCCTGCGGCGGCAGGCCAGGGTGCGCGGCACGCCCTTGACCGGCAAGCTGGTTCAGTACCACCCGAACGGGCGCGTCAGCGTCGAGCGGATGGTGCGCGACGGCATGATGGACGGCCCCTGGCTGACGTGGGACGCCGACGGCAACAAGCTGGCGGAAGGGGCGTACGAGAAGGGCATCGTCCACGGCACCGAGATCGACTACGGCGAGAATGGCGTGAAGGTGCGCGAGGTTCAGTGGGTCCACGGTCGCCGCCACGGTACGGCCCGCGTCTGGGACACCCCGGACGGCGAACCCCGGCTGCTGTGCTACGTGCACGCCGACGACGACAAGCCTGCGCACGACGGGGCTTGCTCGCGCGACGAAGAGGAAGCGCCTCCACCCAACTGACACGAATTCGCGTTGGGTGGCGATGGTTTCGACTGCAGTCCATCATCAAGTACACGACAACGTGATCGGCCGCCTGGCGCCGAGTCCCACGGGCGTCTTGCACGCCGGCAACGCGCGCAGTCTGCTGCTGGCCTGGCTGTCGGCGCGGGCCCGGGGCGGGCGGATCCTGTTGCGGATCGAGGATCTGCTGCCCGACGCCGAGGAACACCTGGACGGTTTGTTGCGCGACCTGGACTGGTTGGGGCTGGACTGGGACGGGCCGCGGCCGGGTGACTTGTGGCGACCGTCGGCCGAGCGGCGGGTGGACGACAGGGTGTGCCAGAGGTTCTTGCGGCAATCCGACCGGTCGGACTTGTACGACGCGCTGCTGCGGCGATTGCTCGACCGCGGCCTGGTGTACCCGTGCGTGTGTACGCGCAAGGACATCGAGCAGGCCGCCCGAGCGCCGCACGCTGAGGACAAGGGGACGCCGTATCCGGGCACGTGTCGGGAAAAGTTCGCGAGCGAGCAAGCGGCCTTGGACCACGAGACGCACAAGGCTGCCGCGGAGGGCAGGGCGCCCCTGGGCGCGGCGTTGCGGTTGCGGGTGCCGACCGAGCCGATCGCGTTTGACGACCTGTTGCACGGTCCGTGCGAAGTGCGGCTGCCCGACAACTCGGGCGACCTGGTGGTGCGCAGAAAGGACAGGGGTTTCGCCTACATGTTCGCGGTGGTGGTCGACGACCTGGCGATGGGCGTGACCGAGGTCGTGCGCGGCGACGACCTGCTCGATTGCACGGCGCAGCAGCTGGCGGTCTATCGGGCGTTGGCGATGCTCGAGCCCGACGGCACGCACGCGGATGCCGACGCGTTGGTCGCCCGAGCGAAGGCCTGGACCCCGCCGCGCCACATTCACGTGCCGCTGGTGCTGGGCGACGACGGGCGGCGGCTGGCCAAGCGCAACCGGTCTGTTCACCTGCAGTGTCTGCGCGAGTCGGGCGTGTCGGCCGAGCGGTTTCGGCGGTGGCTGGCGGTGAGTCTGGGGCTGCCCGATACGGCGGAGCTGGGCGAGCTGGTGCGCGCGTTTGCGTGGGAGCGGGTGCCGCGCGGGGCGGTGGTGTTTGGGGTGGGTTCGATCACCCAGGCATCCGCACCCTGACCACCTGTCGCCGATTCTTCCGATACACCCTGAAGTCGCCGTCGAGCGTCATCACCTCGGTGCCGAGATCGAGTTCCAGCATCCGCACGAGGCACGCGTCGGCCAGCGACATCGGCACATCGGCGTAGCGGGCCATCAGCTCCGTTACCCGGGCCGCCTCCGCATCCAACCGGAACGGCAACACCAGCAGCCCGCGCTCCAGCAGCGCCAGGACCTTCTCCGGTCCTCCCGGCACCTTGCGAAGCAGGAAGCACGCCTCCGACAGCACGGCCTCGCAAGTCGCCAGTGGTGGCGCGGCCTTGCCCAGCTCGGCCACCGCCCAGGCATGGTGCTGGTCGCGGGCATTCAAGAACGCGACGAGCGGCCCGGTGTCGAGCAAGACGCGGGCCGTCACTTGCCGTACCCATCCATGTGGTCTGCGTTGCTGGCGAGGTCCCTTGGCCCCTCGACGGATCCGGCGAGATCGGCGGCGAGCTCACCGAAGGTCGCGGGGCGGTCGCTGATGCGATAGGCCACAAGCGCGTCGCGGACGACGTCTGATCGGGTCAGGCCACGTCGACGGGCGAGCGCATCGACGTAGGAGACCTCGTCCTGTTCGAGCTTGACGGTGACGGCCTTCATCACACCTTCCGTCGACCGTATGACGGTCATGCAGGAAGTGTAAGACGACCACGTCGAATCTGCAAGCCCGCTCTGCGGTCGGACAATTCTGAACTCTAGTAGTTGCTCAACTTATACCCACCCTTATCCACAGCATCGGCAGCAATGACCCGCCGCAACGCCACCACATCCGCCGGCACGTGCACCCCGATGCGGTCGATCTTGTCGAGCCACGGCGCCAGCTGCGCGCCGGTGTAGCAGCTCTCGACGACGCGGCGCGCGCTGGCCGTCGCGCGGTCCAGGCCCTCGCAGGCAGTCAGCGTGCAGATGGCGACCGCCACGTCCTCGGGGCTGCCCTTGGCCATGCGCTGCATCGTGCGCCCGATGCCCGAGTCGACGGCGTAGACCTCCATGATCAGGTTCGACAGCGCAACCAGGGTCTCCTGCTCCTTGTCGAGGCCCGCGCCGTAGCGGCTGGACACGGCGTGCGCGAGCAGCAGCGTCAGGTCTTTCATGCGCTGCAGTGCGTACTTGGCGGTGTCGAGGCCCTGCGGCTCGGCCGGCAATTCCGGCACGCCCACCGCCACGGTCTTGAACAGCGCCGTGACCGCACCGACCAGGTCCAAGCGCTTCTGCATGGCGCGCTTCATCAGCGTGCCGGGGATCAGCAGGCGGTTGATCTCGTTGGTGCCCTCGAAGATGCGATTCACCCGGGCGTCGCGCACGAACTTCTCGACCGCGTAGTCCTCGACGAAGCCGTAGCCGCCGTGCCACTGCAGGCAGCGATCCAGAATGCGATCCAGGGCTTCCGAACACCACACCTTGGCCGCCGACGCCTCGATGGCGTACTCCTCGATGGCCGCCATCTGCTTCTCGATGAAGGTCGGGTCGTCGTGGTCCAGGCCCTGCAACCGCTGGTCAATGTCGCCTGCGATGCGGTAGGTCAGCGACTCGGCCAGGTAGATCTGCGCGATCGAGTCGGCCAGCATCTCGCGGATCGCACCGAAGTCGATGATGCGCGTGTTGAATTGCTTGCGGTCGGCGGCATAGGAGATCGCCTCGGCCACGGCCCGGCGCGCCAGGGCCAGCGCCCCCACGCCCAGCTTGTAGCGGCCCAGGTTCAGCGTGTTGAAGGCGATGCGATGGCCCTTGCCGATCTCGCCCAGCACGTTCTCGACCGGCACCGGGGCGTCGTTGAAGATCAGCGCGCAGGTGGACGAACCGCGCAGGCCGAGCTTGTGCTCCTCTGGCCCGATGCTGAAGCCGGGCATGTTGCGGTCGACGATGAAGGCGGTGAACTTGTCGCCGTCGACCTTGGCGAACACGATGCCGACGTCCATCCAGGCGGCGTTGGTGATCCACTGCTTGGTGCCGTTCAGGATGTAGTGCGTGCCGGCTTCGTTCAGCCGGGCGACCGTGCGGGCGGAAAGGGCGTCGGAGCCGCTGCCGGGCTCGGAAAGCGCATAGCACGACACGAGCTTGCCCTCGGCGATCGGCGCGACGTACTTCTCCTTCTGCGCCTGGTTGCCGAAGTACAGGATGGGGGCGAGACCGATGCCGCAGTGCGCGCCGTAGGTGACCGAGAAGTCGCCGTTGGTGCCGAACTTGTCGGTCATCAGCAGCGAGGTGACCTTGTCGGCGCCCAGACCGCCCAGCTCTTCAGGCACTTCCACGGCGCAGAAGCCCAGATTGCACGCCTTGCGCAGCACCTTGACCATGCGGCGCTCGGCCTTGCCTTCCTTGCTCTCGAGGCCGCGCTCTTGGGCCCAGACCTCCTTCTCCATGAAGCGCTGGGCCTCCGCAGCCATGCCGAGCTGGTCTTCGTTGAAGGCGTCGACGGTGAAGAACGGGTGCGAGCCGGCGGGGTCGAGAAGAAAGCTGCCACCGGCGGGTGCGGCGGACGTCTGGTCGCGCTGGGCGGAATCTGCCATATCGAGCCTCCGAGAGTTGGACCTGGGCGGGATGCGCTGGAAGGGGGACTGGCCGACGATGTTAGACGCGCGGCGTTCGCGGCGCAACCGCAAATGACGCGTTGCGCCATGCGATCTTCATGCGTGATCCCAAGTAGTTGTGACAGGAGACGGCATGTTGCGTCACATGGAACTTGTTGCGTCGCCCCGAGCGGCCTTCTCGCGCCTGCCGGTGCTGTGGCTCGGGTTGGCGGTGTTCGCGACCACCTGTCGGCCGGTGGAGCGCGGTCCTGCGCCGCCGGTCAAGCAGGCCGTCGCACCTGCCGTCCTCGCGGTTCCCGCCCCGTCGCCGTCGCCCGAGCCGCTGCGCGCCGAGTCGTTTGCCCTGCCGCAAGTCGCTGTTGGTACGCCGGTTCTGCCCGAAGACGCCACGCGGACGACCGCCCACTACGGCGTCGCGACCGCACACCCGCTGGCCACCCGGGCGGCAGAGGACGCGCTGAAGGCGGGCGGGTCGGCGGTCGATGCGCTGGTGGCGGCGAGCTTCATGCTCACGGTAGTGCAGCCCCGCTCGACCGGCATCGGCGGCGGAGGGTTTGCGGTGGTCTGGCCGGGGGATGGAACCCCGCCGCGCGCTTGGGACTTTCGCGAGACGGCGCCCGCTGCGACGCAGGTGGCCGACTATTTGGACGCGCAGGGGCATGCAATCGCGAAGCTGAGCCAGCGGCATGGGTTGGCCATCGCAACTCCTGGGTATGTCGCGGGTTTGGCGGCGCTGCACGCGAGGTACGGCAGACGGCCGTGGGGGGCGTTGGTGCAGCCGGCGGCTGAGGTGGCGGCGCGGGGGTACTCGCTGGGGCGGGAGAGTGCGGCGGCGATCGTGGCGACACTGCCGGATCTGGACCGGACGGCGCAGGCGCTGTTGGCTCCTGGCGGCAAGCCCATGAAGCAAGGCGAGATCCTGCGGATGCCGGCGTTGGCGCGGACGCTCGAGCGGATCGCTCGGGAGGGACCGGATGCGTTTTACAAGGGAGCCGTGGCTGAGGACATCGTGCGGACGGCTCGGGCGGCTGGGGGGAAGATCACGTTGGAGGATCTGGCGGGGTATCGGGTGCGCGAGATGGCGCCGTTGCAGGGGGATGCGTTTGGTGGGCGGGTGGTGACAATGCCGCAGCCTTCGGCGGGTGGGGCTCAGGTGTTGGTGATGGGGGAGCTCTTGCACGAGTTTGGCAAGTCGACCCTTCTCAACCAAGGACAATGGATCCACGCGTGGGCCGAGGCGATGAGGCGGTCTTTCCTGTTGCGGATCGGGTACAGCGGCGATTCCGACCACCCTGCAGCGACCCTCGACGAAGCGTTCCCGCGGGCGGCTCGGCGGGCTGCCGCGGCGGCGTTCTTCCCCAACTACGCAACCTCCAGCGCTTCGTTGTCGGTCATCGCGAGTCCAAAGAAGGGCACGCCACACGTTTCCGCGCCCAACACCAGCCACGTCTCCATCGTCGACAGTCGCGGCATGGCGGTGTCGTCGACCCACACGATCAACTTGATGTTCGGATCTGGAATTATCGCTCCAGAATCAGGAGTCATCCTCAATAACGAGATGGACGACTTCACCTTTTCGCTGACTGATCCGAACTACTTTGGGCTCGCAGGCAGTGCCGAAAACCTGGCACGCGCTGGTGCTCGCCCGGTGTCGTCGATGTCGCCGTTGATCCTGCTGAAGGACGGCAAGCCCAAGGTCGTCGCGGGAACGCCCGGTGGCACGCGGATCCCAACGACGGTGGCCTGGGTCTTGTACTGGTCACGCTCCATGGGCGACCTCGCCCGGGCCGTTGCGATGCCGCGCATCCACCACCAAGCCTGGCCGGACCGGGTCGACGTCGAGCAGGGGTTCGCCGATCCGCTGGCGCGCACCGGCTCGGACGAGATGGCCGAATCCCTTGAGCGGGCCGGCCACACGGTCGAACGCCGCCCTCCCTGGTGCAACGTTCAAGCGGTCGCGCTGGAGTGTCCGGGGGGCGTGCCGTCATGCGACCACCCAGCCTGGACCGCCGTCAGCGATCCGCGAGGCGAGGGTGGAGCCGTCGCGCGCTGATGACCGGGCGCGACCGTCAGGCCCCCATCACTTCGCCCCCCACAACGCCCACCCCGGAGTCGCCGTCCGATACGTATGAAACTCATCGGGAAGCTTGCCATTCGACGCCCGAGTCACCCGCGTCGTCCCGCGAGCCACCGGCGCGCCGAGCACCCACCGCTCCAACGCCGCACAAGGCCCCGCACTCCCCGGTGACACCTGAGCCTCGCAACCAGGATCGAGAAACGCATACAGCGGCTGCGGCAACGCCCGCCCAGCCTTGCCCGCCGCCTCGGCCTGCCGCACCGACAGCACGCGCAACGTCGGCCCGTCCGCCGCCAACCGCCCCACCGGCGCCTCGACCACCACCTGCGCCGCCCCGTCCCGCTCAACCTGCAGAAGCCACACCTCGCCAGTCAGCTTGCCCACCGCCCGTCGCAACCCCTGATACGCCTGGGCTTGCACATCCAGGTACGTCTCACCCGGCAGGTCGCGCCCCAGCTCCACCAGCACCGCAAGCGCCACCAGCAGCACGATCACCACCCGCGGCCACCGCCCCCGCGCCAGCGGGTCCTGCACCAGCGCCGGCACAAAGCCGATCGCCACGGCCAGCGCGCCCGCAAACGGCGCCTGATAGCGCAACGCATCGGTCACCGAGGCCGTGACGACCAGGCCGGGCAGGGCAACTGCGCCCAACCCAAGGCCAAACGCCAGCGTCCGCAACGCACGGTCCTGCCAGGGCGTGGCGAAATGCATCGGCAGGGCCATCCACCCCAGCGTCGCCAACGCCACCGCAGCGACCGACGACCACGCGGGGTCCAGCCACAGCCACACGCGCCAAAACCCGGTCGAAATCGGCACTTCCTGCGACGTGACCGCCACACGCCGGGCGAGCAACCCCGCATCGCCCAGCAAGCCCAGCGCCAGCCCCGCCGCCACCACGCCGGCCAGCGCCGCCGCCCAGCCCAGCCGCGACTTCCACGGCAGCAACACGTCCGGCGCGACCCTGCCGCTCGGGTCCACGCCCCGCTCGACCGCCCACGCCAGCGCCGCCAGACCCGCCGCGTACGCCGGTCCCAGGGGATGGCCGGTCGCCAGCAGTCCCACGACCGCCAACAACCCGAGGCGATTCAAAAGGTTGGGCGCGATCACCGCCAGCCACAGCCCCACCGCCACCAACAACTGCGCAACGACCAGCACGCTCTCCGAGTGCCCAACCCTTACCGCCACGGGAGCCAGCGCCACGACCAAACCCGCCAGCAAGCCCGCCGAACCGGTGCCGCACGCCTGCGTCGCCGCCAGAAACGCGAACAGCGCCGCCAGCGCCCCCACCGCCGCCGACCAGCGGGCCAGACCGTCGTGCGTGCGGCCGAACAGCGGCACGGTCGCCCGCTGAGCCACCACCCACGACGGCCCGTACTCGACCACCGCCCGCACCGTCGCCGGACCCGACTCGGGCGTGCCCAGCGCCACCGCGATGTCCTCGTACGCGTGGTCGTTGGCGTGCAGCGGCGTGAACGGAGCCTCGGTCCGCGCGCTGAAGGCGACGGATAGCACGATCAACCCCGCGATCCACCGCCCGATTCTTCCGCCGCAACTGGCGTCGCCAACCCTGTGACGCAGCTGCAGGGTCACCGCAACGCCCAGCAACAGCCACAGCGCGACCGCGAGCGCCAGCCGCAGGGCCATGCCAGGACTCGCCCACACGTTCTCTTGCGCCATCAAGGGGTTGGGCGTGGTCACCGGCGCCCCGACGGCGAAGCTGCCCGTGTCGTTGCGCGCGACGGCGGCGAGCAGGTTCGTCTGCGCCAGCTGCAATGCCGGGGTCGCCGCGGCCGACGGCTCGGGGCGAAACGACAGGGGCGGCGGGTGGTTGGGCGCACTGGGCACCGTCCACAGCGTCAGCGTGGCGTCAGGGCCGGAGGCGTCGTGCAGCTTCAGGACCAGTCGATCGGGCTGGATCTGCACCCCGGCAAGCACCACGCCGGGCACGACCTCGCTCTGGTCGGCGTACGGCAGAAGCAACTGCAACGCCTCAGCTTCTCGGCCGGGACCGATGCCGGGTGGCGCCTTGGCCAGCGCCTCGGGAGCCAGCAACAGGCACAGGAGGGGCAGGGCGCTCCACAGCGCAAGACGCAAGGGCAGGGCGGTGCGGAGAGACGGGTTCACGGCCATCGGCTCAAGGCGCCGTGTCGGCGGTGGGGGCGGCAATCGCGGCGTCGGGGACCGGCAGCGGACTCAACAGCAGTAACCCCTGGGGCGCAAAGTACAATCCGTCGGCGCTTGCGGTCGCGTAGTGCCCGGTCAGCGTCACGCGGTCGCCCACCTTCCAGCCGCGCGCCTCGAGGTCCCGCTCGCCGCCGACCAGCAGACGTCGGCCCAACCCCTCGGTCGAGTCCGTCAAGTACAGGTGTGGCGCAGGGTTGCACGCCTTGTCCCTCATCGCGCAGACCTCGAGCGCCGCGATGGTGCCGTGGACCCGCAGCTCGCCCGTGCGGTCCTCGCGGTCGGCCGACATCACGCCCTGAACCGACCAGGCACCGTCCGGATGCTTGGTGGGTACCGCCGCCGGGTGCAGCTCAGGCACCGGGGGCAGCCTCGCCTTGCCCGGCGTGGGCGTGCGCGGCGGATACGGGTTCTCCGCCGGTTGGCAGCCGCTCAGCAGCACGACCAGGACACCGGCACCGATCCAACAGCGCATCACAGGCCTCACTTGGTCAGCACGGGCACGCGTCCGGGCATCGACACCAGCATCAGGGCATTGGGGATGATCCAGACGTCCATCGACCCAAGCGATGTGATCTTGTCTCCGATCAGCGCCGATGCCGCCAAGCGATTCGGCCCGGCCGGAATGTCGACCGCGGCATAGCGGCCCAGAACGTCGGTCGCGGTGCTGGACTTCAGGGGTACGGTGTCGTCCTCGCTGGCGTTGAAGAACGCGATGCCTTCCGCCGGCACGCCCAGGCCGATCTTGGCGTTGTGGATCGGCCAACCGCCGCGACCACCGGGCACGCCGCAGTCGCGAATACGTCCGCCGATCACGCCGTTGCCCTCGCTGATCGGTTGCAGGCCGATGGTGTTCGGTACCAGTTGCCACTGGCCGTCGCCCACGATGGTCGGGTTGACGCGGTAGGTGGGCTTGCCGACGAACTTCGACGGTTGCGTGGCGGCGCCCGTCGTGTCCAGACGGTCCGAGTACAAGGTCACGTCCCACAAGTAGCTGTCGTGCCACTTGTTTCCGGCCTTGGTACCGCGCACGCGTACCACCAACGGCGTGTTGGTCGGGATGCCTTCCAGGGCGTAGATGCCGTGCGTGGGGATGCAGGTCTTCGAGGTCTCGGACACGGTCTTGCGACACTCATAGCCGGACGGGCACGCCAAGTGCTTGTCGCAGTTGGCCCCGGCAGCTGAGAGCGAAGCCAAATCCATCCCCAATTCAGCGGCTTTGGTCGGATCGACCGAGACGACCTTGGCCAGCGGCGCACCGACCTTGGCATCGTCGCGGTAACACGCCTGCGAGGTCGCGGGGTCGGTCAGACCTGCACACGCCTGCGGATGGAAGTCTGCGAGCTTGAAGACGGCAACTTCGACGTCTGCCGTGATGACGCCGCCACCGAACCGGTCGACACGGCCCCACATTGTCACGGTCGGCACGTCGGGCAGACCGGCAAGCGACGCGTCGTGCGCCAGACCCACGCAGTCCAGTTGAATCGGCTTGTCGGTGATAATGTTGTCCTGGTCGGGGTCCGTCAGCGCCGCGGTCTGTCCCACGCTGGGTTGGAAGACGCAGACGCCATCGACGCAGGTCTGCGGGCTGCCTTTGCAGTCGGCATCGACCGTGCACACGGGCGCGAACGTTGTGGTCTCTGTGGTCGTCGTCGCGTCGGCGCCGGCGTCGCGCGTCTCGGTGCCGAGGCAACCGGACAACGCGACAAGGTTGGCACACAGACACAGGATCGCAGCGTGGTGGACAAGACGTGTCATCGGCGTCCTTGGCAGTCGCAGGTGCTGGATGGCGAGGTGGGTCCGGTCAAGGGCTCCCCGAAGCGCTTCGAAGGCGCGAGGATAGACCCGGACACGAGGTTCGGGCAAACAGGATCCGACGCCACGGATCTTGGGGTTTGGACAGGAGCGGTTCCCATCAGTTGACATAATACCTCTTATCAGACGTCAGACCTACGGGAACCTGAGTCCGACCTGCCCTCGCCGCGGCCTTCCTCCGAACCAACCCTTCGCCTACACTCGGTCGCCATGAAGCTGACCCTCGCGCAGATCAACACCACCGTCGTCGACTTCCAAGGCAACCTCGCGCAGATCGCCGCGGCCTGTGACCGTGCCAGAGCCCGTCACGACGATCTGGTGCTGACGCCAGAGCTCGCGCTGACCGGCTATCCCACCTTGGACCTGCTGGAGCGCGCCGAGACCACCCAAGCCGCCGTCGATCTGTTGCCGCGGCTGGCCGAGTGTTCGCGCGACTTGGTGCTCGTCGTCGGCTTGGCCTTGCCTGGCGGTTTCGGTGCGTCGGGTCGCGTGCTGCGGCCCGCTGTGAACGCTGCCGTGGTGTTCGAGGACGGACGTTACGTCGCCACCATCCGCAAGCGGCTGCTGCCTACTTACGACGTGTTCGACGAGGACCGCTACTTTCAGCCCGGCTTGTCGGCCCAGGTGCTGTCCCTGCGCGGCCGCCGTCTGGGGATCACGATCTGCGAAGACATCTGGAGTGGCGACGAGCAAGGTCCCAAGCGCTACGACGTCGACCCCACGGCCGAGCTGGCCGCTGCGGGCGCCGACGCGATCCTGAACCTGTCCGCGTCGCCCTTCGATCTGGGCAAGGCCGCGCGACGCCTCGAGTTGGTGCGCGACGTCGCGGGCCGTCACGGCTTGCCTGTGGCCTACTGCAACCTGGTGGGCGGCAACGACTCGCTGATCTTCGACGGTCGCTCGTTCGTCACCGACGCCAGAGGCCGCGTGGTCGCTCAGGCGCCCGCGTTCCAAACCGCTGATTTGTGCTGCGAATTGCCGGATGCTGGCCCTCCCGGTTTGCCGCAAGATCGCGAGATCCCAGCCGAATTCGCCCCGCCTCCCCCTGACGAGACCCGCGCCGCGCTCGTCTTGGGGTTGCGGGATTATGTCACCAAATGTGGCTTCCGTTCTGTTTTGCTTGGGCTTTCCGGTGGCATCGACTCTGCGCTGACGGCCGCGCTTGCGGTGGAGGCACTGGGCGCTGAACACGTGACCGGCGTCGCCATGCCCGGTCCCTACAGCAGCGGCGGCAGCGTTACCGACGCCCTCGCGCTGGCCACCAACCTCGGCATTCGCTGCCCGATCCTGCCGATCGGCGCGCCCTACCTCGCTTCCCGTGACCTGCTGGCCGGTGAGTTCGACCGCCATCCCGGCCCTGAGCACGACATCGCGGACCAGAACCTGCAAGCGCGAATGCGAGGCCTTGTGCTGATGGGCCTGTCGAACCGCACCGGGGCGATGTTGTTGACGACAGGCAACAAAAGCGAGCTGGCGGTCGGCTATTGCACGCTCTACGGCGACATGAACGGCGGTTTGGCCCCGTTGGGCGACTTGCCAAAGATGCTGGTCTACGAGGTCGCGCGCACCTACAACCGCGACCGCGAGATCATCCCCGAAGCGACATTGACCAAGCCTCCCAGCGCCGAGCTGGCCCCCGGACAGACCGATCAGGACTCGCTGCCGCCCTACCCCGTGCTGGACGCGCTGCTCGAGCTGTATCTGGTGCACCAACTGGACGCCGACGCGATCATCGCGCGGGGGTTCGATGCCCAGACGGTGCGCCGCGTAGTGCGCCTGGTGGAACTGAACGAGTACAAGCGCCGTCAAGCCGCACCGGTGCTGCGCGTGACACGCAAGGCGTTCGGCGGTGGGCGCCGGGTGCCGATGGCCCGCAAGATGCCTGCAACTTGAGGTGGACGTGAGCGGATTCTCAACAGAAGCCAAGCTGTTCCCTCGTTGTGCCGGCGTCCTCCTCCACCCCACCAGCCTGCCCGGACCCTACGGCATCGGCGACTTGGGTGCGGGCGCACGCGCGTTCATCGACTGGATGGCCGAGGCGCAGATGTCCGTGTGGCAGATGCTGCCGCTGGTGCCTCCAGGTGCTGCGGAGTCGCCGTATGCCAGCCCCTCCGCGATGGCTGGCAACCCGTGGCTGATCGACCCGCAAGCGCTGGTCGACGACGGTCTGCTGACGGCGGAAGAGGCCCAAGCGCCCCCGTTCCTGCGCCGCGACAAGGTCGATTTCGACGTCGTGAAGCGCTGGAAGCAGCCGCTGGTCGAGCAAGCCGCCGACCGGTTGGCGCGCGACACGGCACATCCCCTGCATCGCGAGTTCCGGCAGTGGCTGGGAGCGAACCCGTGGGCACTCGACGCCGCGTTGTTCCTCAGTCTGCGCACGCACTTGGACCACCAGGCGTGGTGGCATTGGCCGGACGACCTGCGCACCCGCCAGCCGGACGCGCTGGCCAAGGCCCGCACGGACCTCGCCCCCGAGGTCGACCGCACGCTGGCCCTGCAGTTCCTGTTTGACCATCAGTTGGGACGCCTGCGCAGGTATGCCCACGCCAAGGGGATTCGCCTGTTCGGGGACGTGCCGATCTACGTGGACGGTGACAGTGCCGACACCTGGGCCAGCCCGCACCTGTTCCAGATGGACGCCAATGGCCGCCCCGGCCACGTCGCTGGCGTGCCCCCGGACTACTTCAGCGAGACCGGGCAGCTATGGGGCAACCCGCTGTACGACTGGGACGCGATGGCCAAGGACGGCTATCGCTGGTGGATCCAGAGGTTGAAGCGCGTGCTGGCGCAGACCGATCTGGTGCGCATCGATCACTTCCGCGGTTTCTCTGCCTACTGGTCGATTCCGGCCGACGCCGAGGACGCACGCGCCGGAAAGTGGTTGCCGGGTCCGGGGTTGCCGTTGTTCCAAGCCTTGCGCGATGCGTTGGGAGACCTGCCGCTGGTGGCCGAAGATCTGGGCGTTGTGGACGACGACTTGGTTCAACTGAGAGAGGCGGCGGGCCTCCCGGGGATGCTGGTGTTGCAGTTCGCTTGGGGTGAGGACGCGATGAACCCGTTCCTGCCCCACAATCACCTGACGAATCGAGTGGTTTACACGGGGACGCACGACAACGACACGGTGCTGGGCTGGTGGCAGGGGTCGTCCGAGAAGGTGTGCGACCACGTTCGGCGCTACTACGGCATCGACGGGCACGACATCTCGTGGTCGATGGTGCGGTCGGCGCTGGCCTCGGTGGCGCACACCGCGATCGTGCCGCTGCAGGACCTGCTGGGACTCGACAGCCAAGCGCGGATGAACACGCCTGGTGTGGCTGAGGGCAACTGGACGTGGCGCTTCACGATCGACGCCTTGACGCCCGAGCGCGCCGCACGTCTCGCAGGGCTGGCGAACCTCTACGACCGCATTCCGGCGCTGCACGAGGCGAAGCTGGAGGCAGACCGACTGGCGGCGGACCGTACGAAGAATCCGTTGTAACTATCCGAGTTTGCCGTGCGGAGGCTCCCTGTGCCCGCGCGCCGCAAGGGCCTGCGCCACCAACCCCATCCGCAATCCGGCCATCGACACCGTCCAACGCTCGATGTGCAGCACTTCCGACAGCGCCTCATGCAGCATCGCCCCGCCCAACAACGTGTCGGCGCGCGAGGGGTCCATGCCCAAAATCGCCTTGCGTTCTGCGGTAGACCGCGTGGCGGCGAGCTTCTCGACCACCTCATGGACGTGGCTGGCCTCCAGCTCGAAACCGTGGACGTCGTCTCGCGGGTCTTCGCCCCGCAGCCCCAGCGCGATGCGTGCCACCCGCTGCACGGTCCCCGACGTGGCAAAGGTGCGGTAGGCACCGACGTGCCGCAGTTCCGCCGCAAGATCCTGCAACTGTTCGCGGATCTCGTGCCTCGCATGGGCAAGCGTCTTCACCGTCACCGGGTCCGGTCCAAGGAGATCGCGGGCGACGACGATCGCCCCCAACGGCAGGCTGCTGGCCCAAACGGCGCGGTCGCGACGCCCCAGCAACAGCTCCGTGGACCCGCCGCCGACGTCGACGCACAGGATCTGGCCGTCGTCCGCTGCGTGTCCCATCGCGTGCCGTGCGCCCAACCACGCGAGGCGGGCCTCCTCGTGACCGGAGATCACGTGGACGTCCAAGCCGACCTCTTCCTTGATCCGCAGCACCACCTGACGCGCGTTGGTGGCGGCGCGAAGGGCAGCGGTTGCGACAGCGAAGGGCTCTGCGTGCAGTCGATTGATCTCGTTCTGGAACCGCGCCAGCACCGCCAGCATACGGTCCACACCGGTGCTGGACAGACGCCCCTCAGGCCCGACCTGAGCACGCAGCTGCGCGTCGTCCTTGATCTTCGAAAGAATCTCAAGGGTTCCATCACGTCGTGGGCGAACGACCAGCAGGCAGATCGAATTCGACCCGATGTCGATGACAGCGACCGGCGGTTCGGAGGTCGGGTCGTGCTCTCGATGCGACTGTGTCACCGGACCTCGCGTGCGCCACCACGGCGGCCTCTGTACTGTGCGTGACCCCTGCGCTGGCGTCCAGCCGAACGGGCTGAAAGGGGACTCCTCACCCCATTTCTTCAGGCCGACGCGAATTTCGCGTTGTCCGCGATGGGAAGGACCGCTACATTCGCTTTGGCCTGAGCAGCAGCGCGGCGGCTTCCAATGTGAAGTCGGCGGCACAATCGGCTGGCAGGATGGTCGGTTCCCGTGAGGTTCGGGACCGGCAGCAAGCGAATCGCCCCGACGGGGCAACGGAGACCAAGCTATGCCTAATCGTCGTCCTTTTGACCACATCGGCAATTTCAATTTCAAGGTGGAAATCGAAGGCGTGACCCAGGGTGCCTTCCGCAACGTGGAAGGTCTCGACTCCGAGACCGAGGTTGTCGAGTTCCAGGACGGTGACGACATGGTGCTGCGCAAGCGCCCGGGTCGCACCAAGTACAGCAACGTCACCCTGAAGCGCGGCTACGTGAACAACGTCGAGCTGTGGGACTGGCGCAAGAAGGTCATCGAGGGCAAGGTTGAGCGCAAGGCGGGATCGATCATCCTGTGCGCGGACGACGGGTCCGAGGTCATGCGCTACAACTTCTTCGAGGGATGGCCCACCAAGTGGAAGGGCTTCACCTTGGACGGCAAGGGCACCGACGTGAACGTCGAAGAGCTCGAGCTGGCAGTCGAGAAGATCGAGCGCGGCTAGGTTTCCGTGTGGCCGGTGCGTGACACGCTCTGGCCCCCCGTGACACTTCCGATGCGAGTGTCCCTGCGGCGTCGATTCGTGCAAACGGATCGGCGCCGCAGTCTTTTTGCGGACTTGCAGGGCGCGCTTGTCAGTTCGCGGCCCTCCGGTCTACAACGCCTCGCGCTTTCACCCGCGAGGTCGCCATGTTCGTCCGCTCCCCCGCCCCCTTCGCCACCCTGCTCTGCCTGTCCCTTGCCGCCCTGTCCCTGTCTGGGTGTGGGGAGAAGGACAAGGCTGAGAAGAAGAAGGTCGTCGACTTTCTGGCCAAGCCAGAGGGCATCGACTTCAGCCAAGTGCCCGTGCAGGAGGTCAAAGCGGAGGCTCCCGCCAAGCCCGCCGTCGATACGTGGTCCACGCGCACCAAGGAGCAGGTCAAGCTTGCGCACGACGACCTGATGAAGTGCCGCAACGACTACATGATCCCGTTCCAGTTCAACAAGATGCGTCGTCGCGACGTCGAGTGGGTCAGCCTCTCCGACATGGACGAGTTCTGCATGGACGGCAGCCCCGAGAAGAAGACGCGCGGGCCGTGGAAGATCGTGCGTGCACTGGCGGAGGAGCATTTGGGGCGCAACCCCGCGCTCGACCGCTTCATCGTGCTCGCCACCGACCAGATGGAGCACTACCGCGTGCTGTCCTTCATGGCCAAGAAGATCGGCGCGCCCGACATCGACATCGTGACCGAGACCGCTCAGCAGTCGCGCGACCGCGTGCTGTTTGCCGGGGCGGATCTGGACCGCGCAGCCGCCGACATTGAGAAGTGGCCGGACGAGCTGCAGCCCGACGACGACCCGGCGGTGGTGGGGGCCGACGTGGATGTCGCCACATTCCGCCAGCAGCTGGTTGATTCATATGGCTTTTTCCTTGCTGACCTTGGGGGAGCTTACGACCGGTACGCGAACAAGAGCTGGCTGGGCTACAACATGCCCAAGATGGAATCGCTGCGCCGCTGGGTCGCCGTCCCCACCAAGCGCATCGCCAAGGACCGCGCGCGGCTTGAGAAGGTCAAGGGCCTGAACGACAAGCAGGCAGCCGAATTCAGGGCGTTCTTCGACGCAACTGACAAGGCCATGCGGCAGATTGAGGCTGGCTACGACCGCTACACCAAGCAGTCCAAAGACGAGCGCGGCGAGAAGGACCCGAATCGCAAGGCCGTCGAGACCACCCAGAAGGCCGCGCTGAAGCACCTGACCGGGTGGGGCCTGAAGGTCGAAGTCGCGAAGTGAGTCGAATCGCCCGACTGACCGCGGAGTTGCGCTTCCCCAACCCTGAGGACGCGCATCCCTCCGGCGTACTGGCAGTTGGCGGAGACCTGCGCCCCGAGCGACTTCTGCTCGCCTATCGCCAAGGCATCTTCCCCTGGCCGGCTGAGGGTTATCCGCTGATGTGGCACGCACCGCCTGAACGTTGCGTGCTGGCGCCAGGTCTGCTGCGGGTGAATCGGACGCTGCATAAGGTTCTGAAACGACACCCTTACTCTATCACGCTGGACACCGCGTTTGCCGGGGTGATGAAGGCCTGCGCCCTCGCCTATCGACCCGATCAGGACGGCACATGGATTACGCCCGAGATGCTGGCGGCCTACACCGACTTGCATCGGCGTGGCTACGCACACTCGGTCGAGGCCTGGCGCGAGGGCCAGTTGGCCGGAGGGCTGTACGGGATCTCGTTGGGGAAAGCCTTCTTCGGTGAGTCGATGTTTGCGGTAGCCGACGACGCCAGCAAAGTGGCTTTCGTCACCCTTGTCCGGCAGCTGCAGGCTTGGGCGTTCACGCTGGTGGACGCGCAGGTCGAGACACCGCTGCTGGCCGGGTTTGGCGCGACGCTGGTACCGAGGCGGGTATTTGGACAGCTGCTGGCGCACGCGGTGGCGGCCCCTGACCGATTGGGACCGTGGCAGCTGGACGAGGGGTTGCGCGCGGGGGCGGACATCTAGACGCACCGGCTCCAAGAGCCTGAGACCGAATTGGAGCTTGCGATGGCCCGCGTGTTCCTGATCCAGCCACCGTCGTCCGAGGCGATGCGTCGACCTGGGCTGGCGCTGGGCTTTCTTGCGGCAGCGCTGCGGCGGGCGGGTCACGAAGTGGCGGTTGCGGACGCGGCGGCGCCCCACGGAACCCGCGAGACCATCGAAATCGCCAGACAGATCGAAGCCTTCGACCCGCAAGTGGTGGGTGTGCACCTCAAGACGTTGGGCCTGCACCGGGCGTACCGGCTGGTGGCCGAGTTGCGCGCACATCCCGAGACACCGCGTGGGGTTGTCTGGGTTGCCGGGGGGCCACACGCGACGGTGCGGCCGCTGGAGCCCTTGCACCACGGCTTTGACCTGACGGTGGCTGGCGAGGGGGAGGAGGCGTTGGTCGCGCTTGCGGACGCGGCAGACCGGGGTGCCCTGTCCGCTTCGCAGGATCTCTCGCATGTTCGGGGACTCGCGTGGCGCGCCAATGGCCTGCCGGTGCAGACGGCTGGGCGTGGGCCGACGATGGACCTGGACGCTCTGGCCTCTCCCACCGACGCACTGGACCTGTTCGACCCCGCTTGGTACGGCCTGACCGGTTCCGCGAGCTTCGGCGGGATGTTGGCGAGCCGTGGCTGTCCCGCGGCGTGTACGTTCTGCTGCAACGCCGTGACCGGGCGGACGTTCCGCGCCCACTCACCTGAGCGAATCGCCCAGGAAGCCAAGCGGTTGCGCGATGAGCAGGCCTCGCCCGCGTTCGTGTTCTTCGACGACTCGTTCGCGGTGAACCGGCAGCGCGTCGCACAGGTGGCGTTGGCATTGGAGCGGTTGGGCGGCGTGCACTGGAGCGCTTCGGTCCACCCGACGCATCTGGATGCGGAGACCTTGGAGGCGATGCGGCGCGCGGGTTGCGGCGGCTTGGACCTGGGCGCAGAGAGCGGAGACCCCTTGCGGATCAAGCAGATCGGTAAGGGCGTGACGGTCGACCGGGTCCTGCACGCGGTCGAGCTGTGCCGGGATGCCGGCGTGCGGGTGATGGTCAACGCGATGTTTGGCTGGCCCGACGAGACGGCGGCAGAGGTCGACGCGACCTGCGCCTTCATGGAGCGAGCGGCGGCCTCCGGAGCGATGCTGAACGCGCGCGGTGTGCTGGTGCCGTATCCCGGCACCGCGTTGTACGACAAGCACCACCGGCTTCACGGCTTCACGGATTGGTGGTTGGACCGCGAAACACCCTTTGAGTACGAACCTTTTCCTAACTCGGCCGACCCCGAGTCGTTGCGTCAGGCGTACGCCACCGACGGCGCGTTATCGCGCAACTTCTTCGGCCATCCGGACGACCATCTGCGGCGCATCCAACGCGCGCTGGACCTGAAAGCCAGCCTGACCTGGCGGACTTGAACGCATCGGCCGTCTGACCGACCATCGGCGAGCATTCCCTTCGACCCTGAGGTGCCCAGTGGCCGACGCTACCGCCCCCATCGATGACGACGACGACCCGCCTGTCACCTACGTCGGGCTGCCCCCGCTGTACGACACCGGCTGCGGGTCGCTGTTGTTGTTTCTGCTGCTGATGTTCGGCGGCCTGGGACTGATGATGTTCGGCCTGCTGTTGGCGGGCATGTCCGCCGGGCCGGGTACGCCGGACCCCGTCCTGATCAGCGCCGGGCTACTGGCCGCCGCGTTGGGCATCGTGGGCATGGTGTTCGCGCGGTTGCTCGGCAACCGCTGTCCGAAGTGCGCTGCGCTGGGCGGTCGCAAGCCTCGCGTCCCGGAACCTGCGTGGCCGGCCGAGCCCCCAGACGGCGGCGGTCGCATTCGCTACTATTCGTGTCGGTCTTGCGGGCATGAATGGCGAGAAGGCCCCGACCTGCCCGGCGACGATCCCGAGTACGAGGCTGCAGTACGCGAGTCCGAAGCTGAGGACGACGCGGCCAGGTCGGAGCGCGACCGCCCATGAGGCACGGGTTGGCGTAGGGGAATGACCGCGCGTATCCCCGCGTTCTGGTGACAGCGAGTCCTCCGACCGGCCTCCGACCGGCCATCTTCCCCTGATGCGAGTCCGAATGCGCCTTGCCAGAGCACCCAACCCCTCGCGACCGCCGCCGATTCTGGCTGTGCTGTGCCTGACGACGTTGTGGCAGTTGGTCGAGGCAGGCAGCGCCCGCGCGCAGCGCGCGGACGACGGCGCCGAGGCGGTGCGTCCGGGGGACGGAGACGAAGCGTCCAGTGAATACGAGGACATGCGCGTCCTGCTGGGCGGCCGGTGCTCCATTCGTGTCCACCACCCGGACGCCGAGCTTGCCCGCAAAGCCATTCAGACGGCGATGACAGAGGTTACGCGCATCGGACAACAGCTCGACAGTGCGGCCCCCGGTTCGGAAGTGCGGGCCATCAACACGGTCGCGTCGTTGGAGGCCGTTCCCGTCAGCCCCGAGACCTTGGGACTCCTGGACCGCAGCCTGACGCTGTGTCGGCAGACGGCAGGCGCGTTCGACCCGACGGTGGCCAGCTATGACTATCTGTGGAGCTTCTCTGCCCGACCGTTCGTTCAGCCCTTGCCGCAGGAACTCGTCGCCAGGCGCGCGTTGACCGGTTGCCGTCAGGTCGTGCTCATGCCAGGGACCACCCCGACCGTCCGCATCCTGCAGCATGGGGTTCGCGTGACGTTGCAGGACCTTTGGCACGGCTACGCGTGCGACCGGGCCGCGCAGGTGTTGCGTCAGGCGGGGGTGCAGGACTTTCAAATCCGCATCGGCCAGGACGCCTATGCCCAGGGACGAAGTCAAGGGCGCATCTGGTCGATTCCCATCGCGAATCCGCGCAACCCAGGTCAGGTCGTCACCCGTCTGTTTGTAGACGGTGAGGCGGTGGCCACGCGCTCAGACGGCGAGCGATTCACGGTGAAGGGGCGCCATCGCTATCACGACGTGCTGGACCCGCGGACGGGCGTGCCGGTCGACGGCGTCCTGCAAGTCACCGTCGTGGCAAAGGATGCGACGCTGGCAGACGGGCTCAGCGCCGCCGTGTTCGTGCTGGGGCCGCGTGCCGGCATCGACCTGCTGGATCACGAGGACCAGGCGGAGGGCTTCCTGATCGACAACACCGGCCGGGTGTTTGCTTCTCGCGGGATGGGAGCGTACGGAAGGGTTCCGGAGCGTACGCCCATGAACTCCGTGGGCGACTAGGCGGTTACCAGCGCAAGGCCGGCTAGTTCCACCGCGATCGGTCACGGTCGTTCTTGCGTCCACCGTCGATGACGTGAAACGGTCGTTGCTTTCGCAGCCCGAGTCGCTTCAACAGCCACACCCATGTTCCGCGTGCCGTCGCGGCCATGTGTCGCCGGGGCGGAATGCCGCGCAACAGTACCCATGCCGCGGCCAGACCACCCAGGTGTGCGAAGAACGCAACGCCGCCGTCCGTCAGCCACACCAGCAGGTCCATCCCCACCGTCACCGGGATCAGGTACCGCGCCTGCACCGGGATCACGAAGAACAGCAGGATCTGGGCGTTGGGGTTGCTCCAAGCAAAGGCGGCCAACAGTGCCATCAGGCCCGCCGAAGCCCCTACCGTCAGATTCTCCCGCCCGACCATCAGGTCGAAGCCGCCCTGAAACACACCGCCAGCGACCGCCGCGATGGCGAAATAGCGAAGGAAGGCCGCTGTGCCCCAGCGCCGTTCGAGCGCCGGGCCGAAGAAGTACAACACCATCACATTGAAAAGGATGTGCAGATAGCCGTCGAGGTCGTGCAGCAGGCCGTAGGTCGCGAGCGTCTGCAGCTCGCCCCGCCGCAACGCCCCGGCAGACAGCGCCAAGTGGTCGTTGTACAGTGTCATGGCCGCGCCGTCGGGGCCGCCCATGCTCCGTCCCAGCAGGAACAGGACGTGGACGCCCAGCAACGTGGCCATCAGCCACAGGGTGCCTCGCCCGAGCCGCTGCTCCAGACGCCAGATCAGGGTCGGTTCGGACGCCACGGTGCCTCCCGGACTCACTTTGGAACCCACACGATAGGTGGCGGATCCACTCCACGCAAGCACTCGACAAGGACACCTACCGCCCATGACGCCACGTCCGACGCCCGATTCCTCCCCCCGCGACGAACCCTGGAGTGCAGAGCAGACGGCCGATGACCTGCTGGGGCAGGCCTCAGACCTGCTTGCCGAAGGCGCCACGCCCAATGCGCTGATTCGCGCATTCGAACGCAGCGGGTTTTCGGCCGCCATCGCGCAAGCGGTGGTCGATGACCTGCTGGCGCAATTGCCCGCGGCGGACGCCGACGCACCCGAACCGGACGACGGTGAATTCGGCATCGAAACTGTGTACTTGTGGCGATACCTGCGACGGGCGCAGCGTGGCGACGCGTTTGACGACGTCCAGTTGGAGCAGCTTCGAATCGCGTTGACGCGGCATGGCCTGTCCACCACTACGGCGGCGGATCTGGTAACCGAGGTGGCGACCGACACGCGCAGGGTCGAGGACATCCAGGTCCGCAGGATGCGGCGGCTGGGCGCGCAGGCCATGGGTGCTGGTGCGGCGTTTACGGCCTTCTTTCTGTGGACCGCGTACGTCGATGGGCCGGGCGGAAAGTGGAACCTGGCGACCGCGGCGGTGACGGCTGCGCTTGCGGTGTTCGGTGTCGTGCTGTATCTGCGCCACCGCTTGAGCAAATAGCTTTGCAGAACAGGTTGTTGTCGTTTCGACCCAGCCGCGGGCGGCCGACGGGATCCGCGTGGAGTCCAGAACGACGCAAGAATCCTTGCGGCCTCAGGTGTTCGCTGCGCTGACCTGAAAGGCGATTTGGGGACGAGTCCATGCCACGTCCCGCGAAAGAGCTAGCCAAATCAGTGACTTGAAAACGGAACAGGATGACTCTCCACGAAGCTTGTGCTGACCTGCCCGTGTGTCATCCGCCCGAGGGACCCTTTCCGGTGCGCCCAAGGGGCTGCCTCGCTATCGAATCGGTGCACCGTGGACTATCCTTGCGGTCGTGTGACCCCGGGCTCCCCCCGCCCGTGTGCCGTGCGCCCCCTGCCATTCCGGTGAAACATGTCCCAGCCGCTCCTGCAGGACGTCCTTCCCTCCATCCTGACCCTGAAGACGCACGCGCGTGGCCGCGACTGGCTGTTGCGCTGCTCGGAAGACCTGGGTGAGGTGGTGAGACGGTCCGACGCCGACGAGGTCTCGCTCTCCGTTCAAGTGGCGTTGCACGCCGCCCTGATCGCCCCCGGTCGCGGCTGCTGGCGGACCAGCATCGACATCGGCAGCCACCTGTTCAGTGTGGTCGTCAATGAAGAGGCCGGATGGATCCTGTTGGGTTCTCCCAGGTTCTCGGCCGAGGCCAGCATCCTGCACGCCGTGCGTCACCGCGGCGAGACGGCGGACTCAGGCGCGCGGGTGCAGCGGGCACTGTCCGACCTGGAGGCACTGGTCGCTGGCTACCGCACTGCGCGCGACGACAACTCGCCGCTGGTCATCGAGACCCTGATCGCCCGCCACAACCTGCCCGACGTGCTGCACCCGCAGGGAGAGTTCGCGCGGCAGCACGAGGAGTTGAACCGTCGCATCGCCGTGCGGGTCGCTGCTATCGAGCCCGACCTGCGCGCCTATCGGCCGACGACGCTCGAGCGCATCAGCCAGTGGGGTCTCGACCTCAACGCGAGGTACGCCATCCTGCGCGTGCACGCCCTGCGGTTTGTCGCTGCCCTGCCCGCCTTGGACCACGACCGCAAGGGCGGCGAGGTGGTGCGCCTGCTGCGCGAGATGATGCGACGCATCGTCGATGACTCGGGGTTGGCCCGCCGAAACGAACGCACCGGTGACCGGCAGCCGCTGCCCAAGTGGCTAGAGAACCTTTGTAGATTTGCGAACTTCGTGGTGCCGCTGTTCCCGGTCGTCTGGGTGGTCTGGGGCACGCGGCGGGCCGTGCGTATGCTCGCGCGCATCTTCATCGCCGGCGAGTCCATGGAGACGGCGTGGCCCGCACTGCAGGGGTTGGCCGACTCGGGGCGTGACGCGACGGTTGACCAGCTGGGCGAGCTTGTGGTCAGCGAGGCCGAAGCCGACGTGTACTGCGACCGCGTGCTGGCGTTGGTGCGCGGTCTGGGAGAGCGGCACGGCCCCAGCCAGCCCAAGAATCGGGCGGGCGTCGAACGGGCGAACGTGTCGGTGAAGGTGTCTGCGCTGTGCAGCGACTTCAATCCCGACGACCCGGAGGGAACGTGGCAACGTGTGGGGCCACGGCTCGAGCGCATCCTGCTGGAGGCCCGCCGGTTGGGCGTCTTCATCAACCTGGACGCTGAGCATTTCCACGTCCGCGATCTGAACTTCCTGATGTTGCGCCGCGTGTTGTCGCATCCGGACCTGCGTCGGCACACGGGCATTGGGCTCGCGATTCAGGCGTACCTGCGCGACGCCCCAGAGCATCTGGACGCTGTGACGGGGTACTGTCGCCAGCGCGGCGTGCGGATGCCGATTCGTCTGGTCAAGGGTGCCTACTGGGACGCCGAGACTACCGAAGCCGACGCGCATGGCTTTTGCGCCCCCGAGTTCCTGAACAAGGCCGAGTCGGACGCGATGTTCCAGATGCTGGTCCTGCGCATTCTGGCCTGCCACGACGCAGTCCAGCTGTGCATCGGCAGCCACAACCTGCGCGACCACTGCTTTGCCCATGAGGCTCGCGAGCTGATGTACCCGGGTGCACCGCCGGTCGAGCATCAGGCACTGCACATGACGTACGAGGGCCTCAGCACCGCGCTGGCGAAGCAGGGCTGGGCCGTTCGCAACTACATCCCGGTGGGCAGTCTGCTGGTGGGGATGGCCTATCTGGTGCGGCGTATCCTCGAGAACAGCTCGCAGGTCGGCGTGCTGACGATGGCGCGCGCTGGCGTGGACCTGCAGCTCGGCCTGACGCCCCCCAGCCGCGTGCTCCACGGGGCGATGGAACAGGGCCAGATCGCACGCGATCCTCTCAATGTCGCTGACCCGCCCAGTGAAATGCCGCCCTTCCGCAACTGCGGACCTGCGCGCCTCTATCTGGCCCCGCATCGCGCGGCCTTCGACGAGGCGATTGCGATGCGACGGCTGCTGCTGCCGTTCCGCGAGGACGCGACGGCGGTCGACGTGCGCTCTGGTCCGATGATGGTGGTTCGCTCCCCCTCCGACACCGACGACGTGCTGGGTCACATCGCGTTCTGCACGGCCGCCGACGTCGACGTAGCGGTCACGGAAGCTCTAGCGCAACAGCCCCTGTGGGCGGCGCGGTCGGTGGGTCAGCGCGCGACGCTGGTGATGCGGGCTGCCGAGCGGATGCGCGTGCGGCGGCTGGACTTTGCGGCGGTCGCAGCTCTGGAAGGCGGCAAGGCGCGCAACGAGGCACTGGCCGACGTCGATGAAGCCATCGACTTCATGATGTTTTATGCCCGTGAGGCGTTCCGCGTCGAGACGACCTGGCCCGAGGCCAAGCCGTGGGGCGTGGTGGCTGTGGTGGCACCGTGGAACTTCCCACTGGCGATTCCGTGCGGCATGGCCATCGCCGCCCTTGTGTCGGGCAACGCGGTACTGCTGAAGTCCGCGCGGCCGACTCCGCTGATTGTCGAACTGCTGGTGCGGCTGTTGCGCGAAGTAGGCGTCCCGCCTGCGGTCTTCCGCCACATGACGGGTCCGGGTGCTGAAGTCGGCAACCGTCTGGTGCAGAACCCCGATGTCTCGGCCAGCGTCTTCACCGGGTCGGTGGGCGTGGGCTCGTGGATCTACAGCGCGATGGCGCCTCAGGTGGTCGATGGCCGAACCAAGCGCGCCATCACCGAAATGGGCGGCAAGAACGCGGTCATCGTCACGGCTTCTGCAGACCTGGACGAGGCGGTCAGCGGTTGCCTGTACTCGGCGTTCGGTCACGCGGGACAGAAGTGCTCGGCGGCGTCGCGGATCTTGGTGGACGAACGAATCCTGCCCGCCTTCCTCGCCCGTTTCCGCAGAGCTGCCAACGACTTGCAGCTGGGTCCGGCAGCGTCGCACGGCACCCGCGTCAATCCGGTGATCACCGCGCAGGAGCAGGCCCGCTTGCGAAAGGATGCGGAGGCCGCGGGACAGGAAGCCCGCGACAACGGCGGCGAGGTCCTGGTCGACCGCAGCCAGCAGTCTGCTCCGGGACCGATGCCGGCCCAGCCTGAGCCTGGTCGCTCGTTCGCCGGTACACCGCGGGGAGGCCATCTGGTCGGTCCGACCGTCGTCCTGTTGCCTGCCGAAGCGGCGGTGAAGCCCGACAGTTACGCGCAAAAAGAGCTGTTCGGCCCCATCGTCCACATCATCCCCACCAAGTCCATGGAGCACGCGGTCCAACTCTTCAACGGCACCGACTTCGCCTTGACGGGGGGTATGTTCACCCAGTCGCAAGACGACATCGCCCGACTCGGCGACCTGCTCGAGTGCGGCAACGTGTATGTGAACAGAACAGTCACGGGTGCCCGGGTAGGTATTGAACCCTTTGGAGGTTTCAAGCTTTCAGGTACGGGCCCCAAAGCCGGTGGTCACGAGTACCTGCCCTCCTTCTATTCGTCGCTGGCGCCTTCGGTGCTCTCGCGTGGTCCCATGGACCCGCAGGCCGCCGCCGTGCTGAACGACATGGAGAATCCCCAGACTTCGACGGTGGAAGACGACGACCTGCCGCACGCAGCTCACGACCACGCGGTGCACGAGCGTGGCCCGGCTCCCAAGTCCACTTCGGTGGCCAAGGGGCTGCGACTGGCGGCGGCGATGCAGAGGGCGCTCGAGACGGTACCCAAGGGGATGCTGGACCCGGAGTCGCGGGGTCACGTCGAGGCCCTTCTGACATGGATGCTGCAGCAGTTGCCCGGACTTGCGTCAGGCACCGAGCTGAATCGCGTGATCCCCGGTCAGGACAGCTTCAATCGCTGGTCGTTGCCGCGCGGCCCTGTGGTGGTGCTGGCGGGTCGGCGGGTTCCCGGCGGCAACGCGGTCGTGCACGCGGTGGCGGCGGCCTGCACCGGCAACCCCGTGGAAGTGCTTGCCTGCTCTGCGGAATCTCACGTGGCGTGGCAAGGGCTGGCGCAGCAACTGGCGGGCGCAGACGAGCCCCCGGCGTTCGACGTGGTGCGAGTGGTCGACGGTGACGGGATTCTGGCCGCGCTGGGGCGCTTGCACGTGACGACGGTCGTGCTGGACGGAACGGCCGAGGAGTGGGAGCCCGTTCTCGCTGCCGCCACCGCGCTGCCCAAGGGACAAAGGCACGTGCGCGCTGTGCACTGCGCGGTGTCCTGGCCGCAGGCGCCGGACTACGAGGGCGTTGCCAAGGCGCACCTGCACTGCCGCAGCTTTGCGGTGCACACCATGCGCCACGGTGCGCCGTTGTCCCTGTAGCGAGCGAAGTCAGCCGGCCAGCGCCCGCAGCCAGACCTCGACCCACGGCACCGCCAGCCACGACGCCGAGGCCATGCCGAACAACGCGTAGACCAGAGCAGCCACCGCTCCCGCGGCCGGCTCTGGCGCGACCATCGTCGCCGTTCCCAGTCCGTGTGCCGCGCCGCCCATCGCCACACCTCGCGCGACGGGACTTGAGATCCGTAGGCGGTCCAAGAGGTTGCGACCCAACACGGCGCCCAGCAGGCCCGTGACCACCACCACGCTGGCCGTCAGATTGCCGTCCGCACCCAGCTGGCGGGCCATGGGCAGCGCGATCGGGATGGTCACCGACCTTGGTACCAGCGCCAGCGTCCAGGCCGGCGACAGGTCGAGGGCGCGTCCCACCCACGCCTGAAACACCAGCGTGGCAAGAGAGCCCGCCAGCACCGGTATGCCTATCGAAGTCAGGTGGTTGCGCAGCAGCTCGCGTCGCTCGTCCAGTTGAAGCGCAAGCGCCATCACCGCTGGTTTCAGCAGCGCCATCAACAGGTCGCCTGCACCGGGGTGGGTCCAGTCGCCGGTCTGGTAGGTCGCGAGGTCCAGCCCGGACAGCGCCAGAAACGCGTGAAAGCCCAGCGCGCAGGCCACGACGGGGTGCAACCAGCGCCTGACGGGTCGGGGCAGGCGCAAACCGGCAAGCCACGCGGCAACCGTCGCGGTCAGCAGAACTGGCAACGCCAACCACCACGGCGTCGGCACCAGTCGGGCGATCAGGGCCCCCAGCAGCGCTGCGGAGAGCCAGGCGAGCACCGTCGCCAGCTCGGGGGGGCGGCCGACGCGGGGCATCTCTGGCGGAATCGGCGCAGACGCCTGCCGCCACCGCAGCACCAGCGTCGTCAGCACGGCCAACGCCGCCAGCGTCAGTGCAAACCCGACCACGACCAGCAACCCGACGCGCACCAGCACAGCGGTTTGCGGCACCACCACGGCGGGCACGGCCACCAGCGCTGGAGCAAAGAAGATCGGCATCCAGTCGAGCAGAAAGTTGACCGCGGGGCGCAGTCCGCCGACCAGAGCCGTCGCCATCCCCGGCCGCGAGCGACGCAACACGGCTAACAGTCCAAACAGCAACAACATTGCGGGAACCGGCCCGCCGACGCCGCCCAGCAGTCGCTCGACCGCCACTTCGCTGACCCCCAGCGCGGCGACTCCCAGCACGATGGCGACGAGTTGACGCACAGGGGGCTCCGGTCTTCCGCCGCCGTCGCCCTTCCCGCAGGACGTGGCGGGGCGAATCAGTCGCGGCTTGAAGTGGCCGTCGACCTGTGGGGGGCTGAAGCGAGTGGGGAGCAGGGGTGCCGGAGCGCTAGGCGGTCGCGAGATGCGCCAGATGGTGCGGGACCGTCTTGTAGGTGATGCAGTCCTCGACCGGGCAGATGTGCTTGCACATCAAGCAGCCGAAGCACTCGTTCTCGTCGACGACGGCCTTGCGGCGCGGGTCCAGCGAGATGGCTTGCGCCCCGCCGTCACGGCAAGCCAGCAGGCACTGGCCGCAACCGACGCACTTGTCCTTGTCGATCAGCGAGATCGCTTGGGTCTTGTGTGTCAGGCCGTTCGGGTCGGTCACGTTCGTCAGCGCGAGGCCGATGATGTCGTGCACGGACTGGAAGCCGCGGTCGGCCAGGTAGTCCTCGAGACCCTCGTTCATGTCCTCGACGATGCGATAGCCGTGGTGCATGACCGCCGTGGTGCACTGCAACGTGGTGGCGCCCAGCAGCAGGAACTCGACCGCGTCCATCCACGTGTACAGGCCGCCCATCGCGCTGATCGGCAGCTGCAGCCGCGGGTCCGACGCCAGCTCAGACACGAAACGCAGTGCAATCGGCTTGACCGCTGCGCCCGAGAAGCCAGACACCGAGCCCTTCTGGCCCACCGTCGGCATTGGGACGTAGTTGAAGATGTCCACCGCCGAGATGGCGCGCACGGTGTTGATGGCTGAGATCGCGTCCGCGCCTCCCGCCTTGGCACCGAGCGCCATGGGCAGCATGTCCGCGACGTTGGGCGTCATTTTGGCCATGACGGGGATCGAGCAGCCGCTCTTGGTCAGCTTGGTCAACGTCTCGATCAGCGCGGCGTCCTGTCCGACCTTGTGTCCCGTTCCCTCGACCGTCATTTGCGGGCAAGAGAAGTTGCACTCGATCATGTCCGCGCCCGAGTCCTGCGCCATCTTCGCGAGCTCGACCCAGTCATGCGAGTGTGTCAGGCCCATGATCGACGCGATGACCGCGTGCTTGGGGTAGTTCTTCTTCAGGCGCGCGATGTCCGTGAAGTTCTCGGTCGTGGTGCGATCCGAGATCTGCTCGACGTTTTGCAGGCCCACGACCTTGTGGTTCGCGAAGTTATAGCCGTTGAGGCGCGGTGACGGGTGGGTGATCTTGACCTCGTAGTCCAGACCGACCGTCTTGAACGCCGCGCCGCCCCATCCGTGGTCAAACGCCCGCGCCACCATGTCGTAGGTGTTGCCGACAGGCGACGACGACAGGCAGAACGGGTTGGGGAACTTCACGCCGCAGAAATTCACTTCCAGGCTGGGACGCTTCTTCATGCCGTCACCTCCGTACCCGTGAGCATTTTGTGGATGGCGTCCGCTGCTCGTTTGCCGTCGGCGACCGCCTTCACGACCGTCGCTGCGCCGCGCACGATGTCGCCGCCCGCAAAGACGCGATCGACGCTGGTGGCCAGGGTGACCGCGTCGGCCGCGACCAACCGGCCCTTGCGCTCGACCTGAGACAGGATGCGGCCGACGACCTCGCTGGGTCCCTGACCGATGGCTTGGATCACGGCACCCACGCGCAACTCGAAGCCGGTGCCATCGACGTCGCGGGCGTTGTCGGGCGTCAGCTTGCCCTTGACCACCCACTCGGTCTCGCAGCCCTGCAGTCCGGTGACGAAGCCGCCCTGACCGGCGATGGCAACGACGCGGCTCTGGGGCTTGAAGATGATGTGGTCTTCACCGGCTTGGTCGAGCTCAGCCGCGGTGGCCGGAAGCTCGCTGAGCCCCTCGAGCGTCAGGACGTAGATGCGCTGGGCGCCAAGCTCGCGCGCCGTGTGCGCCACGTCCATCGCGACCGCGCCGCCACCGATGACCGCGATGTTGCGGCCAGCGACGCGCTGGGCAGCTGCTTGGGTGTCGGTTCGGGCGAGCTCGAGGAACTCGAGGGCCGTGCCGACACCTTGCAGGTCCTTGCCGGGCAGATTCAGCTCAAACGCCTTCCACAGACCGGGGGCCACGAACACTGCCGCGTAGCCCTGATCGAGCAGCGCGGTCGCGTTCTCGCGGTCGATCGGGTGCGAGGTCTTGATCTCGACGCCCAGCGACTCAATCTCTCGCACGTCGGCGTTGAGCGCCTCCAGCGGCAGTCGGTGCGCCGGAACGCCGTAGCGGAGCATGCCGCCCGCTTCCGCCCGCGCCTCAAAGACCGTGACCTTGTAGCCGAAACGCGCCAAGTTGGCCGCCGCCGCCAGACCCGCAGGACCTGCGCCGATGACCGCGATGCGTGCAGCCTTGTCCTGGCCCTTCTCGAGCACCGTCAGGCCCTGGCTGCGGCCGTACTCGACCGCGAACCGCTGCAGCCCGTCGATGTCGATGGGTGTGTCGATCTCGCCCCGCAAGCAGGCATGGCGACAGGTTTCTTCCGTCGGGCAGACGTATGCGCACACGCCGCCCAGCGGGTTGTTGCGCAGCACGGTCCGCGCCGCGCCCTTGAAGTTGTAGAAGCGGATCTGGCGAATGAACTTCGACGGATCCGTGCCGCCGGGGCAGCCCTTGCTGCACGGGGCGTCGTGGCACAGGAGGCAGCGGTGGGCTTCCGCGATGGCCTGCTGCAGGGTCAGGCCGTTGGAGGCCGCGCCGTCTGGAGACTGGGTAGGGGGAGACATGGACTCTCCTGAACCAGAGAAAGCCTACGCCTTGGCGGACCTTCCGCGCGGGACGCTCTTGGCTTTTTGGAGGAGGCCGGTGATCGGTGGTCGCCGGCATCGTGCTCTGGGAAGAGCCCAGAGGCTGGCGATGCTGGCTCCGCTTCCGGCGCAAGTCAACGTGTCGGATTCACGATTGATTTAGGACCGGAACGGCCCTATTTCGCTGCGGGGGTGGACCCGGGCTCGGGCATGGCGGCTGAATCATCGCCCTGCCCCGAGTTCAAAGGGCTTTCGATGGACGCAGGGGCTTCCGACAGGCCCCGGACCAACGGTCGGGCGGTGCGCGTCCCCGGCCACGGAATTGCGATCAGGGTGGCCACCAGCGCCAGCGAGAAGCCGATGGCGGTCCTGCGGTGTTTGGCCACGGGCTCGACGGCGCGCTTGGCCGTGGCGAAACCGACATGCACGGCCACCAAAGCGGTGACCATGAGGAAGATGTGCTCCACGGCCCAGAACCGCGAGATGGGGTCGCGCATCGCGGCGCCGAAGTTGGCGAAGGCGGAGTGTGTCATCGGGCTGAGGAACGCGTAGAGCAGCAGGCCAAGCAGGAGTTGCACGTCCATCGCAATGACACCGATGCGACCCCAGCGAGCGCTGGCCGACGTCCAAGGGCGGGCACCCGTCCAGCCACGCACCGCGGCAGTGGCCGCCAGGATCAGGGCGACGAGGACGACCCAGCGCAACAGCGAATGAAGGGAAAGGACGGTCAGGTACATGGGGGGCTCCTGAAGCGGGGCAAAATGGGGCTGTCGGATGAAGCGCGAGAATAGTCGTGGCGGGGGGAGGGTCAAGGCATGGCTCGTCAAGCTCGCCTCGCCACACTGGATCAGGAGTCGAATCTTCTGCGCGGGGGATGCCGGTCTACCCCTCGGCGGTGGCGGCACATGGGCGAAGGTGGTAATTCCTTGCGCCCGACGGGACCCAGACGGCCGTTTCCGACTCCCCCCCCTCGACGCATGATGTGACGCCATGAAGAAACGCACTTCCCCTCGCCACCTCGTGTTCGTGTCGTGTTTGGTCGCAGTCTTGGTCTTGGCCGGGTGTGAGACCGATGCCGTGGACACTGCAGCCCCAGAGGATGCGGTGACGGGCGACTCGACGCCGCAGGACGTGGCGGCCGACACGGAAGACGCCAGCACTGATGCGGACATCACGCCGTTCACGCCAGAGCGGTGCGGCGCCGCGCCGTTTGCGTGGCTGCCCGCCGCTCAGGTCGGCCAACCGGTGCAGTTCGACGAAATGGCGCTGACCAACCTGTCCGCTGCCACCATCGAGCAACTGCTGAAGAACTCGGGCTACGACCTGGGCGTGATCCGCAACGGCGCTCGAACCTTCAAGTTGCGCTACACCACCCAGGACAAGGGACAGCTGACGGAGGCCACCGCGCTGGTCGGCGTGCCGACCGGTCTGGACACCAAGGGCCCGGTGCCGATGGTGCTGTGGCTGCATGGCACAACCGGCTTCATGGACGACTGCGCGCCGTCAAAGGACGAGCTGCAGGGGGCGGGTTTGGTCGCCCTGCTGGCTTCGCTGGGGTACGTCACGGTTGCCCCTGATTACTTGGGGTTGCGCGGTTTTGGTGACCCGTCGCCAACCGGGTCGATCCACTCGTATCTGGTCGGCGAGGCTACTGCCGTCGCCAGCCTGGACGCCGTGCGCGCGGCTGCCGTGGCTCTGGCGAAAGATGCGACCCTGACGGATCCGGACCTGCAGCGCACCATCGTTTGGGGCGGCTCGCAGGGAGGGCACGCTGCGTTCTTCGTCGATCGCTATCAACCGCACTACGCGCCGGAGATCGACGTGCTGGCCGTTGCCGCCGCCGTTCCCGCGACCGACTTGCGCGCGTTGGCGGTCTGGGGCGCCAACCATCCGGGAGCGACCGCCATCACGCTGGTGGCCGCGCTGACGGCCTGGCAGCAGTGGTATGGCTTGGGGGATCTGAAGGAAGTGCTCGCCAATGCTGAGCCTTTGAAGCTTGCCGAGAATGTTCCGGTTTGGCTGTCGACCAGCTGCAAGCCCGACGTCGACGTGTCCACGCTGAAGACGCTGTCTGATTTGTACTCCCCGGATTTTCTGACCAAAGTGGCCGCCGGTCAGTTCGATGCCCTTCCGCCTTGGGGCTGCATGATCAGCGAGAACAGTGTGCCTTGGACATCCGTGCCACGGCTGAAGGACCGCCCGGTGCTGGTGACGTACAGCGAGAAGGACGAGCTCGTCATCACCGAAACGGAGCGCAAGAGCATCCCGGAGCTGTGCAAGCAGGGCTATCGTATCGAGTATTTGGAGTGCGCGGGTCTGGGCCACACCGACGGGGCGCTTGCGTCGCTGCCCTACATGCGCAAGTGGATCGATGACCGCGTCGCGGGAAAGCCCTTGGTCGCCGAGCGCAATTGCGTCATTCGCCCCGCCGTGGACTGCAACGACCCCAGCGTGATGCCATGAGCGAGACCGGCGACACCCAGGCCTTTGCGCTGGTACTGGCCACGCACAAGCAGCGTGCGCAGCGGTGGCGTCTGCATCATCAGGCGTGGGGTGACGGTTTCGCCATCGACGACTTTCTGCGGCGAGAGGAAACGCTCGCAACCGATGATTTCCTGCGCGATGTCCTCAGGATGTGGTTGTTGGTCGACCCGGACGGTGAGCCTGTGGCCAGCTGCGAGACCTACGCCTGCGAGCTGTGGGCGGCGGACGCCGAAGGCCGTGCCGAGCGGGTGAAGGGCCAGACGATCGCCTCGGTGCTGGTCGCGCCCCAGCTGCGTCAACAGGGTCACGCAACCGAGCTGCTGCGCCGTTTGGGGGCAGAGCTGCGTTTCGAGGGCAATTCGGCGCTGACGCTGTACAGCGACGTCGGGCCGCAGCTCTACCGACGCCTGGGCTATCTGCTTCATCCTGCAAGGGAATCCGTCTTGCGGGTGGCCGCGTCTGACCGCTGGCCGCTGCGGGCGACCGAGCTGGGACTGGCCGATGTGGCGGACCTGTTGCACCAGCAAGTCGAGCGGACGCCCTCGTGGCTGGGCGTGACCACGGCGCCGGCGGTGGCCGAAGCTCCTCAGGCCGAGCGCATCGAGTGGTTCCACCTGCGTGCGCGCTCGCGTGCGTGGGCCCGGCAGCTACCAGAGCCGCACGTCATTGGCGCCCGGGGGCCCGACGGCGGTTGGGTGCTGTGGACCAGCGATGCCGCGGAAACCGTGCTGCATGTGCTGCTTTGGCGGCCAGAGAGCGCTCAGGACGCCCGCACGTTGACCCAGGCCGCTGCTGCCCAAGCCGTGCGCGAGGGACTGACACACGTTGTCTGGTGGGACGCCGACCGCGACACCGGGCTGGACCCCTGGCACGAGCCGAACCGCCGTCCACTGGGCACGGTCGAACGTACGCGGGACAAGGGGCTGCCGATGATCGCCTGGCTGGACGCCGAACGACCGATGCCGCTGATCTGGATGGGAATTGAGCGTTTTGGCTGGGCCTGAGCGAGCGCCGTTCTAGACGCGCGACCGCCGCCGCCACGTCATCAGCGCAAGAGCCGCGAACAGCAACGCAAGTCCCGCGGGTGCCGCACGCCCGCCCGCTGCGCAGCCGCTCGAATTCGACGGGACCAGCGAACCGACTACAGGCACGTCCGGCACGTTGGGGATGTCCTCGACGAGCACGCACGCTCCCAGCCCCACGCCCAGCGCGCGACAGGCCAAGCCGGGTCCGCAGGAATCCTGAGACGGATCACAGGGTTTCTGACAACGCAGCTCAAGCGGGCTGGCCAACTCCGGGGCGCACAACAGCGACTTGCAGTCCGAGTCCTGGGCGCACAGGTCGCCCAGATTGGTCGCGCCGGTCTTCTCGCAGCGGCCTCGGCTGTTGGCGTTCTGAACGCGCAGGCACGCCTCGCCCTGCAGGCAGCCGCCTTGACCGGTGCCGACGTCGCAGCTGGCGACGCAGAGGCCCCCCGCGCAAAGCCCAGAGAAACACTCGCTGTCTGCCGTGCACGACTGGCCGATCGACACGCACGCCTGTTTGGTGCCGGGGTAGCAGATGGGGCCGATGCTGGTGCTGGTGCAGGCCATGCCGCAGGGGCAGACGCCGACCTGATTCAAGTCGCAGTTCTTCGAACAGAACATCGCGTTGCCGGCGTCGATGCACAGGTTGGTGTCGCAGTCGCCGGTGCCGGTGCACGCGCTGCCGACGGGGACCTTGTCGTTGCCGGGCAGGCAGGCCATGAAGCCCTCCACCTGCTGAATGCAGGAGAATCCGCTGGGGCACGTCCCCTTGCCCGAGCACTTCTGTCGACACAGACCGTAGTTGGCCTGCAGGTCAGCCTTCAGGCACGCGCCGGAGTCGCACTCGGTGGCGTCGAAGCACTTGGCCCCCAGCGGCAGTTTCTGGGCGGGCTGGTCCACGGGCAGGCAGCCGCCGTAACCGGCTGACGGAATGGGCGCGCACTGCTCGGTGCCCTTGGCGCACTCGATGGGATTGCCGGTGGTGCACTTCACGCGGCACACGTTGTCCAGACACATCAGGGTGGTGCACTCGGCGCTGGAACTGCAGGCGGTGCCTGGCGTCTTGGTGGGCGTCGGCTCGCCCTGGCCGGGCAGGCAGGCGCCCTTGCCGCCGCCGTTCTGGTAGGCGTAGCACGTGTAGCCGGTCGGGCAGTTCTTGGCGGTGACAGTACACTCCTGCGAGCAGTAGGCTTGGGAACCGAACGGTTGGCAGAACAGGCCGGTCTTGCAGTCCTTGGACGCGGTGCAGACGCCTCCCAGCGCGGTAGTGCCACCGACGGGCGTGCCGGCGCCGGACCAAGCGCAAGAGCCCGAGTTGCAGACGAGCTTGGCGGAGTAGTACTCCTCACCCGACTGTTGGTTCTGCGCGTTGATGTAGGGGCAGTCCGCGTCGGTGCCGCAGGTGTAAGGACCCGACTTAGGGTTCAGAAAGCACGCGACCTTCTGGTCATCCGTGTTCAGCGTCGCCGACATGCCGAACGGCTGCACGACTGGCGCCATCGTCGGAGGATCCTTGGCGTTGTAGCCACCGAGCACGTGCTGGGCGCCGAAGAAGTGGCCCTGTTCGTGGATGGCGACGCTGAGCAAGTGCTGCGTGCCGGACCCCGCCTCTCCCGACTTGGTCGTCCACTTCTGGCTATAGCCGTTGAAGGCGATGTCCGCCTCAAGAATGGCGCCGTTGTTGCCGAAGACTGGCGAAGTGACGCCCAGTACGTACTTGCCAAACTGCCAGTCCGCGTTCTCGACAAAGACCAACTCGTTGCGGTTGTTGGGGTTATAGCCGATCGGAACAACCTTGACGTTCAAGGCTGACGGGCAGTCCGCATCCTTGCTGCACGAGACCGCCACGCCGCCGGACTTGTCGTACAGGCACTTCCCCTGCGCCGTGTTGCAGTGGTAGCCCTCGATGAACTGCAACCCGGTGCAGTTGATGTCCATCCAACCCTTCCAGCCCAGCCGCAGCTCGTCCAGAGAGGCGGCCGCGCCGATGTCGGGCGTGCCGGAGGGGTGCAGGTAGTACATCACCTTGTTGGTGTACCACTTGACGAAGGTCTTGGTGGTCGGCGTCGGCACAGAGACCGAGAACGCCTGAGCCTGGGCCGGCCAACACAAGGCCAGGGTCAACAGGGCGCGCGCCAGAGGGGCGAAGGAGGGAGCGCCGGTGAGCCGCATGGGGAGGACTCCTGTCTCGGGAAGCTGCGAAGAGGTGGGTGGGCTACTTCCCGATGGGGCCGGGGGGGGAAACCTTGACTGGGGCGGTGGGCTTGACGGTAGCCTTGGCCTGAGCAGCGACATAGCCCAGCACCTCTGCGCGGAAGTCCTTCAGGAAGCGCGTGACTTGCGTCGTGGTGGGGACTTCGCTGACCTTGCCGGTGTGGGCGTCGCGGTGCAGCAAGTGGACGTCGAGCAGATCGCGCGTGACGGTCTTGCGCCCCAACTTGTCGGTGCGAACGAAGAACTTGCCTTGGGGACCGGCGGAAATCACGTGTCCTTCTGAGGTCTTCTCAAGGATGACAACCACTTCCTCACCTTGAACGAAGGTGGGCATACCCGGCACGGCGACGGTGATGCCGTCCTGTCCGGTGCCGCCAACGTGACGCCAAGTGAAGCGGGGGCCGACCTTCTTGGCGTCACCCTTCCAGACCTCCGTCACCCGCAGCGTGAATTCCGTCCAGATGCTGCGACCTTCCTTGCGGCGATCGATCACGGTCGTGCGCTCGACTACCCCGTGGGCGACGACATCTGCACTCTGGACGAGGTCGTACAGGTCGACCTGCAGCACGGTGAACGCACAGGCCGTCTGGGGCAAGCCGACGAAGGCGGTGCCGAGGACCGTGGCGAGGGCGACGGCTGCCATGCGGCGAACGCCGAACAACCGACGCGGGGCAAGCGGGGGGAGCATTCGGGAACTCCTTGCGTCACCATTCGTTGACGGTGGCGGCGGGGTGTCAGTCCGGCGCGGGGGCGGGCGGCGGTGCGCGCCCGGACGAATCCCCACGATAGCCGAATCGACGAGGCATCATCAAGGGAAGGAATGCAAGCGCGTCACCGGATCGGTGCGATTCCTTGTGCCCCTGTCGTCGGCAGACGTGACCGACGTGTCGTGTTAGGTTTCTGCTTCGTCCGCGCTGAGGAACGCCATGACTGTTCAACCGCCTACCCGCACCGGCCTGCTGCTCGTCAACACCGGGACCCCGAAGTCGCCGCAAACGGCAGACGTGCGCCGCTATCTGCGTCAATTCCTGAGCGATCCCAGGGTCATCGACATGCCTGCTTTGGGGCGGTGGCTGCTGCTCAACCTGATCATCCTGCCGTTCCGGCCGCGCAAGTCTGCCCACGCGTACCGGCAGATCTGGACACCGCGAGGCTCGCCGCTGCTGTTCCATGGTCAGGACTTGGCGGCGGGGCTGCAGGCGGCTTTGGGGACGGGCGTGGAAGTGCGACTGGCGATGCAGTTCGGTGAACCGTCCATCGCCGGCGCGCTGGACGCGTTTCAGGCGGCGGGCATCGATCGCGTGGTCGCCCTGCCCTTGTTTCCGCAGTACGCGTCGGCGTCGTTCGGGTCGGCAGCGGCAGCGGTGCTGAACGAAGCGGGTCGGCGCTGGACCGTACCATCGGTGCAGATCATTCCGCCCTTCTTTCAGGAAGCCGAGTACTTGGACGTGGTTGCCGCTCTGCTGCAGCGGGCCATCGCGCGCGAGCAGCCCGACCACGTCGTCTTGAGCTATCACGGCGTGCCAGAGCGCCACTGTACTCGCACCGACCTGACGGGGGCGCACTGCCTGAAGTCCGAGGGCTGCTGCAACACGCTCGAGTCCGCGAACCGCAGCTGCTACCGCGCCCAATGCATGGCAACATCGCGGGCGTTGATCGAGCGCCTGCACCTCGACCCGACGGCGACGACCACCTGCTTCCAGAGCCGCCTGGGCAAGATCCCTTGGATTCGCCCCTATTTCGACGACGTGATCGCCGAACTGGGCCGCAAAGGGGTGAAGAACGTGGTGGTGGCCGAGCCCTCGTTCGTTGCCGACTGTCTGGAGACCATCGAGGAGATCGGGCTGCGCGGCCGCGAAACGTTCCAGCAGGCGGGGGGCGGCGACTTGGTGCTGGTCCCGGCGCCCAACGCGACGCCGGAGTGGGTCGCTGCAGTCGCGAAGCTGGTGCGTCGGTCGAGCACCTGGATCGATTGAGTCGACAGGTGTCTACAAGCAACCGTACTGAAAGACGATCTTGCCGCCGATCATGCCCTGACAGGTGGTGTCGCAGACCGTGACCTTGGTCGGGTTGGCGTTGTCGTCGAAGAACCAGCCGTTCGGAGTGGCGGCGCATGCCTGAGTGTCGACCACGTGCTTCAGCGGCTCGACGACCTCCTTGCCCGTGAAGTAGCTGAGCTGCAGCTGCTGCAGGTCCGGGTTCTTGCCTGCAACCGGCGGGATGGCGTAGGTGCACAGCGCAGAGACGGTCTTGGCCACGTTGGCGGCCAATTTCTCGAACATCGGCGCCCAGTTCTGTTCGCACACCTTGAAGCGCGAACCGCCGGTGTTCTGCGTCAGCTTCAGGTAGACGGTGCCCAAACTCGCGCCCGTGTTGCACATGCCGGGCAGCAGGTTGCCCTGCGCGTCCTCGTTGAACGCAACGATGCTGTGGTGCACGAACCCGTCCTTGAACTTCGGCTTGGCCAGCAAATTGAGGGTGAAGTTCTCCGCCGTCATCGAGCTGTTGTCGTCGGTCACCGCCACGATGTTCTTCTTGGCGTCGTCGCGCAGGAATGCCTCGTAGGTGTTGTAGCTGGACAGGAACTTCGTGGGGCCATTGGTGCTGGAGACCGCGACCTTGTTCCAGAAGTGGTTGGGCGCAGGGGCGAAACACTTCGGCGTGCACAGCCCAAGGCCCGTGCCCATGACCATCAGGTTGTAGTCGATGCCCTTCTTGGCGATGAAGTCGGCAAACCCCTGCAGGTTCTGCGTCAGCCACTTCGCCTCTTCGGTCATGCTGCCCGAGGTGTCGATCCAGAACAGGATGTCCAGCTTGCCGCCACCAGACACCGTCTCCTCGACGGGCGTTGCGTTGGCGACGGGCCAGCACACGCGGCTGGGCGGGTTGCTGCTGTCCCAAACCGGCGGCGGCACATCCACAGTTCCGGCATCGGCGTCCGGCAGGTCCCACCACGGCTCCTCGCCGACGTCGGAGATGTCCGCAGCATCCTTGATGTCCAACACGTCCGCCACGTCGGCGGCGTCCTTGGCGTCGACGGCATCGGTCCCCGGCGGGACGTCCTCGACGTCCTTCGCGTCGGCGGCGACGTCCGCCGTGTCGGGCACTGCGGCGACGTCCGGGGTGTCGGCCAAGTCAGGGTCGTCGCTCTCGTCGGGTGCCGCATCGGCCGGGTCTGCGTCAGGCGGATCTGTGTCGGCCTGAACTTCCAGATCGACGTCGGCCACCGGGTCCGTGTCGAATTCCGCAGTGTCCGTCAGTCCTGCATCCACCGCGTCGTCTTCAGCCACGTCCTGCGCGGTGGCGGAGTCCTTCACGTCCTTCTTGATCTGGATGTCGAATGTATAGGGGACGGGTGCGGCCGGGTCGGCGCTGCACGCCGCAAGCACGCCCGCCACGCACCAGGCGGCCGCACGCGAGCCCGGGGGGCGGAACCCTGGCCAGATTCGGTTGGCGGACATGGTCACCTTCCGCGAAGTGGGCGCGCAGGCGGTGCAGCATAGTACAAGCGTAGCGAGGAACGCAACGCCGCCTGTGCTATCCAATATCCTGAAACGACTTATGAAATGGACAGTGCTTGCGACAGCCCTTCGGCCACCCGCAGCACGCCCAGCACGTCCGCATCGGGCAGGTAAACGCCCTCGCCGCCGCCACTTCTCACTCGGTCTACAAACCGCTCAAGGTCACTGCGGAACAGTCCGGGTTCCGGACGCTCGGGTTCGGCCTGCCACCGCTGACCGTCGGCGCTTTGCACGACCAGTGTTCGGCCTCGGGCCATGCCGTCCGCTCTACGCTCGACCAGTGTCGCTGAGCCTCCCCACCCCGTCAGTCTTGCCTCCAATCGATAGCCCCGGCCTTCGCGGTGCAGCACGGCGGACTGGACCGTCAACGGCCCCAGAACGTCCCACAGCACATGCAGACGACCGACAGCCAGCTGACCCAACCGCCCGGCGTTCGCCTCTTCCGCAACCCAACCCTGCAGATCCCCTTGAAAGTTCAGGGTGAGCTCGACAAACGCTTGGTCGCGGCAGAACGCGCGCAGCGTGGCGTGAGACCGGGTCAGCAGCCCAATGGCCTCCGTGTGCAGCACCCGTCCCTGTTGCTGTGCCAGCCGGAACAGGTCGGCCCCATCGTCCGCGGTGTTGGCCAGCGGAAACTCGACGGCCACGTGCCGTCCGGCGGCCAGAAACTGCCGGGCTAGCTGGGCATGGGTATCGTTTTCTGTCGCGAGGATGACGGCATCCACGTCGGGTCGCGTCAGCGCATCGTCCAAGGTGATCGACCCGGCACCCGGACGCCGCGAGACGGTCCCGACCAGACGGCAACCGCCGACCTCAGACACGTCGCGGACCCGCGCCTGCCCTGCCCGGCCCAAGCCGACCACGACCACTCCTATCTCGAATTCGCGTTCGTGCATCCTCACCTCGGTCGAGCGATTCCGTTCGCCATTCGATGGCCGATGCTGCCCAAAGGGGGCGCAAGAAGAAAGTGCCGCAGGGAGGGAATGGAGTGCGAGGCGGCGGGTTGCACAAAGGTCGCAGCTTCCGAGCCGGCTGCGCCCCATCCGCTGCGGGTGCCATGACCCGGGGGCGGTTCAGCGATGCCGCGCGGCAAGGCCGGCGATGATGTGTGCGTGCACCAGCCCAGCCCAGGGTGCACATGCAGGATCGCCGGCCGCCGCGCGGTGCCATGCGGTGCGGCGTCGGCCGGGGCCCCCTCTTCAGGCTGGCCGACGCCGCTCGCACCGCGCGCTTGCCCGCTTTCGACGTACCTGCCCCCCCATCGCACCAGACTTGTGGCAGAATCCGCGGAACGCACGCATCGGGAGGCCACCATGACCCCGTCGACGACCCCGCGAACCCCGAACCTGGAACCGTCGTGGCTGTCGGTGCTGGGTGACGCTTTCGAACAACCCTACATGCAGGACCTACGGGCGTTTCTGGCGGAAGAGAAGCGGTTGCACGACGTCTACCCACCCGGAAACGAGATCTTTCAGGCGTTCTGGCTGACGCCCTTCGACAAAGTCCGGGTCGTGATCTTGGGTCAGGACCCGTACATCGGACCCGGTCAGGCGCACGGGCTGTGCTTTTCGGTGCGGCCCGACGTGCGGCCGCCGCCGTCTTTGGTCAACGTGTTCAAGGAGATCGAGCGGGACTTGGGGATTCCGCCGCCCGACCACGGGTGCCTGGTGTCGTGGGCGCGTCAGGGCGTGCTGTTGCTGAATTCCATCCTGACGGTCCGCGCGGGCACGCCGCTGTCGCACGCCCACCACGGCTGGGAGACATTCACGGACCGGGTGATCCTCGAGCTCAACCGCCGCCGTGATGGGTTGGTGTTTGCGTTGTGGGGAGGGCCCGCCGCCACCAAGGCCGAGGTCGTCGACCGCAGCAGGCATCTGGTGCTCAAGGCCGCCCATCCGTCGCCGAAGTCGGTCTGGGGCTTCACGGGCTGCGACCACTTCTCGAAGATCAACAGCCACTTGCAAGCCAGGGGCGAGCCGCCGATCCAGTGGGCCTTGCCGCCTCGCCACACGCCGCTCGGGTAGGTCAGGCGTTGTGTTTCGTCACGCAGACCGCAGCAACTCCAGCGCCGCACGCCGTGCACCGAACAACGATGTCTGGGGCTCGAGGATGGCGTGCACGGGGATCTGGCGCAGCAATCCTTGGTAACGACCCTTGGCGGCGAAGGCCTGCAGAAACGGCCCGTGGACAAAGCGGGGCAACAGCTTCGCGACGATCCCGCCGCCCAGCCAGACGCCGCCAAACGACATCACCGTCAGCGCGAGGTTGCCGGCTTGGGTGCCGTAGAGCCGCACAAACCAGTCGACCGCCGCGGTGCACGTGACGCACTCGCCGGTCAACGCCGCCTGACCGATGACGGTGCCAGGGTCGGCTCCTGGCAGTCGCGCCAGCACGGACGGCGCCACCGGATGCCCCAACTCCTCGACCAGACAGCGAAAAATCACATTCAGGCCTGGGCCTGACACCAGCCGCTCCCACGACACGTGGCCGAACTGACGGCGGACAAACGCCAGCAGTCGCTCGTCCTCTGGCGTTGTCGGCGCGAAGTCGGCGTGCCCACCCTCTGTCGCAGCCGGGCGGAAGCGCTGGCCGTCCCAGAACAGGAAGGCCTGACCCAACCCCGTTCCGGCCGCGATGACGGCGATGTGTCCGGGGCGGCGAACGCCAGGCTGCAGCACGCGAAACCGGTCGGCCGGCAGGTCCAATGCCCCAAGTGCCGTCGACTCGAGGTCGTTCAGCAGCGCCACGCGCGAGGTGCCGCAGGCCGCTCCGACGCCCTCGGGACTCACGATCCACGGCAGGTTGGTCGTCGTCACGCGACCGTCCACCACCGGCCCGGCGATGCCGAACGCAGCGGCATCGACCGTTTGCCCCGCTCCCAGAAACGAAGCGATGACATCCTCCAGCGCCTGAAAGTCGCGGCTGGGGAATACGTGATCCCGTAGAAGTTCTGAACGATTAGAAATCGATCGGTAAAGTGCCAGATGAGTCTTCGTGCCGCCGATGTCACCTGCCAGCACTGTCGCTTGCTGCGGGGCCATGTAGCCTCCTCGCCGTCCGGGTGGTGGAGCGGCGGTTTCGCCATACCGGCGGGAGCATCGAAGGATCCGCGGTCGCTTGGCAAGCCGGTCATTGGGCCCTCTGCCTTGACGCAGCCCGCCTGCTTGCGCACGCTGCAGTTGGAACCGTCGCCTGACGCAGCACCATGAGGCAACCCAGGATGCAGCCGAGCCCCTTTGACACCGTCGAGCCCGTGGACCTCCGCTGGAACACAGACGGCTCCGTCGGCATCACTTGGGACGACAGCCATGAGAGCACGTTTGACCTCGCCTTCCTGCGCTCCCGCTGCCCCTGTGCGACCTGCAAAGGCACCCATGGGCCACCGACAACGCTGGTGAAGGACGCGCGGCGTGCGGGAAGGACGGAACCGTCCTCTGAGGTGCAGTCCGTCGAGCCCGTCGGTCAGTACGCCATCCGCTTCAAGTGGGGCGATGGCCACGACGCCGGTTTGTACTCGTACCGCTACCTGCGCGTGATTTGTCCGTGTGCGGCGTGCGAGGCCGAGCGAACTGCCCAAGCGTGACGAGCGCTTCTCTGTCCCGGCTGCTCACGCTTGCGCGCGCCGATCCATGACGAGACGCGCGATGGTGAAGCTGACCGTACCCAACAGCCAGACCACGCTGAACAGCACCGCCAGACGCACCCGCAGCCGCTCCAGTTGGTCGTTGCGGGCATCGACGCCGACGAAGTACGCGGTCGTTCGGCCGTCCTCGACCACCGGTGAGTAGCCCGAAAGCGATAGGCCCCAGTCGTCCGCGACGAAGTCCGTGTCGGACCCCGCCCTACCGGTCCGCAACACCTCAGCCATCGCGGGTGTGCCACTACCGTCATAGCGCCGCCCTGGCGCGGAACCTTGTTCGTCCTGACTGATCACGCCGTCGCCGTTCAGGTCGCGGTCCTTGGGCAACAGGTCGACGACGATCTCGTATTGGTTGTCGTGCGAGGTCGAGCGCATCACGTACAACGACAACAGCTCAGGATTCGAGTCCTTGTAGCGTTCGAGCACCCGGTGAGCGCGTACGAAGGCTGGTGAGTCGATGGCCTTGGTGCGGTTGACCTCGTCCAAGGCGCGCGCATCCATCTGCAGCGCGATCACCTCTGCCAGACGCGCCTGCGAGGGGCGCATCTCCTGCATGACGGCTGACTTCGCCATCGTCCACAGGCCCAGTCCGGTCAACAGCAGCAGCCCTGCGAGTGCCAGCGAAATCCCTGCCAGTGAAAGGACTTGCTTGCGGCGACGGGCTCCCCGTTGCAGCTCGTTCAGCACGGCGTCCACGCTGTCCGGGCGGTCCTGCGGTCGCTTGGCAAGACAGTGCCGGATCAGCTTGGCCAGGTCCCGGTCGACGCCGGGCACCAACGCCGCAACGTCCGGGATCGGTGCGTTCTTGTGCAGCATCGCCAGCGCTTCGGCACTTTCCGCGCGGTACGGGGCACGGCGCGTCAGGCACACGAACAGGATGACCCCCAACGCGTACATGTCGGTCCGGGCATCGCCGCTCTCGTCGTCCCACTGCTCTGGGGCCATGTAGGTCGGCGTCCCGCGACCTGCCGAGGTCACTTCCCACGGAATTGTGGCGTTCTGTTCCAGAGGTGCCCGGGGCCCGTGCTGCTCGTCATCGTCCCCGGCGCGCGCGATGCCAAAGTCCATGATGACGGCCTTGCGGTCGTCGTTCACCAGCATCACGTTCGCTGGCTTGAGGTCGCGGTGCACGACTCCGGCGCGGTGGGCAGCTCGCAGGCCCTGACACAGCGGGATCGCGATCTCGCGCACCTCTGCGGAGGTCATGGCAGCGCCTTCGCGCAGGCGATCAACCAGCGTCCGCCCCTCCAGGAACTCCATCGTCAGGTAGTGGATGCCGGCCGACTCGCCCAGGTCGTAGGTGCGCGCGATGTTGGGATGGTTGACGGCATGGGCGATCGAGACTTCGCGGCGAAACCGGTCCAGATCCTCCTCATCCAGTTGCGTGTTCGAGAACAGGGTCTTCAGCGCAACTCGTCGCCGCAGCAACACATCGTCGCACAGGTAGACGGCGCCCATGCCGCCTGCGCCCAGCTTGCGGACCATCCGGTACCGGCCGTTCAGCAAGCGCCCGGTCGTCCAATCGATCGAGCGCACTGGCGGGCGTGGTCTTGGTCGCGGCGCGGGTCCCGCTGGCGGCGACGGGAGGGCACCGGGCGCGTGGTTGGGAGTGGCGGGGTCGTGGGCCATGCCGCGGTGTTCCTCAGGGTGTCAGGTGTGCGGTTGCGCGCGATTGCGGGCCCAAGCAGCAAGGGCGCGGCGGTGCTGGCGACCGGGGGCCAGCAGGAACGAGAACGCGATGCAGAGGCCAAGCTCCGCGAGTCCCAACAACCCCGTCAGTGCGAGCCGCAGCCGCGACAACTGGTCGTTGGTGACGTCCACTGCGACGAAGTACCGCGCCGGCTTTTCCCCAATCGGCACCGCAGCGTACCCCGACAGCGTGATCTCCAAGCCGTCTCGCGCGAAGTCTTGATCCGTATGCGGTCGCCCCGTGTCCACTGTCGCGGCCATCGCGGGCATGTCGCGCCCGTCGTAAAACTCACCGGGGGGCGTGCCCTCCTCGAAGAACTTCGCGGTGTTGCGGATCTGTCCGTCGCCATTCAGGTCCCGGTCGCGCGGCTGCTCGTCGACGACGTAGTGGTAGAGCCCGCGAGAGGCCCCCGGCCGCATCGTGTAGAAGTAACGGATCTCAGGGTTTTCCCTGTGGTATCGCTCCATGATGGCGTGAACCCGCCGAAACGGTGCGGTGTCGATGTCGGCGGAAGTCCGGACCCGATCCATGTCGGCGGGGTCGATGTCCTGCGCCACCAGCTCCGCGAGTCTGGACAGCGCCGGACGCATCTCCTGCAGCACCGCCTGTTCAGCAACCGCATAGACGGACCACCCCAGCAAGCTGAGGACCGCTGCACTGGACAACAGAACCGTGGACAACTGCAACGCGAATCGCTTGCGCCGCTCGCCCCGCTCCAGCAGTTCCAGCAGCTCGTCGACCGACTGCGGCCGGTCCTCCGGGCGCTTGGCCAGACACTTGCGGATCAGCGCTGCCAGATCGCGGTCGACGCCCGCTGCCAATGCGTGCACGTCGGGCACCGGTGACTGGCGGTGGCGGTCACCCAATTCCGTAGGCGTGTCAGCGGCATACGGCGCCTGTCCGGTCAAGCAGACAAACAGGATCACGCCCAGAGCGTAGATGTCGGTGCGCTGATCGCCGCTGGCAGAGTCCCACTGCTCCGGCGCCATGTACGCGGGGGTGCCCAGACCGGCCGAGGTCACGTCCCAAACCGTCGCCCCGACGCGCGGCCGGGACAGTGTCACCTCATCGCCCATCGCCTCGCCCATCGACCGGGCGATGCCGAAGTCCATGATCACGGCTTTGCGTGAGTCGGGCACCAGCATCACGTTCGCGGGCTTCAGGTCGCGGTGGACGACGCCCGACCGGTGAGCGGCCGCCAGGCCTCGGCACAGGGGTACAGCGACCTCGCGCACCTCTTTGGAGGTCAGCACGGGACCGCGCCGGATGCGCGCCATCAGCGTCTCGCCCCGCAGGTGCTCCATGCTCAGGAAGTGGACGCCCCCTTCCTCACCGAGGTCGTAGGTCCGCGCGATGTTGGGGTGGTTGATGCTGTGGGCGAGCGCAACTTCCTTGCGAAAACGCTCGATGTCCTCGGGCTCAAAGGCGTCTTCCGCAAACAGGGTCTTCAGCGCGACCCGTCGGCGCAACAACAGGTCCTCGACCAGGTAGACGGTGCCCATGCCGCCCTCGCCCAGTTTGTCGACCATCACGTAGCGGCCGCTCAGGGGCTTGCCGGCGGTCCACTCCAGACGGGTGACAGCGCGAGGGGGCGGCCGACCGCCGAGCGGACGGGTGGCGTCCAGGCCAGCGGCGGGCGAGTTGTCGGGGGGGGGCGGCGGGCGGGCTTCCGACATGGTGAGGGCTAGACTGGGACCACCCGCCCCCGGTCGTCAAGCAGCGAACGGCTGGGTGCGGGTCAAGCCCGTCGCATTGGCCAGGACGCCAGGTCTTCCAGAGACATGCGCAACGGCGTCCGCCCGGTCACTTCGGTCACCAGCACGTCGCTCAAGCGACCGCTGCGCTGGAAGTCGCGCATGTGCAGGATCGGCACCGACCCAAGCTGCGCCACCGTCTGGCCAGTCACGCGACGCGGGTCCATGCGGGGTCGCAGCGCCTCGAGTGCCACGCTCGGTGTCCCGACCAGCTGCAGCGCGTCCAGCAGCCCGTCCAAGTGATTCATGCGCATGTACGGGCAGGTCGCGCAGCCGCCTGCCGTCGAGCACCCTTCTCCGTTGGAGGCACCCGGAATCACGCCAAGCGGAGAGTCGGCATCGGCGGTTGCAGCTTCAGCAGCCACCGGAAACAGGATCTCGACCGTGACATCATCCCGGCCACTCGCCCGCAGCACCGCCTGCACGCCCAGGACGATCGAGGTCATCAAGCCGGCTTCCGTCCCCAGAACGACGGGAATTCGCGCCGGTCCAGGTTGGCGCAAGGCCGCCTTCACGTGGTCCAAGATGCAGCTGAGGATGTCGGACGTCGAGCCGACGACGCCCCTGCCTTCGACAGCCGCCTGACTCGCCAGTGCAAACAGCTCGCCCGGCACCTCCAGATGGGCCGTGATCAAGGCGTCGGAGTGTCGCTCGCGCACCGCCTGGGCCACGGCGGGGCCGAACAGCTGATGCACGATGCAGTTGCCCTGTTGGAACGCGTGGAACCGTTGCAGCAGCCCCCGGATCGAAGCCTGATCGTGGGCCGGGTGCAGCGCGTGGATGCGGTCGTCCGGCAGCTGCGCGTAGGCGGTGAACAGGTGGCGCAGGTTCTCGCCCATGTACGTGTCGGGGCCGAACCAAATGTGCAGGTCCGGGACTTGCGAGGTCGCTTGCAGGATCGTGCGAACCACGTTCGACGACGTACAGGTGATCGTGGGGACAAGCCGGTGCGCGTGCGCCTTCACCCGCAGGCTGGTGTTGATGTAGATGACATGAAGCGAATTCGACGTCTGTGCGGCCTGACGTAGAAATGCGGCATACGCAGGTGCTTCTGCCGATGCGGCCAGCGAACAGCCGATCTCGCCCGCCGCCAGACGGTAGACCGGTAAGGCAGCGAATCCCGCATGATCCAGTACGGCGCGGACGTTCTCGGCCATGAAGTCCACGCCAGCGACGCAGATCGCCTGCACGCCTGCCTTGGCCATATCGACTGCGCGGTCCGCCATCACCAGCGAGTCGGAGATGTGGATGTGTGGCCACTTGCAGGCCGACAGAACGCCTTGAAGCTCCGGGTCCATGTAGAAGTGCGCGACCACGCCGACATTCCTGTCGTGCAGCAGATCGTCCAGCCGCTGCACGGCGAGGGCATCGGGTTGAAGGAACGCCGCCTGCGCTTCTGCGAACGGCCCAAGTGGGGTCAGGGTGTCGCGAGCGATGCGCAAGGACGGAAAGGCGGCGGGTGCGACGGGAGCGGACAACGGAACCTCCTCGGGGAATGCAGGACAGGATCGCGCACCTTGCGGGTCGGGAGCAAGCGTTGCTTGGCGAGCCTCTGCGTCTGCGCCATTTGACGCGCCCGGCCGGGAACGGCTATGTCGCCCGGTCCGCTCCCCACCCTATGGCTGCCCCTGCGAGCGCGAGGACGTCCGATGGCTGCGTCGTTCACTTTGGGTTTGTTGCAGTTGCGTGCCAACGCCGACGGCGGCGATCGGCTCGAAGACGGCGTTCGCGCCATTCGCGAGGCAGCAGCCAAGGGCGCGCAGATCTGCGTTCTGCCCGAACTGTTCCGCTCGCCGTACTTCTGCCAGGAGATGGAGACCAAGCACTTCGCCCTTGCGGAGCCGATCCCCGGTCCCGGCACGCGTCGCTTGGGACAAGTCGCTGCCGAGTGTGGCGTGGTGGTCGTCGGTTCCTTGTTCGAGCGCGCCGGCGTGGGCGTGTACTTCAACACCGCGGTCGTGCTGGACGCAGACGGCACGCTGCTGGGCAAGTACCGCAAGCTGCACATTCCCCAGGACCCCCTGTACGCTGAGAAATTCTACTTCACTCCCGGTGACTTGCCGCCGCAGGTGTTCAAGACGCGCTTTGGCAAGGTGGGGGTGCTGGTCTGCTGGGACCAGTGGTACCCGGAAGTCGCGAGGTTACTGGCGCTTCAGGGTGCCGAGGTGGTCGTCTACCCCACCGCCATCGGCACCATCGACAGCGAGCCTGTGGAAGAGCACGCCCGGCAGCTGGACGCTTGGCAGACCGTCCAGCGTGGTCACGCGATCGCCAACGGGGTGTTCATCGCGGCCGTCAATCGAGTCGGGCGCGAGGGCGGTATCGATTTTTGGGGCCACAGCTTCGCGGTCGGCCCGCTGGGCGAGTGGCTCGTGGACGCCTCGCAGACCCACGCCGAGCTGCAGATCGTGCACTGCGACCGCGACCGTCAGGCTGAGGTCCGCAACATCTGGCCGTTCTTCCGCGACCGCCGAATCGACGTCTATGCCGGTATCGAGCGGCGATTCGACGCATCCAACGATGACGAGACTCAGGGCTGAGGCCCCGCCCCTCGAAAGGATCCTTCCATTGCTGTTCATTCGCCCGCTGACGACCCCACCCACGTTCACACGGACGTCGGTCGTCCTCTTTCAGCCGTTTACGCTCGCTGAGCGCATCGCACGCACGCAGTGCAGGATCCGTCCATGGACCTCGACCCGTCTCTCGACGTTTGCCACTACCGTATGCCCGCCGAGTGGTCCCCACACGCGGGTACGGTTCTCACTTGGCCGCATCGTCCGGCGATCTGGCGCGGCCTTCATGACGCCGTCCTATCGCTCTTTGCGAAGCTGGCGGCGGAGCTGAGCGAAGTCGAGACCGTCCACATCAACGTTCCGCACGCCGAGTGGCGCGACCGCGCCCTGAACAACGTGACGCGCGCGGGCGGCGACCCCACGCGGCTGGTCTGGCACTTGGTCGACAGCGACGACGTCTGGGCGCGCGACCACGGACCGATCTTCGTCACGGCGGCGGACCCCCAGGCGCAGCATCCGCTGGCGATGCTGGACTGGGGCTTCAATGCGTGGGGAGGCAAGTTCGCGTCGGAGTTGGACAATCTGGTTCCGCGTGAGATGAATCGCACCTGGGGCCTGCCGCGGGTCGAGCCGGGTCTGGTGTTGGAAGGTGGCTCCCTGGAGGTCAACGGCCGGGGCGACCTGCTGACGACCGAGTCCGTGCTGCTGAACACCAATCGCAACCCGGAGTTCGACCGTGCCGGCATCGAGACGTGCCTGAAGGACCATCTGGGCGTGCAGCGTCTGCACTGGCTCGGCGACGGACTCGAAGGCGACGACACCGACGGCCACATCGACGACATGGCGCGGTTCGTTTCGGACGACACCATCGTCGTGGTCGCTCCGCCGCTAGGTCATCTGGACCACGAGGCGATGGCGGAGAACATCGTGCGTCTCAAGGCGATGCGCGGCGCCGACGGACGACCGTTTCAGATCGTGGCGCTGCCCGTGCCCGAGCCGATTCGCTTCCAGGGCGAGCATCTACCCGCCAGCTATGCGAATTTCTACCTGGCCAACGGCAAGGCGCTGGTCCCGGTGTTCCGCCAGAAGACCGACGACGCCGCACTGGCCATACTTCGCGAGCTACTGCCCGGTCGGCAGGTGATCGGTCTGGACGCGCGGGCCCTTGTGTCGCAGTACGGTGGCATCCACTGCATCACCCAACAGATCCCGGCCGTCTGACGCCGCGACCCCTGCCGCCGGAGCTCCATGGCCCAGCCTGTGCACTCGAATTCCTCTCCTTCCCTCGCCGATCCGCAGCCTCCCAAAGGGCGCCTGCGTCTGGACCCGCTTTGGCAGCTGCTGGCGCTGGTCGGGCCGTACAAGGCCAAGTTCTGGATCGCCACGATCGCGCTGTTCGTCAGCTCGGGTCTGGGCTTGGTGTACCCGCAGGCGGCGCGCAACGCAGTGGACATCGGCTTGGCGTCGGGCTCGATGGACAAGCTGAACCAGCTGACTTGGGTGCTGGTCGCGGTGTTTCTGATCCAGGCCGGGTTCATCTACATCCGCCACTACCTGATGAGCTGGCTGGGCGAGAAGGTGGTGGTTGACCTGCGTGCGCAGGTGTTCGCCAAGCTGTTGCGGCTACCGCCGGGGTGGTTTCAGGAGCGTCACACGGGCGAGATCCTGTCGCGGCTGGCCAGCGACGTGACGGTAGTCGAGGGGCTGGTCGGCACCGAGCTGAGCATGGCCCTGCGCAATGGCGTGACGCTGTTGGGCGGCATCGTGCTGTTGTTCGTCGAGAACCCCAAGCTGACGCTGATGATGCTGGCGATCGTGCCTCCCACGGTCATCTTCATGGTCGTGTTCGGGCGCAAGGTGCGCAGGCTCAGTCGCGCGGTGCAGGACCGCCATGCGATCACTTCGACGCGGGTGGAAGAGGTCGTGTCGTCGATGCAGACGGTGCAGGCGTTCGTGCGCGAGCCGCGCGAGGCCGAGACCTATCGGGTCAACATCCTGGCCGCCTTTGGGCAGTCGCTGCACCTGATTCGCTGGCGAGCGCTGTTCTTCGCGGTGATCACGCTGGGCGTCTCGCTGGCCATCGCCGCGATCGTTTGGGTCGGTGGCCGGGCGGTCGTACGGCATGAGCTTTCGGGCGGTGATCTGACGGCCTTTCTGCTCTACACCGTGATGGTTGCGGGCGCGGTCGGCGCATTGGCGAGTCTGGGAGGCGCGCTGCAAAGGGCCGTAGGCGCTACGGAACGCCTCTTTGAGATCCTGAACACAGAGCCCGCGATCGCCGATCCGGAGCATCCTGTCGACCTGCCCAAAGGCCGCGGTGCCGTAAAATTCGAGGACGTGCGGTTCGTGTACCCGGCCCGGCCGGACCATCCGGTGCTGCAAGGGATCACGCTGGAGGTGGCTCCCGGAGAGTCGGTGGCGTTGGTGGGTGCTTCTGGAGCGGGCAAGACGACGCTGACGGCGCTGCTACAGCGGTTCCATGACGTGACGAGCGGTCGCGTGACGTTCGAGGGCGTCGATGTGCGCGACTTGCGTTTGGCCGACCTGCGTCACGCGATCGCGATTGTCGCACAGGAGCCCGTGCTGTTCTCCGGCACGGTCCGTGAGAACATCGCCTATGGCCGCGAAGGTGCAACGGAATCCGAGGTCGAACAGGCAGCCCGCGACGCGCACGCGCATGAATTCATCCTCGAGTTTCCCGACGGGTACGACACCAAGGTGGGAGAGCGCGGCGTGCAGCTGTCCGGCGGTCAGCGACAACGCGTCGCCATTGCCCGGGCGCTGCTGGCCGACCCGAGAGTGCTCATCCTCGACGAGGCGACCTCCAACCTGGACGCTGAGAGCGAGTCGCTGGTGCAGAAGGCCCTGCAGCGTCTGATGGAAGGCCGCACGACCCTGATCATCGCCCACCGCCTCAGCACGGTGCGCAACGCCGACGCCATCGCGGTTCTGGAGCACGGGCAGCTCATCGAGCGCGGCCGTCACGACGACCTGATGGCGCTGGACGGCGTGTACCGGCGGCTGGTCGAGCATCAGGTCTTTGTGGGTGCGGAGCGCGAGACGGCTTAGCGGTCACGGCCAGTCGATGCCGTCCGGCCTGAGCTCGCCCACTTCCCCGTGGATCCAAGCGTAGTTGTGCGCGGTGTGGCCGACGGGCACGCCGGCCACCACGGGCAGTCCCAGTGGTTGCAGCAGGTCGTGCAGCACGTCACGCACGCCGTAGCTCGCCACCTCGGACCGGCACTGGTTGAAGTCGCCCAGCGCAACGCCGACGGCTCCATCAAACGTTCCGCAGTCGATCAACTGGGTCAGCAGGCGGTCGATGCGGTAGGGAGCCTCGCCGACGTCTTCGAGCACCACGATGGCGCCCTGGCCCCTCAACGCCCACGGCGTTCCGGAGAGGCTGGCCAGCACGCTGAGGTTGCCGCCCACCACCGGGCCGCGTACCACCGCATCGGGGCCGCAGAATGGCTCCGCAGGCAGTGGCGCAGCGCGACCGGTCGACAGCAGCGCCTGGACGGACTTGCGACTCTCGGGGTCGGCGCACACAACCGGCGGTGCGGCCTGCAGGTCGTAGTCGCACAACCCTTGCAGCACCGGGCCGTGCACGGTGCGGAACCCCTTGGACCAGAATGCGGCGTGCAGTGCGGTCGCATCGGAAAAGCCGATGACCGGGCGGCCATCCAAGAGATCCCATGGCAGGTTCGCAAGCGTGTGGACCGTGCCGTAGCCGCCGCGGGCAAACCAGACGGCGTCGATGCCGGGCTCGGTCAGCGCCCAGATCAAGTCGGCGGTGCGCTCAGATGCCGTTCCGGCGCAGTACCGGTGTTGGCAGCGCAGGTTGGGAGCTTCGACGACCGAATGGCCCCACGATCGGACGACCTCGATCCCGCGGGCGAGGCGGTCGGTGGAAAACACCCCAGCAGGGGCGACAACGGCGATGCGGGCGTGGATGGGCAGTGGCAGCATGACCCGGGAGCGTAGGGCTGGCGTCGCAGACGTCAACAAGTCCGGACAAAACGAGCCTTTCGGTTGTCGCGGCCAACCATTACACTTCGCCCCACTACGGCATCGCCGATCAGGGGGGATTTTTCATGCATTCGCGTACCGCAATCTGTTGCCTTGTCCTTGGCGCCTTGGCCGTTGCGGCGTGCGGTTCGGAGACTCAGGCCCCTGGGTTGGTGCTGGACGACACGATCGTCGCCGACCCCGACGCCGTGGGCGACATCGCGGGCGACGCGACCCCGACCAACGACACGATTCAACAGGGCGACGCCGTTGCGGACGTCGCGGAAGACGCGGTGGAACAGGACGTGACCGCTGACATCACCGAAGTCTCTGCCACGTATGCGAATTGCCCGGACCTCGTGCAGTGCATCACCCTCGCCTGTGCCTCCGGTGTGGCGGGTTGCGAAAAGGCATGTCTTGCGGATGCGAGCTCGGCGGCCATCGTCGCGGCGGCTCCCCTGCTGATGTGTGTCCAAGGCACGTGTCAGGCGGGTCTCTGCAAGGGCAGTCAGGACCCGAAGTGCGTGGATCAGTGCATCCAGTCCAAGTGCATGTCACAGCTCTACACCTGTCTGGACGACGGCACGGTGGGACCTGCCGCTTGCAAGGACGCTTCGGCGTGTTTCGACGGGTGCTCGCTGGCCAAGGAGGACGGGCTGCAGTGCATGGCGAGCTGCTACAACGGCCTGACGGCCAAGGCGAAGAGCCGCGTGCAGGCGATCAGCGACTGCGTGGCCAAGTCGACGTCGGCAGACCCGATGGCAGCGTGCGGTGCGGAGGTGATGGCGTGCCTGCTGGAGGGTCAATCGGGCTCGCTGGAGTGCTGGCAGTTGTTCGACTGCAACCAGACCTGCGCGCCTGAGCGCAGCGACGGCGACTGCTTGATCAAGTGCTTGTCGCAAGCCTCGCCTGCCGCCCAGCAGAAGTTCACTCCGTTGCTGCCCTGCTTGGGCCAGACCGAGACCACGGCCGAGTGTGCCACGGCCTTCATGGGCTGCATCGACCCGACCGGCAGCAAGACCTGTTGGGACGCCATCACTTGCGCCAACGAGTGCAAGAAGGCGGCCGGGGACACCGACCCGGGTCCCGGCTGCGCGTTCGGTTGCCTGCACCAGTCCAAGCCCGCCGCGGCGGCCCAAGCGCTGGAGTTGTTCAACTGCAAGGGCGAAGGCGGTGCCCTGACGCCCGAGTGCCAGGACAAGTACATCCAGTGCCTGGACCCTCAGGGCAGCAAGACGTGCAGCCAGACGCTGGCGTGCGCAGCGAATTGCGGCCAAGGCAGCGACAGTTGTGGGCTTGCGTGCTTGAAGGATGCGACGCCGCAGGCCGCTGGTCCGGCGTGGTCGGCGATGCAGTGTTTCGGACAGACCACGACTGAGTGCACCGACACAACGATCGCCTGCTTGGACCCCAAGGGCTTGGGCGACTGCAAGACCGTGATGGGCTGCATGAACCTGTGCGCTGGCAAGCCCGCGTGCGGCCTGCAGTGCTTTGACCTGGGCAGCAAGCAGGCAGCCACAGAGGCGTTCGCCTTCATCAGCTGCAATGCCGCCTGCGACGACCAGTGCAAGACCGACATGGTTTGCAAGGGCATCTGCATGGCCGGCAAGTGCGCCGGGGCGTCGCTAGCCTGCGGCTTCTAGCGCGAGCGACGAGCCACGGTCGTCGTCAGTTGCACTTCATGTCCTGACCGCCGTGTACGGCGATCCAGGCGTGGACGGCAGCTTCCGTCAAGTCCTTGTGGTTGTTGCAGAACCGCACTTGACCGCACGACGTGACCGCGTCCAGTCCGGCCATGCTCTTCAGGTACGGGTTGCTGCCGACGAACAGCCCGGTCTCCACCTGCGTCAGCACCGGGAAGTTCAGAGCAGCCACCGCCGCGTTGTCGGTGACGGTCAGGGTCTCTACCTTGGTCAGGGACGGCCATGCGCTGACCGACAAGAAGCCCGTGGCTGTGGTCTCCAGGGCGGCAACTTCCGTCACCTTGTCCATCGTCGGAAACGACTGCAGCAGCTGCAGTTGGCTGAGCCAGACGGTCTCGACCTGCCCCGTGACGTGGGTGCCAAGGCCCAGGACCGTCTTCAGCTTGGACAGATAGCTGAGCTTGAGGTGCGCGAGCGACGTCAGGCTGGAGAACCCGTCGATCAACTCGAGGTTTGGCAGATTGTTGACCTCGACCACTTGGGTGGTGGTCAGGCTCGTGAAGCCCCGGATCTCCTGAATGCCCGTGGAGTTCATGAAGGTCACGCCGCCGTCCGCCTGCAGCAGTCCGTCGAAACCGGACACCAAGGGCGCACCGATGTTCTGCAGCGTGATCGAGCCGTTGACTTGCGTCAGGTGCGGCAGCACCGGCCCCGGATCGGTCGCGCCGTTCTGGAGCTCCAGGTCCCCGGTCACGACCTGCAGACCCTGAACCGTTGCCAGCTCATCGGCCGCTGCGTCCAGCGAGATCGTCAGCGAACCATCGATGGTGCAAGGGTTCTTCAGCCCCGCTTTCACGCTGGGACGGATGAGGAACGTGCCGCTCACCGTTCCACTGCACGTCGGCTCCGTCTGCGTGTCGGTCTGCACTTCAGTGGTGTCGGCCGTGACGTCCTGATCGACCGGTGTCACGTTGACCTGAGAGGTCTGGCATCCGACCAACAACGCGAGAACCGGAAGGGTGAAGCGTGTGTACGGCATGGCGATCTCTCCGTTGGGGGGGGGGCGGCGCGGGGGTCAGAAGGCGACCCCCAAGCCGATGCGGAGAAGGTCCTCGAAGTTCCGCCGGGTCGTCGTGCCGAACACGTTCAACCCGCCGTATTCCTGTGACTTTGTGGCGTCGAACGACTCCTGCTCACGTCGGCTGGAGTAGTACTCGCCCCATGCAAAGAAGGCCGGATCGTCGCCGATGTAAAGGGTGCCCTTCAAGCTGGTCGCATCGTTGCCGACGCCGTCGGGGCCCGTCGCATAGCTGGTCGCGCCGGGCCACCAGGTTCCTGTCAGGTCACCCTCCACTTCGCCAACCGCAAACCCGCCGCGCAGCTTCATGTTCAGGTACGAGGCCTGGTAGCTCATCCCCATGCCGGGCTCGAACGTCAGTTGAAACAGGTCGCCGATGCGGAACAGCGAGACGGGAAAACCGGCCCACATGTCGAACTGGAAGCTGCCCAGGCCGATCGTGTCGTCGCCTGAGGCCGGTACGCCGTCCCAACCCATCTGGATGCCGCCAGAGAGTCCACCCAAGTTGCCCAGCGTCGAGGCATGTGTGAACAGGCCGCCCTCGGCAAACAGGATCACCTGCGACCCGCCCTGTCCCCATCGCTCGCCCTGGCCGAAGAAGCCGCCTACCAGACCGTTGCGGGTCATGCCGTAGGGGCCGGCCGCCGGCTCTGCCAGCGCGGTCGAGGCAGCAAGCGATAGCAGTGCCGCCAGAAAGTAACCCGCAAAGTGTGGCTTAGTGGACCGATGCATGACGTCCTCCTCGCGCCTAGAAGCGCAGCCCGAGCGACCCGGAGTACCCGAAGTCACCCGACGTCAGCGAAGGTGTGGTGGCAGCCCCATCGACGTAGAGCCGACCGAACAGCGCGGCTTGCACACCCAGGCGCCACGGGAAGGCGTCGGACTCGACCTCCTTCGTGTTCTTGGATGCCCCCGAGACAACCGGGGCCTCGTGCTCGGCGTGGCTGAGCCAGTTCCAGTCGAAGTGCAGGTAGGTCACGACCGGGCCCATCACCAGGTTGAGCCGCATCGGCATTCCAAAGTATGTGTAGCGACTGACGAAATATTGGCCCTTGTCCTGAAACGCCGACGTGACCTTGCCCAACCCCATGCCGACGTCGACCATGCCGCCCTCAAACGGGATGCCCACGAACATGAGGTTGGCCTTGTAGCCGGCCGTGGTGCCGCCGAGGGAGCGCGAGAAGATCTGCAGGTCGAAGCTTTGGTTGGGCGAGCCCATCAGCTCGGACGCCGACTGTGCGGCCGAGCCGGTGATCGCTGCTTGTTCGGCAGGGCTGTAATAGGTTGTCTTCGTATAGCGGTAGTTCGAGTCTTCCCAGGTCTCGACGCTCTTGGGTCCCGACGCCGCCATTGCGCCGCCCAGAACCACGGCTACGGCGCCGATCGTGCCTGAGATCAAACCGTTGCGTTCGAAGTAACGGAAGCCGTAGGCGGTCGGCGTGGGATCGACGCCGTCGCGCCAACCGCTGAGCTCGCCGCGCCCGGCCTCGTAGATGGCCCCGCCGGTGACGGAATAGCCCATCAGCAGCGACTCGCCGCTCTCAAAGACCTGCGCCTGAGCGAGAGTCGGCATCATCAGCAACACCGCCCACATCAGAACCAATCTACAGCGGCGCCAAGGCTTACCCATGCCTACCATCGGGTCCCTCCCACGGAGAAGCCGCAACGCGCGGCTGTCGTCGTTCAGTTACGGCGGGAATCGTCGCCACGCCGCGACGCCTGTCAAGTCGATTCCAAATTTCGGACCCAATTGACCCGATTTATTCCGTCCATGCACCTTGCCTTGTCCGCCCCTGCCACGACCCGTATCATGCAAGGCTGTCTCCCACCTTTCGCAGAGGCCACCGCATGCACTCCTTCTGCCCTCGCGCCCTTGCGACCGTTGTCCTGCTGGTCGCCCTGACCGCCGGTTGCTCCAATATCACGACCCCGCTCGGCGGCATGACTGCTGCGGATGTCACGGAAGATACTGGCGATGTTTCGCTCAGCGACACGTCGCTGCCAGACGGCGCCACGGCTTCGGACGATGCCACCACCGACGGCGTGACCGACCCCGACGCAGCGACGGAGACCTCCTCCGACGCCGCCCCCGACCCTGACGCGACCCCCGCGGGATGCACCGCAGCGTCGGAGTGCGCAGACGAGGATGCCTGCACCATCGACGGGTGCAGTGCCACGGGCGCCTGCACCCACGAGGCCATTCCCGGCTGCACGCAAACCGTTGCTCCTTGCGACGACAAGAACCCCTGCAAGTCGGGTGTTTGCGACCTTACGACCCGTGCGTGTGTCCCGTGCCTGACGTCGGCCGACTGCGGCGCTGGCCTGCTCTGTCTCGAACGCAAGTGTTCGGCATCGAAGACCTGCAAGTCCGACGTCGAGTGCAAGGCCAACAACCAGGTGTGCGACAAGCCGATCGGTCTGTGCGCTGATTGCGTGGTGGCTGCCGACTGCGGTGACCAACAGGCCTGTCTGGATCACCGCTGCATCGGCGCGAAGCCCTGCAAGACCAGCAAGGAATGTGACTTGATCTGCGATACCGTGGCCGGCGTGTGCGTCGATTGCGAGACGGTCGACGACTGCCTGCCGGGCAAGTTCTGCGACGCCAGCCACCGCTGCCAGGAAGACCTTTGCGCCAAGGGGGGCTGCGGCAGCTCGCTTGGGTATTTCGAGTGCCGCGCGGACGGCGGTGGCTACAACGTCGGAGTCGTCTGCTCGGACAACGACCTCTGCACCGACACGGTCTGCGTGCCGGGTCAGGGTTGCGGCCAGAAGCCCAACACGCAAGCCTGCGACGACGGCAACCCATGCACAAAGGACGACTTGTGTGCCGTCGGCTTGTGCAAAGGTACGGCCGACAAGTGTGACGATCAGGACTTGTGCACCAGCGATGCCTGCGACCCCAAGGCTGGCTGTCAGCACACGGCGCTGCCGAACAACTGCGACGACGGCAATGCCTGCACCGACAACAAGTGTGACCCGAAGGGCGGCTGCCTGTTCGTCGAGAATGCGGCACCGTGCAATGACGGCAACGTCTGCACCGACGCGGACTTGTGCAAGGCAGGCAAGTGCGCCGGCACCAAACCTCTGGTGTGCGACGACGGCAACGCCTGCACCGACGAAGCGTGCGACCCCAAGGCACCCGGGGGCTGCGTATTTCTGGCCAACAACAGCGACTGCACTGATGGCAGCGTGTGCACCGTGGGTGACAAGTGCCTGAACGGCAAGTGCATCGCGGGCGCGGCCAAGACTTGCACCGACGGCAATCCCTGCACCGTCGATGCTTGCGACGCAGCCAAGGACTGCACGTTCCCCGCCAACACGGCGCTTTGCGACGACGGCAACGCTTGCACCACCGACGCGTGCACCCCGGGGACGGGCGCCTGCACGCACACGGCGGTCGCCACCTGCTGCGACCCCAAGAAGGTGTTCTGGCAAGAGGGTTTCGACAGCGGACTGCCCGCGGGCGCCAAGATCAGCAACAGCAACAGCCCGAGCAAGGGGTGGCAGGTCTACGCGACGCCCTGGGCTTTCACGCCCGGCAGCGTCCTGTACTACGGCGACCCTGCCACGCTGAAGTACTCGTTCAACAACAACAAGGGCACCGTCACCCTGCCTGAGGTCTCGCTGCCTCCTGGCACCAAGCGCCAGCTTCGGCTGCAGATTCAGGCCAAGGTCGAGGCGTGCGTGAACTACGACAAGATCACGATCTCGGCAGAGGCGACCGGCAAGCCCGCCAAGGTGCTATGGACCAAGTCGTCGCTGCCGGCCGCGCAGTGCCCTCAAGGTACCAACTGTGGGCAGGGAGGCAGCTGCGTGAAGACAACCGGCGACAACTGGCTGGAGCTGGTGTTGGATCTGCCGGCCGACTTGGGCGACAAGCTCTGGATTCGTTTGGATTTTGATGCGGTCGATGACCAGTCCAACGACACCCTGGGCGTGCTGGTCGACGATCTGCGGATCCTTCAGGTCTGCCCGTAGCACCCACGACCGCTCGGTCGTTCCCGCCGTCAGGTTCTGCACGCTCTCTCACGCAGGACCGTCGACAAACCCACTGCCGATGTGCTCCAATTCTCACCTCGACGACCCCCACTTCTCGGGCCGTCCTGCATTCCCTCCCCCCTACCGAATGCTCCCCGGAGAATCATGCCTAACGACACTGCCTCTCGCCCGACCCGCATCGTTCCGGGTGGTCCCGCCCCCAAGGTCATGAACGCCGTCGTCGTCCCGAAATTCGGCGTTTGGGAGTACCGCACCGACGTGCCCACGCCGGAGCCCGGCCCCAATCAGGTGCGCATCGCCGTCGCCGCCTGTGGCATCTGCGGTACCGACGTGCACATCGCCAAGTTCGACGAGTCGCTGCGCAAGCTGCTTGAGCCGCCGTTTATCCAAGGCCATGAATTCGCCGGGTATATCGACAAGCTCGGCGCGGGCGTCACCGGCTGGGAGATTGGCGAGTACGTCACGGCCGAGATGCACGAGGTCTGCGGCCACTGCCCCGCGTGCCTGGACGGCAAGGCCCACGCCTGTGCCAACACCCGCTACCGCGGCGCCAATGAAGCCGGTTCCTTCGCCGATTACCTGTGTGTCAGCGCCGCCAACGTCCAGCGCGTGCCTGCCAAGGTGCCGCTGCGCGTCGCCGCGTTCCTGGACCCGCTGGGCAACGCCATCCACACCGCGTGCAAGGTGCCGGTCGCCGGCAAGACGGTGCTGGTCGCTGGCTACGGCGCGATCGGCGCGATGGTCGTCGAGGTGCTGGCGGTGCTGGGTGCCAAGGCGATCCACGTGATGGACGTCAAGCCCAAGGCGTTGCGCAAGGCTGAGGACCGCGCCAAGGTCGGTGGCTTCAGCGACCGGCTGGCGACCCACCTGATCGACAGCGCCCACCGCAACACCTTGGTCCAGCACATCATCGACATCACCGGCGGCGGCGTCGACGTGTCGATGGAGATCAGCGGTCACCCGGACGCCATCAACGACTGCATCCGCTGCGCGCGCGCCGCGGGAGACGTGGTGCTGTTGGGCCTACCGACCGATGCGGCCGTGACGCTGCAGGACTTCGGCCAGAAGATCATCTATCGGGGCCTGACGTTGCACGCGATCATCGGCCGCGAGATGTTCCGCTCGTGGGACATCATGATGGACTTGCTGAACAAGGGACTGGACACCTCGTTCCTGATCACCAGCGAACTGCCCCTGAGCCAGCTGGGCGTGGGCTACAAGCGCATCGCGGCTGGTACCGAGCAGAAGGTCGTGCTCTACCCGACCTGGGACCGCCAGCAGTAAGCCCTCAGGCCGCTACCGTCCCACCGTCCGCACGCAGCGAAAACCGATGAAGTCGACGCGGTTGCCGGGGCCATAGGCGTTGCGGAACCCTGCCCTCGACTCGACGTCCGGGTACTGGAAGCTGCCGCCGCGGAACACACGGTTCTGTCCCGTCGTCGGCCCCACGGGGTCGGTCACGGGGCCGGCCGGATAGTCGCCCATCCAGTCCTGCGTCCACTCGCAAACGTTGCCCAGCGGGTCGAGGATCCCCCATGGATTCGGCTTCTTCTGGCCGACCGGGTGCGCCTTCAGGCTGGAGTTGCTGTCGACCCACGCGACCTCGTCGGTGGGGCCAAACCGCGGTCCAGCGGTACCGGCGCGCGCCGCGTACTCCCACTCTGCCTCGGTCGGCAGCCGATAGCCGCGACAGGCCAGCCCCTCGAAGGTGGCGTCCGTCGCCAACAGCGTGCGACACATGGGCAGGTTCTTCTGTCGCGACAGCTGGTTGCAGTACTCGGCGGCCTGAAACCACGAGACGTTCGCCACCGGACAGTCCGGGCACTTCGTGTCCTGATCGGGCTGCAACCCCACAAGCCAGGCGTACTGCGCCTGGGTCACCTCCGTCTTCTGGATCTCGAAGGCATGCGTCAGGACGACCTCGTGGACGGGAGCGTCGTTCCAGTCCTCCTCGATTTCTCCGTTGGGGGTGCCCATGCGAAAGCGCCCCGGCGGCACCAGCACAAAGCCCTGGCTGACGGTGGCCGTGGGGTCCGACGCCAGCTCGGCCACCAGCTTCGCCTGCGCCTGCTGGGCGGGCGAGGGACCGGAAGGGGCGGTCGGCACCTGAACCTTCGACGGGGCGGCGGGCCTCGTCGGAGGCACTGGCGGCTGGGCGTCGCGGCAGGTCGGCAGCAGCAGCACGAGTCCGAGGGCTGCTGCGAAAGTCAACAAGTACGTAATCCACTTCATTGCAAGCCTCGATGGGGGCCGAACTTTCTGCGAATGACAAGTAACCCACCCGTCGCCAGCAGCAACCACGGACTGACCGATTCTGTGACGCGCGAGCCTTGGGAGACGGTGCAGCCACCCGACGAAGTTTCCTCCCGGACCGCGGTCGGCGACACGTCTCCGCCCGAATCTGCCGAGCCGACGTCGTCCGCATCCATCCAAGTTTCGGCGGTGGTATCCAGCGTGGTGTCAGGCGGTTCCATGACCTCCGCGTCGGCGTCGGCCACCGTCTCCACCGGTGCATCCGGCTGGTCCTCCGCGTCGTCACCCGTGTCGGGTCCAGGATCCGGGTCGGAGTTTTGCGGAGCGAGGCACGCGGTCAGGTCGTCGTCCCAGTCGGCGCCGCCCAGAGCCAGCAGCAGTGCGCCACCCCCGAAGCCCATCATCGGGATGGCACCGTCGAACTGCCCGGCCGTAGCTCCTTGAGTTGCCAGCAATTCCGGCAAGATGCCACCGCCAGCCAGCGCGACGTCCAGCACCCGCTGCCGCAGAGGCGCTGCCCACGGATGCACCTGACCCAAGGCGGCGCGGCGGTCCATCCAGCGCAGCAGGCGCAAGTCGATGAACAACCACTCCTTGCTGTCGTACTCGCCGCCGTCGTCGTTGCGGAAGAAGCCGGGACCGCCCCCCGCCGCCAGCTTCTGCTGCCACAGCGAGAGCGTCGCGTTTGCCACCGCGCCCGCCGGGCCCAACTGTCCGTCCAGAAAGGCTTCCACGGCCGCGGCGTCGACGGCGCTGACTTGCGACTCCTCCAGATTGCCCAGCAGCGCGCCGTTGCTGCCCACCAGCTTGGTCTGAACCGCGTTGCGGATGCCCTGCGCGGCCTTGCGGTACTTCGCGGCATCGTCGCCCTGCCCGACTGCGGTTGCCAGCTCCGCCGCCCCACACAGCCCGCGCACGGCCGTCAGGCTGGTATAGGCGAAGTGCTTCTGCTTGCCGTTCCAGTGCACCTCCCAGATGCTCGAGTCGGGCTTGATCAGGCCGGTTCCGTCTGCGAACTGCACCAGCAGCTCCGCCGCGCCATCGCGCAGGTCGGGCCAGGCCTTCTGCAGCCACGTCAGGTCGTTCGAGGCCTGCACGTACCGCGCCGCCTGCCACAGCACCAAGCCAAAGCCGTCGAACTCGATGTTGGGGCCGTCCTGATTGTGGTCCGACTCCTCCAGACCGCCGCCAAAGTAGCGGGTCGGAGAAATCAGATACGGCGCGCCCACTTCCGCCTGATAGCTGCCCGTTTGGCCCGCCAGCAGAAAGTCCAGCGCCGCGCGTGCCTCGTCCAAGTGGCCCGCCGCTGTCAGCGCCACCGCTGCGTAGGCCTGGTCGCGCGGCCACGTGTAGTTCCACATGCCCGGTGGCAAGCTGGCCACGATCTGGCCGTTCGGCGTCTGGTTCGTGTGCGGCGGTCCCGTGTTCGGCTCACGCACCTGCCCCATGCGCAGCTGCGCCAGCGACCGACGAGCGGCGAACTCCTCTTGCGGCGTCAGTGTTTGGGGCAGCTTAGCCTTGCCCTGCCACGTCTGCCACTCAGCCAACTCGTCCTGCAGAACGCCCAGCGCCGTCCGTCCCGCCAGCCAGAGGTCAGCCTGCAGGGTCAGGGTAGCCGCCGTCGCGTTCTCGCCGTACAGCACCAACACGCCCAAGGTCCGCTCTGCCCCCGGGGCCAGCGTCAGGTCCGACCACTGCAGCCCCGCCACGCGGTCAGTCCCCACGCTGGACACCGCGTCGGTCGAAAACGCCTGATTCTTTTGGAACTTGTCCCACGGATTCCACACGTCCAGCCCGGTCGGCGAGTCGGGGCCCGAGGGCGTCCGGTTGCCCGCACCGTCCAGAGCCCGGTACAGCAGCGCGTGCGGACTTTGCGGCGACTTCTCGTACAGAGCGTGGGGCGAGACCTGCAGGATTTGCTCCGCCTGCTCCGTAGCCTCCGGCGTTCCCGGCCCCACATGCGCGTTCAGCAACAGTCCCAGATCGATCTTCTTCTGTGTCGAAGCGGTGTTGCGCACGACGGCCACCAGCACCATCGCCTGTCCGGCCAGCGTTTGCGGGGCAAAGGCGTGGGTCTGCAGCAGCACACCGTCCTGAACCCGCACATCGCGCACGATGCCGGTGGTGCCGACATAGCCGAATGCCGCCTCGTCTGCCACACAAGCATTGCCTTCCAAGCACTTGGCAAACGGCACCGGATGCGGCAGCGCGTTGGCCCACACGCCCTGCCCGCCGGAAGGCCGCAGCCCGAAGTAGGCGTCGTACAGCACATCGGTCGTGGTCTCGGTGGGCGAGCGATGGCGGTACAGGTGCAGGAAGAAGTCGCGTACCCGACCCGTGGCCTCGTCGACGACAACTGCGGCGCGGCCGTTGGTGGTCGTGCGCAGCCCGTAGGCCTGAACGGGGGGAAGCGCGGCGTGGGCCGGCCAGGCCAGCGAGACCGCCAGAGTGGCCAACGGAACGACCAGAAGCTTCGGCAGGATGCGCATGGCGGCAGGCCTTGGGTGCGGACTGCCGGTACGGTACTTCGGCAGACGCTAGCGGGCCACCGCCGCCGCCATCGCGTCGGCCACACGACGGGCAAACTGCGCAGGATTCTTCAGCGGCGCGCCCTCGGCCAGCAGTGCCTGGTCCAACAGCATCTCTGCGTAGTCCTTCAGCTTCTCTTCCGACCCCTCTCGGCCGGCCAGGTCCTGCAGCCCGCGAATCGCCGGGTGTGTGGCGTTGATCTCCATCAGCCGCTTCTGCGCCGGCACCGACTGGCCCATGGACTGCATCAGCCGCGCCAGATGCGGGCTCAGCGCCTGCTCGTCAGACACCAGACACACCGCCGAGTCGGTCAGTCGATTCGACACGCGCACGTCCGACACGTCGTCCTTCAACAGGTCTTTCAGCTTGGTGGTCAGCAGCGTCAGATCGCCAGCTTCCTCTTGGGGTTTGGCGTCGTCGCCCTGCGCCTCGGGCAGATCGTCCAGTTCGCCGCGCGCCGCCGACTTCAGGGGCTTGTCGGCGAACTTGTCCAGGGTGCCGACCATGATCTCGTCAATGGGGTCGCCCAGCAGGATGACCTCGACGCCGCGCTTGCGGAACACCTCGAGCTGCGGCGCCTGCCCCAGAATCTCGCGGTTGTCGCCCGTGAGGTAGTAGAGCGCCTTCTGCCCTTCCTTGGCGCGCTCTGCGACCTCCTTCAGGGTGAACAGCCCGGGGCCGTGAGTCGACGCCACCAGCACCAGGTCGGCCAGCTTGTCCTTGACCGTCGGGTCGTAGTGGAAGCCCTCTTTCAGCGCGGGACCAAACTCGGTCCACAGGGTTTCATAGCGCGGACGGTCCTTTGCCTGCAGATCCTTCAAGTAACTGATCACCTTGTTCGTCAGGTGCTTGCGAATCACCGCCACCAACCGATCTTGCTGAATCACCTCGCGCGACATGTTCAGCGGCAGGTCCGATGAGTCCACCAAGCCCTTCACGAAGCGCAGGTACTCCGGGATCAGCTCCTTGACCTCTTCGCTGATGAAGACGCGCTTGATGTAGAGCTGCAACCCGCGCCGCTGCTCGCGCGAGTACAGGTCGAACGGCGCCTTGGACGGGATGTACAGCAGCGCCGTGTACTCCTGCGTGCCCTCGACGTGCAGGTGGATGACCTCGGACGGGTCGGTCCAGTCGTGCGTGACGTGTTTGTAGAACTCGTCGTACTCGGTGCGCTCGATGCCCGATGCCGGCCGGGTCCAAAGCGCCTTCATCGAGTTCAGCGTGTCGGTCTCGACGGTCTTCTTGGGGGTGCCGCCCTCGATCACCTTGCCGTCGTCGTCGCGCTCAACTTCGATGCGCTCGCGGTCCATGACGATCGGGAACGCAATGAAGTCGCTGTACTTCTTGACGATCTGCCGCAGAATCCACGGGTCGGCATAGTCCTGATCGTTGCGGGCGTCGTCGCCGGCGGTCGCGATGTCGTCGGTCGCGTCGTCCTCGTCGTCGCCGTGCTCCTTGGTCGGGCGCAGGAACAGCGTGATGGTCGTGCCGCGCTCGCGGGGCGGCAGGCGCTCGATCGTGTATTGGCCGTCGCCCGTCGATTCCCAGCGGATTGCCTCGGGTTCTCCGGTCTTTTGCGTCTCGAGCAGCACTTTACGTGCCACCATGAACGCGCTGTAGAAGCCCACGCCGAACTGGCCGATCAGCTCCGGGATGGCCGTGTCGGTCGACGCCGTGCGCAGCTTCTCGGCATAGGCCTCCGACCCCGACTTCGCGATCGTGCCGATGTGCTCGACCACCTCGTCGTGCGACATGCCGATGCCGTTGTCGATGATCGTCAGCGTGCGGTTGTCGGCGTCGGGCACCAGCTTGATGCGGTGCTCCGTGGTCGCCAACTCGGGGTTGGTCAGGGCCTCGAAGCGGACCTTGTCGATGGCGTCCGAGGCATTCGACAACAGCTCGCGCAGGAAGATCTCCTTGTGCGAGTAGATGCTGTGAATCATCAGGTCCAACAGCTTGCGGGTATGGGCTTGGAATGCGCGGGTCTCGACAGTCATGCGAAAGGCCTCTCTGGTCTGGGGATGTCGCGGCCGGCGAGCGCGGCAAATGGCGGCGCGCGTCGCAGGAGCCACGGCAACGAAAGGCGGCGGAGGACGGGTGTCAAGGCGTCCGCCGGCCACGCACCGCAGCTATCACGACTCCGCAGGTGTTGCGTGGGGCGGATCCTCGGGCCTGCTGCCCGTTTGCGTAAGCCGTCAGATCGCGACAAGCAGCGCCCGATGCATCACGCGGAACGTAGCCGGAGCGTGTCCCAGGAGCTCCCCGTCGGCCTCGACCAACATCGGTACTTGGCCGGGCGCCGGCGTCAGGGTCAGGGTGCGCGCAGTGCCAGTCGAGACGCCGGCGTGCTCGTGCATCCGGCCGGAGTACGCAGCAAGACCTGCCCGGATCGAGCGAATCGGCCCCAAATCGCCGATCGACACGAGATCGAGCTGCCCGTCGTCCAGCTTGGCCTGCGGGGCGGGATTCATGCCGCCGCCTTGGTAACGCCCGTTGCAGATCGCGAGGTTGCGCATCCGCCGGGTCTCAGGCGCGTCGTCGTCCACCTGCAGTTCGACGTCCCACGGCGCGATGCGAAAGGCCCTGACGACACCATAGGCCACGAACGGAAAGCCGCCGCCGATGCCCTTGAAGCCGCGATTGACGGTCTGCACCAAGTCGCCCGCCTGCCCCACGGACGCGATGTTGATCGAGATCGCCTTTCGCTCGCCCTGTTCCGTAGTTGCCGTGCAGGCGATGACGTCGATAGGCACGCCTGGACTTGCCACCAGTCGCTCCAGGTCGGCCTCCAGGCTCTCGCCCAACC
>JBMOIG010000005.1:0-80113 GCA_049317445.1 Myxococcota bacterium | reverse complement strand
GGGCTGCTCGACGCCAGGGCGCGCGGGCTGCTCAACACCGGGGCGCGCGGGCTGCGGGGGCTCCGTCATCACGCCGCCGTCAGGAATGCGGGTACCGGGGGTCGCGGGCTGACGCGGGGGCTGGTAGGGCTCACGCGCTTCGGCCGGGATCTGCCGCGGCTGGGCATTCGGGACCGTGTCGATGCTGCGCGGCTGCACGGGCCGACCACCGCTCCACTCTCGCGCCTGCTCCTGGCTTGGACCGGGGCTGTAGACCACGGTCTGGCCGTCGTGGGAGCGAATCTGCGTCTGCGACTGAATGACGACCGTCTGGTTGTAGACCTTGGGCACGTCCGACGAGTGGATGACCACGTGCTGGACCTTGTTGCCCTCCATCTGGTTCTGCGGCACGTAGACCCAGTAGCTGTGGTGGATGTGCGTGTGGTCGTGGTGTCCCCATTCCCAGTCCGGTCCCATAGGCGCCCAACCGACGTAGCTGCCCGACGTGCCCCACACGACCCAGGCAGGACCCCACGTGTAGCCCGGAATCCAAGCCCACTGCTGCGAATTCACCCAGACCCAGCGACCGTAGTGGTACGGGCCGGCGCCCCAGGGCTCGTCGCTCATCCAGGTCCAGCCCCAGTTGGTGTAGACCCAGCTGCCGTAGAAGTACGGCCGCCAACCGGCGGTGCGGTTCGCGTAGGGCACCCAGACCTGACCGTATTCAGGGGTGTTGACCCACGAACCATAGGCGCCGAGGTCGCTGAAGTAGGTCTGGGGTCCGCTCTGCGCGGGAACAGCCTGCTGCGGCTGAACGGGAGCGGGCTGGGCATAGTTGCTGTTGGGATACGACTGGCTGTAGTAGCCGTCGTCGCGCTCTTGCACGTAGACAGGGCCGCAGCCTGCCGCGCTGGCCGCGATCCCGACGAGGACCAGTCCAAGCGAGGTCTGGAGGAGGAGGTGGGTCGAGGTCTTCATGATGGTCTCCTTGGCGCAGGGAGCGTGGGGCGACATCGCCGTCTGGCCCTTTCAACGCCGCAGCGTGCCGCGCATTCAATCACGTTCACTGCGATCGATCACGTCCCCCGGACGAATTGCCTTTGGTGCGGTTCACGGGGCTTGGAGTTCGGGCTGCCGTGCGCGATCATGGGCACCCTCGACGGCTTCAGGAGACCCGATGGCCTACGTAATCACCCGCCTGTGCATCGACTGCGTGGACAAGGCGTGCGCCGACGTGTGCCCCGTGGAGTGCATCTACGCGCTCGCCTCCGCACCCACCGCCGACCTGCCGAACATGCTCTACATCCACCCCGGCGAGTGCATCAGCTGCGCGGCGTGCGAGCCTGAGTGCCCGTGGCAGGCGATCTTCGAGGACCGCGAGATGCCCGATCTGCTCACCGAGGATGCCGCCTTGAATGCGAAGATCGTCCAGCATCCCGACCAGTTCCGCGTCGCACGCCTCGACCGCAGTGCCGACGGCCATCCGCATCATTCCGGCCAGCCCACCAAGGAACAAGTGCGGGCGAACCGCGCAAAATACGGCCTGCGCTGAAAGGACTTACGGCCGCAGACCTGAGTCGATCGCTTGCCACAGACCCCACAGCGGGCGCAGACACTGGTGAAAGCCGTGGACGCAGTCTGGTAGCACGCCGGTGTGGACGGGCTGAGCGTTGGGCACGCCTTGTCGCTCTCGACGCAGACCATCGACCCAAACCGCAAAGGCGTCAGTGGAGCAGAACTCGTCGCGATCGCCCAACAACGCTACGGTCTCGACCCGCGGGTCCACGGCGATCTCGTAGATCGACAACGGTGGCGCAACAAGTACCAGCCGCTGTAACCGCCCCGGGTCTACACCGCGCGCGCCGGTCCGCAGCCACCTCCCGGCCGCTGCGGCCGACATCCACGAACCAAACGAGTAGCCGACCAGCCACACCGGACCGTGCGTACGCTGAGCCCCGTGAACGATCGCCGCCAGAACGTCCGTCACCTCAGCGCCGCGGCCGTCGTGCACGCCTTCGCTCTGCCCCACCCCCCGGAACTGGTACCGCAGGGTCGAAAAGCCGTGCTCGTTGAGCCTGCGCGCCAGATGGTGCACGACCTTGTTGTCCATCGTGCCGCCGAACGCGGGGTGCGGATGCGACAGGATCGCCAGAGGAGCAAACGGGTCCGCCTGAAGGGCAATCGCACCGGCAAGCGTGGGCTCATCGGCAGAGAACCCCTTGATACGCACCAGAATTTCTTCGACGGCAGGCATCGTGCGACCTCAGGGCAATGCGGCGGGTCGCAGGATAGGCTCAGGCGCGCGACGCTGCCAACCGTTGAGCCTGTTGCCGGGGCGTGATACCTGTGGGGTATGCGTCGTCCCCTCCTCACGATCATGCGCTTCTCGCTCCTCTGGGCGGTCGCCCTGTCCGTAGGCTGCGGCGGCGGAAACGTGGCGACCGGCCCAAGTTCCGAGCTGCAGCGGGCGCTGGCCCTGCGCGACGATGGCAGGCTTCCCGAGGCCGAAGATGCACTTGCGCCACTTGCCGAAGGTGGCGACCTGCTGGCGATCCTCGCTTTGGCCGACACACTGATGCTGCGGGGGCGCCACTCCGAAGCGGTGACCCTGCTGCGCCCCGTGGCCGAGAAACACCCAACGGACCCTGAGGTTGCCGGGGCCTTGGCGCGGGCCTTCGACGGTGCCGGACGCGACGACGATGCGCTGTCGATGTACGCCAAACGAATGCGGCTGGTGCCGTCCGACGCGGCGTCAGCGGTGCGCATGTCCGAGATCCTGTTGGGACGCAGGGAGTTCGTGATGGCCGGAGAAGTCGTCTCGAACACGCTGCGCTTCCATCCCGATCACGCGCAGCTGCACGTGCAGATGGCGCGGTCGCTGCTGGGCCGTGGGCGGGTTCCCCAAGCGCTGGAGTCCGCCCATCGCGCGACCCAACTGGCGCCGCAGAGCCCCGACGCTTGGCTGGAACTGGCGCAAGTGCTGACGGTCGCAGGTGAGAACGATCTGGCCGAGGTCGCGTTTGGCAAGTGCCTTGCGATCGACCCCCAACACCCTGAGGCGCTGCGGGATCTGGGCCTGCTGCTGGTTGAAAAGGGCGAGTCGAAGAAGGCGCTGGAGGTCCTGCGACGGGCCATCCAGGTCACCCCCGACAGCGTGCAAGCGTGGAACGCGCTCGCCGCCGCTCGCCACCGGGAACGAGACTATGAAGGGGCGACCGCCGCCTTGGAGCAGGCCGAGCGACTGAAGCCCGGCGTACCACAAATCCACAAGAACCTTGCGGAGGTAGCGCTGGACGACGGTCGGCCGGGTCGGGCGCTGGCAGAGGCGGCACGACTGCGCGACCTGCTGCGGGCAAACGGGGTCGAGGGTGAGCGCATCGAGGAGGCCGAAACGCTGATGGTACGGGCGATCGTCGTCCAAGCGCTTGCAGACGGGCTTTGCCGCAAGACGCGCGACGGTGACGCCGTACAGCGAGAAGTGGACCGGCAACTGGCCAATTACAGTCTGACCGCCACCGTCGAGCGCGTCACGGAGCTGGGGTCGTCGTCGCTCTCCCTCGTGCAAGCCGCCGCTGCCCGCTGCAACACGCCGGCCAAGGTTGGCCCCTGAGGCGAGATGGCCCGTCGTCGGCGCATCCACTGCCCGGCACGGCTCATCCCACGCCTCGAGCGCAAACGAAATCCCCTGCCGCGCCCAGGCGAGTCGAAGACCAGGAGAGAACCGTGGAAGACCTCATCCGCCAGATGCTCGTGCAGTTGGGAGAAGACCCTGAGCGCGAGGGTCTGTTGCGCACGCCGCACCGGGTGGCCGAGTCGATGAAGTGGCTGACCCGGGGCTATGCCGAGGACGCGGAGAAGATCATTCGATCCGCGATCTTCACTGAGGCCAACGAAGAGATCGTGCTGGTGCGTGACATCGACTTCTCCAGCCTGTGCGAGCACCACATGCTGCCCTTCATCGGCAAGGCGCACGTCGCCTACCTGCCAAACGGCAAGGTCGTCGGACTGTCCAAGCTCGCGCGCGTGGTCGATGTCTTTGCCAGCCGCCTGCAAGTGCAAGAGCGCATGACGACTCAGATCGCCGCGGCGCTGCAAAACGCGCTGGAGCCTGCCGGCGTGGCGGTGGTGATCGAGGCGACGCACATGTGTATGGCCGTGCGCGGTGTGCGCAAGCCCGCCGCGGTGACGGTGACCAGCGCCATGTTCGGGGTGTTCCGCGACAATCCGGCGACGCGTGCAGAGCTGATGCAGTTGATCAATCCGACGCACCGCTGACAAGTGCGGTCAACTGAGCTCGCGGAACGATGAGGCCCGCATAGCGCGAAGTCGCCGCGCCAGACGGTCCGCCTCAGCCTGCGAGCCCACCTCACGGTACAGCGCTTGGGCATCTTGCAGCAGCGCCGTGGGCTTCTGCTCAGACGTCAGCACTCCGGCTTCCAACAGATCCGCCAGCACCACCATGCAATCGGCCCGCTCCACCGTCGGCACGTCGGTCGCCACCATGTGGAACGCCGTTTCCATCGTGTTGTGGGCCACGTCCGAAGCACCGGATGCCGCAGCCGCACGGGCCATCAGCAGCAACGCGTGAATATGCAAGGGAACGTCAGCAGCCAGCACGGCCTGACGCGCAGCCTCTTCGGCGAAAGCCTGTGCTCGCGCGTAGATGCCGAAAGTCATCTGGATCTCACCGCGTTGCCGCAGGGCGTCCGACAAGCCCGCCAGATCCGCCATCGCCGCAAAGGCGCGACACGCCTTGGCCAAGGCTGCGTCCGCCTGTTCCGTCGCACCGCGCGCTTGCAGCACCGCGGCCTGCAACACCAGGATCTCCGCCGCCAGCCGATGCTGATCGACACGACCGACCGCGTTGAGGGCCTCGCCCAGCTGTGCTTCAGCGTCGTCCAGCTCGCCGATATCCCGCAGCGCGAGTGCAAGTGCCCGCAACGAGGCCACTTCAAGCAGCAGGTTGCGTGCATCGCGGGCTGCGGCCAACGACTTGCGGGCGTGCCGTACGGCCAGCTCGCCGTCGCCCAAGGCGCGGTAGGCCTCTGAGATGCGCCGCGTCAGCTCCGAGAACCTCACCGGATCCGCCGCGAGCGGCAGGGAATCGAGTGCGTCCGTCCAGACCTCGAGAGCGGCGCGGGGGTCGCCGGCGCCTTCGAGACAGACGCCCAAGGCCAGTCGCACTTGCAGCAGCTGGTCGGTGGCGATCGCAGAGTGGGACTGGTTGATCAGATCGATCTGGCCGGCAAGCGCGGGAACCGGCAGGTCGGGGCGACCGTATGCCGCTTCGGCCATCGCCCAAGTCGACAGTAACGGCACGCCGAGACGATACCAGTCTTCTTCGCGCAGGTCGGTCAGAGCGCGCAGGTGCTCGATCGCCTCGAGCGCCCGCTCTCCCGCCGGACCAAAGTCGCCGCGGGCAAACAGCGTTCCTGTCAGGCCGATCGCCGCCTCGGCAAGCTCCAGCGCTCCGTGCGTCTGGTCACCGCTCGCCTCCAGTGTCAGCGCCAGCGACCGTGCCCGCTCAAAGCCCTCGACTGCCTCAGACGTGGCTCCCAGAGACCGCGCGAGGTCGGCCGCCATTCGCGCGTGAGCGGCGGCGTGGACGAGGTCGCCCGCACTGGCCTCCAACCGTGACACGCGCGTTGCCCAGAGCCCGAGACGGTCCTGGGACTGCGCGTATATCCAGGACAGCGCACTCTCGTAATCCAGCCGGACCGGTCTTGCGTCCGGGTCTGGGGCCTGCGGCGATTCGCCAAGCAGATACTCGACTTGGGTCGACAGGTGACTGTACGGCATCGGTCGAAGGTTGCCCAAGGCGACCAGCTGCGCGATGTGGCCGACCACCGGCATGCCGACGGCGGCTTCCACCAGATCGGGCCAAATGGGCATCCCCAAATGCGTGATGGCCGCGACCGTGCGGGCCATGCCCGGCTCCAACGGGGCGTACGGGCGGGCGTCGTCGGCCGGGACCGCAGCAATCGCCGCCGACGCAAGCGTCCCCATGAACCCGGCAGGAACGCCGTCCACGGGGCCAACCCAGCCAAGCGCCACCAGCACGGGAGCGGCACCGAGCTGACGCAACAGCCGCCGCACAAACGTCGCTTCGGTCTCGGTCAGTTGGTCCGCACGCTCGACGATGATGACGAGCAGGCTGCGGCCGGCGATCCCTCGCAACGTGTCGGCAAGCGCACCAAGCGCCGCGGTCCTGGCAACGTCCGGAGCTGCGCGCGCGTGCGAGAGGTGAGGCGAGTCCGGAAACTCCACCCGCAGGAACAGGCCAATCAAGTGCGCCACCTGGCTGGCACGATCCGGACGGTCGGGCATCAGCCCCTGGACCCAGGAGAGCAGCTTGCGGCGGGCCGTCGAGGGCGCATCGTCGTCGTAGAGGCCGGAGCGCTGGCGGATGTCGTCGAACAGACACGCGAGCGGTAGCCTGTCCGAACCTGGCGGGACCCGAACGCGGTAGACGACGGGGGCGTCGGCCCGCTCGGCCACGTGTCCCACGAAAGCGTCGAAGCTCTCGTACAGGCTTCCAGGCTGCGGCGCCGCCAAACCCGCCAACTCCAAGCGGACGCGGTCCTTGGCTCGCTCGAGCCCGGCATCCAGGGCCTCGATGACCGGCACCAGTGCCGTGCCATGGCGCCGGGCAATGCGGGCAGCCGTCGGCACCGACTTGGCGTGCCGCGACTCGGCGACGATGCCTTCCAACCGCTCGAGTTCGGTGACAAACATCCGCGCATCGGCCGGACGGTCGGTGGGCGACTTCGCAAGCGTGCGCTGGAAGAACGCATCCACTTGGGGCGGGAAGACAATATCGGTGCGGCGTTGCGCCAGTGGAACCGGCGGCTGCAGCTGGTGGGCGCGCAGGAAGTCCTGAGGCGTCTCTCCGTCGATGGGCAGCTTGCCGCAGATCATCTCGTAGAAGATCACCGCCAGAGAGTACAGGTCGCTTGCGGGGCTGACCTGCTGACCGGCCGCCTGCTCTGGACTCATGTACGCGGGCGTGCCGACGACGAGCTTCTGGTGCTGCGTCATCTTCGGCTCGAAGGGGACACCGGCGGTGGCGATGTGCTTCGCAAGCCCGAGATCCACGACCTTGACGTAGTCGTCCACCGACCCGATGCGGGTCAGCAGGATGTTGTCCGGCTTCAGATCCCTGTGGATGATCCCCAACTTGTGGGCTTCCATGAGGGCTTCGCACACGCGCTGGGCGATGCGGGCGGCGCGCGGCAGGGGCAGCCAACGCTCGCGGTCCAGCAGATCGCCCAAGGACTCGCCCTCGATGTACTCCATCGCGATGTACGTGCGGCCCGCGGCGGTGGCGCCAATCGAGTACACCGTCGCGACAAAGGGAGAGCGAATGCGCGCAAGGATCTTGGCTTCCTGCAAGAACCGCTCGTCGGCCTGCAGCTGGCGCGCAAGGTCAGAGCGCAAGACCTTGAGGGCGACAGGACGACCGAGACGGATGTCCTCAGCCTCGTACACTGACCCCATGCCGCCGCGGCCGATCAGGCGCACGACGCGGTACATGTTGTCGACGAGCGAAGAGGGCGGAAGTTCGTCCGCGTCGTTGCGATTCTGAAGGTTGGGTTCGGCCATACGAGGGAGCCCTGGGTCCGTGGTGGGGGCAATCTAGGCGATCGCCGTCTGTCGAGCAAGGCGACGGGGGTCCGCAGATCTGTGGAGGTTCAATTTCGACTCGTTTGCCCTTTCAAGCACTCCAACCGCAGCCGGTCGAGGACCTGGGCCCGCGAAGCCTGAATCTCCACCCGCTTGTCTCGCGAACCTTGACCACCCGCCAAAATCACCTGCCGCGCCGGCACTTGCAGCACTTCCGCCAACCACGACAGCAGCGCGGTGTTGGCCTTGCCGTCTACCGGAGGTGCCTGCACCGCAATCCGCAAGCGCCCACCGTGCATCCCAAGGACTGCCGACCGCTTGGCTCCCGGCTGCGCTCGCACGGCCAAGAACACGCGACCGTCCTCCCCCGTGACGGCAACTTGCAGCTCGTCGCTCGCCCCTGAGATCACCATCGCGCCCCCGTGCCTGCTGCCGCCGGTCGGTCAGAACAGCCGCGGCTGACCGCTCTCGTCTTCCGGCTTTGGCTGGGTCAGGCCAAGGTGCTCCCACGCGCGGGCCAGCGCGACGCGACCGCGAGGCGTGCGAGCGATGTACCCCTGCTGCAACAGGAAAGGTTCGTAGACGTCCTCCAACGTGTCCCGCTGCTCGCCCAACGCCGACGACATCGTGTCGATGCCGACCGGACCGCCGCCGAACAGCACGATCAGCTTGTGCAGGTAGCTGCGGTCCATCGCGTCGAAGCCGGCCTTGTCGACCTCGAGCAGCTCCAGCGCCGCCGATGCGGTCTTCGCGTCCACCGAGGGAGTGCCCTGCACCTCGGCAAAGTCGCGCACGCGTCGCAACAAACGATTGGCAATCCGGGGAGTTCCGCGTGATCGCTTGGCGATCTCCAGCGCGCCGTCCGACGTCAAGTGGACGTTGAGGACCTCGGCCGAGCGCCGCACGACGCGCGCCAGCTCCTCCGACGAATAGAAGTTCAGGCGCGCGACGTAGCCGAAGCGGTCCCGCAGTGGCCCCGTCAACAGCCCCGTACGCGTGGTAGCGCCCAACAGCGTGAACTTGGGCAGGGGCAGCTTGACGGTGCGGGCGTGGGGGCCGTCGCCAATCACGATGTCGAACGAAAAGTCCTCCATCGCGGGGTAAAGGTTCTCTTCAACGACGGCGGTCAGCCGGTGGATCTCGTCGATGAAGAGCACATCGCCTTCGCCCAAGCCGGTCAGGATACCCGCGAGGTCGCCCTTACGCTCGATAGCGGGACCGGAGGTCAACACCAGGTTGCGGCCCATCGCACCCGCGATCAGGCACGCCAGCGTCGTCTTGCCCAACCCCGGAGGTCCGCAGAACAACATGTGATCCAGCGGCTCGCCGCGCTGTCGTGCCGCCTGGATGAAGACCTGCAGGTTGCGCAGGATTGGCTCTTGGCCCACGTACTCGTCGAACGAGCGCGGCCGCAGCACGCGGTCGGCGGCGGGCTCGGCGGGCACCGAGGTCAGCGGGTCATCCGGGGAGCGCATCTGCACGGCCATGGGTCCTGCCTCGCACTGGGTGTCGTCAAGCTATCCCGGACGCCGCAGCAGCGCCAGCGTGGCCCGCAGCACCGCATCAAAGCCTGGCCCCGCGCCCGATTCGCGCGCCTGGGCCAGCGCGGCTTCGGCAACGACCGCCTTGTACCCGAGATTCGCGAGCGCGCTGAGCACGTCGCGGTTCATCGCCGGCACGTTTGCCTCCGCGGCGGGAGTCCCGGTGCCCGTCACACGCGCCACCGGCACCAGCAGCTCCACCGGCAACCGACCACGCAGCTTGACGACGATCAGCTCTGCGGTGCGCTTGCCGATGCCCTTGGCCTTGGTCAGCAGGGCCAGACGCTCGCCCTCGACCGCGGCGGACAACTCGTGAGGCGTCATCGCAGACAACAGGGCCAGCGCGCCCTTGGGACCGACGCCGGACACCGACAGCAGCAGCACGAACAGGTCGCGCGCTGCAGCGGTCGCGAAACCGTAGAGGGCAAACGCGTCCTCGCGAACGATGGTGTGAATCAGGACTTCGGCGTCACCGCCCGGTTGGTGCAGCGCGCGGTCGCGTTCCGACAGGAAGACGCGATAGCCGACGCCATGCACATCGACCACGATGCCCTCTTCGTCCACCGCCTGACAAATCCCGCGCAGATACGCGATCATCGACGCCTCCGTGAGCCACCGGCCTGCTGCACCAGCTCGAGGTACAGCGTCTGCGCCGCCGTTCGTGGCCGCGGGTCCTCGGCCACCGCTGCCGCCTGCGCCCGGGCGACGGCCGGCTGGGCAAACGTACCGACGGTCTGCAGGTGTGCCCAAGCCACCGCCAGGGCATCGGCCTCGTCCTCTGCCGGCAGGCGATCCATCTCGAGCAGCAGCCGCATCATTTCCTGCATCTGACGCTTGTCGGCTCGCCCGGACCCCGCGACGCGCCGCTTGACCACCGCCGGCGGATACTCGTGCACAGGCAAGCCCTTGCGGGCGGCCAGTGCGATTGGCAACCCGCGCGCCTGACCGAGCACCAGTGCCGTGCGGGGATTGTCCTTCACGAACGCTGCCTCGATGGCCAATGCGGTGACGGCGAACCTGGCGAACAACCCTTCCAGCTCGTCGAGCAGACGTCCGAGCCGCTGGGGCAGGTCGGCTTCGGCCACCACCTTCAACACGCCGCTGTCGACCCGGTGCACGCGCATGCCGACAGACCCCAGCACCGCCCAGCCCATGTAGCGTGAGCCGGGGTCGATGCCCAAGACGAGCTCTGCGTGAGTGGGGTCCGGAACCGTCATGCCCCCTCGCGGACGCAGCTTTCGGCGTCCTGACGGGAGGCTACCCGGAAACGCGGCGGGGTGCCATGAACAGGAGCATCCTGCCTACTTGGCGTACACGCGCACATCGTCGACGAACCAGCCGGGGTTGTCGTTGTTGTTGCCGGACACCGAGTTGAAGCGGAAGCGGATCTTGAACTTCTGGCCGGCGAACTTGCTGATGTCGTTCTCGACCTTGATCCACTGCTGCTGCGAGGTCTTGGCGAGCTCGAATGTCTGTGTTCCCGCGGTATTGCAGCCATTGGGCGAGGTCTGGCTGCACTGGTTGGTCGACCCGCAGCAGCCCTTGAAGTTGTCCGTCGAGATCTGAACGAACGACCGGTCTTCCTGGTCGCTGTTGTCGACGTCCAGATAGCTGCGCAGGCCCAATATCACGGTCTTGTAGCCGGTCGCGTCCACCTCGGTCGCCAGCGTGGCCGTGCCTGCCGACCAGTTGCTGAAGCCGTTGCAGGTCGCAACACCGCAATAATCCACGTCGTTGTTGTAGTTCAGCGTGCACTGGCCGGTGTACGGCTTGATGGCCGCAGGCGTTGCGTCGATGGCCCAACTGACGCCGTTGGCGCCGTCGCTGAAGTTCCAGCCCGTGTCGTTGCAGTCGAAGTCCCACTTGGCCAACGAGGGCAGGCACTCCGTCGCGCCCGCGCACTTGGTGTCGGCGCAGTCGATCTGGTCGTTGAAGTCATCGTCGATGCCGTTGCCGCAATCTTCCTTGCACACGGACGCGGCGATGCAGAAGGGGTCCGCGCAGTCGATCTTGCCGTTGCCGTCATTGTCCAGACCGTCCGAGCAGTTCTCGGCGGCGGGAAGCTGATCGACGATGACGTTGTCCATGAACCAGCCGGCGCCCTGATTGCCGCCGGAGCCCCACGCGTTCTGCAGTTCCAGCTCGATCCGGAACTTGCGGCCCGCCAAGTCGGGGATCGCGATCTCGAGACTGCGCCACGTCGCCATGTTCTGCGACGACTTGGACAGGTTGATCGTCTGGATCACCTGATCGGTGTTCTGGTCGCGCAGGCGGATGCGCGGCAGGTCCGAATTCGTCGCCATGCCGCCTGTGTCCAGCTGATACCACGCGTTGAACTTCAAGCGCAGGGTGCCGAAAGCGGTGCTCGCGTCGACGGTGGGCGACGTGGCTTGTCCGGTCGGGTCCTGACAGCCGCCGCCCTGCTTGTCGCAGTAGTTCGTGCCGTTGTTGAAGTTCAGCGTGCAGCCGTACGACGCGCTGTTGGGGATGGCGGGCGTCTGGTCCACCGCCCAGATCACCTTCTTGTTCTGGGGCGTGTCGAGGGTCCAGCCCTGACCGCCAGTGCCGCACTCAAACGTCTCCTTGTACAACGGGCAGTCCACCGTGGAGGGCTTGCACTTGCCCGCTTGGCAAACGTCGCCGGTAGTGCAGGCGAGACCGTCGGAGCACGAGGTGCCGTTGGCCACCGGTGTCGTCGCGCACTTGCCGGTCGCGGCGTCGCAGGAGTCAAGCGTGCACGCGTTGCCGTCGTCGCACTTCAGGGCAGCGCCCTTCACGCAAACGCCCGCCTGGCACTGGTCGCCGTAGGTGCAAAGGTCGCCCGCGTCGCAAGCGCCGGACTTGGGAGTGAACACGCACTTCGAGGTCGATGGGTCGCAAGTGTCCGTGGTGCAAGAGCTGTTGTCGTTGCAGTCGGTGGACGCCTTGCAGCCGGCGCAGTTGGGGATCGGCGTCGCAACGCAACCGGTGGCGGGCGCACAGCTGTCAGCCGTGCAGGGGTCACCGTCGTTGCAGACCTGAGCCGGTCCGCCCGCGCAGGCGACACCCAGACAGGCGTCGTTGGTCGTGCACGCGTTGCCGTCGTTGCACGGCAGACCGTCGCCTGCCGAAGTCACACAGACGCCCGTGGCCGGGTCGCAGGCATCCTTGGTGCAGGGCAGACCGTCGTCGCACACCTTGGCACCGGAGCCGACGCACACGCCGCCGCCACACACGCTGGAGGTCGTGCAGCCGTTGCCGTCGTCGCACGGTGCGCCTTCGGGCTGTGGCACCGACGCGCAGGCGCCCGTCGTGGCGTCGCAGCTGTCTGCGGTGCAAGGCTTGCCGTCGTCGCACTTGGAGGCTGCGCCCGACTGACACTTGCCCGCCTGACAGGCGTCCCCCAGCGTACACAGGTTGCCGTCATCGCACGCAGCGCCCGACGCATTCTGCTGCTGGCACCCGGCCTTGGGGTCACACGTTGCCGTGGTGCAGGGGTTGCCGTCCTCGCAAGCGGTCTTGGGGTCCAGGGGCGCGCCACCGCCGCACTTGCCCAGCGCGCAGTTCTCGCCAACCGTGCAGGCGTTGCCGTCGTCGCAGGGACCGATCATGGACTTCCAGACGCATCCCTTCACCGGGTCGCAGGCGTCAATCGTGCAGGCGTTGCCGTCGCTGCAGTCCAGCGCCTTTTGCGGAGTGCAGACGCCCGCTTGGCACGCCGCGGACTCGAAGCAGAGGTCGATGGTCGAACAGACGGTGCCGTTGCCGATGGGCGTGTGAACGCACTGGCCGTTCTGGCACACGTCGGTGGTGCAGGCGTTGTTGTCGTCGCAGCCGGCGGCGCCGTTCAGCTGGCACGCACCTGCCGAACAGACACCGCTGAGGCACTTGGCTGCATCCGAGCACGCGGCGACATTGGGCTGGGTGATGCAGCCGGTTGCTGCGGCGCACAGGTCGTCGGTGCAAGGGTTGCCGTCGTTGCACAGCACCGGTGCACCGGACAGGCACTTGCCCGCCTGACAGGTATCGCCGACCGTGCAAGCGCTGCCATCGTCGCACGTTCCCGTGGACTCGATGTTCTGACAGGTGCCCGTGGCGGAGTCGCAGCTATCGATCGTGCACAGGTTGCCGTCGTCGCACGCTTTGGCGGCGCCCGCTTGGCACTTGCCGGCTTTGCACGCATCGCCCTCGGTGCAGGGGTTGCCGTCGCTGCACGCCCCCACGGCCCCGCCAGCGTAAGTGCAGCCTCCGGTCGCTGCGTCGCAGGTGTCCGTGGTGCAAGGATTGCCGTCATCGCAGGCGATCTGGCTGTTGGCTACGCAGGCACCGTTCGGGCCGCAGGACTCGCCCACGGTGCAGACGTTGGCGTCGTCACACGCCGCGCCTGCTTGCACGACGAAAGTGCAGACAGACTCAAGCGGGTCACAGCTGTCGACCGTGCAGGCGTTGCCGTCGTTGCAGTCGCTGTCGGCCTCGCAAGCGCACACGCCGGTACCACCGACGCATTGGCCGGCCGCGCAGATCGACCCTTCGGTACACGCGTTGCCGTCATCACAGGGCTCGCCATCGACGACAGGCTCCGTCAGGCATTCGCCTTGCACACACACAAAGGCGTGACACAGGCCCGCACTTCCCACGCAATCTCCGGCAACGGAGCACCCGACTGGCGTCACGTCGACCACGTCTTCGACGGCGTCGGGGGCAACGTCTGGTTGGTCGGTTCCGTCCAGCGCTGAGTCGCTCAAGGTCGTCCCGTCATTCTGCGTGTCGGGGTCTGTGACGCTCCCGGGGCCCTCGATCACGGCGTCGGTGCCGCAAGACGCGAGCAGGAGTGCGGCGAACGCAAACGCGAACGCACGATGAGAAGCACGCAGGGTCATGTCAGAGCCTCCAGGACGAACGGCGGACTGGGCGGCAGGCGCCGCGAACGCATAGCGTCGCGATTCCCGACCGCCTAGGCAAGCGGCAGAACCGAGAACTGGGGCTCTCCATCGCCACAGGGGGGCGAATGGACGGCCTGCACCGGCGCAAGACCGCGCATGACCCGGGTGGCGCGAGAATGCGAAGAAACGTAAATGCGTCTGGGTCTTTGCGTCACGCGACGGGACCGGTGGTGGATTCCTCGCGGGCGGTCACGGGTGCCTGGCGGGTTGGGATCAACGCCACGAAGGCTCCGAACAGCATCACGATCGCCCCCAGCCACAGGAAGGAAACGAAGGGAAACACGACGGCCAGCAGGTTGATGTAGCGCTGACCCTGCGCCGGTCGCATCGCCAGATACAGGTCATGCGAAAACGTCGACTTGATGGCCACTTCCGTCGTGGGTGACGAGTGCTTCTTGTAGAAGCGCGCCTCTGGATACAGGACGTTGCCGACGCCCTCAGGAACCACGTCGACCTGCACGCCCTTGGTCAGTTGCACCTTGGCGTTGACGGCCGCGTGCAGCAAGCCTGGCCACGGCCCCGCCTTCAGGTCAGTCACGAAGCGGTCGAGCTCGCCCTTGTCGACGAACACGAGATCGAAGCCCGGCTGCCCCGGGACGGTCCGGACCTCTACGGGCGAGGGGGCGCGCTCTTTGCCGTATTCGCGGACATCGCCAAACACCTTCATGACCGCTTGCGGCACGACCTCGGCCACGGCGGCGATCTCCTCACCCAACGTCATGTGGAGGACTCGCGGGTCTTGGGCGTCGGAACCGACAACCTTGATCTGCTCGCCCAACCGTCCGGCGAACTGGCGCGCGGCAAACCGGCGGCCGACCAGCGCGTCGTCGAAGATCAAGGAGACGCGAGGGGTTCCGGGAACTGCTTGGGCCGAGACCTTGGCTCCGGTCTTTCGCGCCATGGCGGCGACCTCAGCGACCTTGTCGTCGGAGACCTTGCTGTCCCGGTCCACCGCGACCACCGTCGCGTGGGTGTAGGCATAGGCGCCGTCGGGCTCGTAGCGATCGACCGACCCCGTGAACAACAGCGAGTAGCCACCGATGTCTTTCTTGTCGCCCGGATGCAGCGCGACCTCGGGCTCATAGATGCGGTAGGCGTTGCCTGTGAAAGCAAGGAAGCAGAGCACTACGCCCAAGTGCACGATGTAGCCTCCGTAACGCCGCTTGTTGCGCAGCGTCAGCAGGACCAGCGACACGAGGTAGGGACTGCCGTGGATCTTCTGCCGCGCGCGCGCGCCCACGTGGAACTCGATCGCGATCGTCCATGCGACGAACATGCCGAACCACACCGACACGAAGCCGTACAGGTCCCTGCCGCCCAAGCCGTCGACCACCTTCATCACGGCGGACGAAAAGTCGAGTCCATCCCACTGCATGCGCCCGCTGATTTGTTGGCCCGCCCAGATCCCGACCAGCACCAGCGTGGAGAGCGAGCTGCCGACCACCGGACGACGGAAATTGCGCTCGAAGTTCTTGCGGGTGGCGCGCCGCCAAGAGATCAGCGGCCCGATGCCCGTCAGTACCAACAGCAACAGGCCCAACGGAGTCATGACCCGGTTGAACCATGGCTCGCCCAGCTGCACCCCTTGCGTCATCGGCTGCATGTGGATGCCGATCGCTCCAACGGCGTTGACGAAGAAGTTGTAGAGGTCCTGAACGGCCTTGGCCTCGGAGATCTGCGAGAACAGCGTGCCCCAGGCGACGACGAAAGCGCAGCCGACCAGCAAGACGTTGTTGAGGATGAAGAAGGACTCGCGGCTCATCAGGCTGTCCAGCTCGGCGTCGGACCGCAGCGCCTTCCATCGCCACGCAAGGGCTGCGATCGAAATGACCGCGATGAAGACCATGTACCAGATGAAGTAGACGGCCAGCGTCGAATCGGCAAACGCGTGCACCGAGTCGATCAGCTGCGACCGCGTCAGAAAGGTGCCGAAGATCGTCAGCAGAAACGTCAGGCACACCAGCACGGCGTTCCAACGCTTCAGCATGTTGCGCCGTTCCTGGATCATCACCGAGTGCAGGAAGGCGGTCGCCGTGAACCAGGGAATTAGCCCCGCGTTCTCGACCGGGTCCCACATCCAGAAACCACCCCAGCCCAGTTCCTCATACGCCCACGCGCCACCCAAAATCAGGCCCAGCGACAGGAACAGCCAAGACACCAACGTCCACGTCCGGGTGTCGCGCAGCCACTGCGAGTCGAGCTGCCCCGTGACCAGGGCGGCAAGGCCAAACGCGTAAGGCACCGTGAACGCGATGTATCCCGTCAGCAACGACGGCGGGTGAATGGCCATCAGCGGATTCTGCAGCAGCGGGTTCATGCCCTTGCCGTCGTCGGGTCCCGCGCCTGCCAGAAAGGTCTCGAACGGATTGGACTCGAACACCATCAGCACGACAAAGAAGAACGCGGCCAGCGCGAGGAACGACGTGACGTAGCCGAGAAACACCTGAGACTGCGAACGATTGCGCAGCACTGCCCAAACCGAGAACGTGGTGAGCGAGGTCGTCCAGAACAGCAGCGCGCCCTTCTCTCCCCCCCAAAAGCCGGCCAACAGGTACGCCATCGGCATGTCTGAGTCGGTGTAGGCAGCGATGTACTTGTTGTCGAAGTCGTGGGTGACCAGGCCGTAGATCAGCGCCGCGCCCATGGCGAGAAACACCAACCACGAGCCGACCAGACCGTGCCGCGCGGCTGCCAACAGGCCAGGAGAACGCAGCCAGGCTCCCGCCAAGCCGGTCAGCCCGGTCGCCAGCGTGGCGACGAACGCCACGTAGAGCAGCGCGGTTCCGATGTCGTGCATGGTCAGGACTCCCGGCAATACGTTCGAGCCGATCGCCCCCGTCAAGGGCTGGTCGTGCGCCGCAAACTGTACGACACGACGCCGACTTTGCCAGCCTGACGCGCTCCACGTGGGCAGCACCGTTCGGGAAGCTGCCCGGGCGTGCCGTTGCACCGTGGCCGCTCGCGCGCTTTTCCGCAGACGTGTGGTACGCTCGCCGCGTCCTGTTCGGAGGTCCGTATGGCTCGTCGCGACGCCGCCCGCCCGCCCGTCCCCCGTGAACCCGATCCCGCTGCCCGCACCCAGCTTTGCCTGCGGTGGCTGGCCACTGCATGTCGCCACATGCGGATCCGGCTGGTCATGGCCACGCAGGTGCGCCAGGCCCGCGCGGCGGGGCTGACGGAGGAAGAGGCCGTCTTGTCGGTCGAACCTACGCAGATTGAGGTCGGTCACGTCGCCGAAGAGCTCGCCGCCATTGAGACCGAGGCCGTGGCTGCCGACATCACCCTTCCCTTGGAAGTGCTGGCGCGCCAGGCTGAGCTGGATGACTTGGACCGCGACATCCTGGTCCTGTCGGTGGCGCCGCACGTCGACGTCGAGATCCGCGACGCCATCGCCCGCTTCAACGACAACCTGCTCGCGAATTTCATCGACGTGCGCTTGTGCCTCGAGTTTCTGGTCAACGATCCGGTCGAGCGTTTGGCCTTTCGCACCCGCTTTGCCCCCGAGGGGCCGCTGCGCAACGCGCGCCTGATCTCGTTGGACAAGCCCCGCGACGGTGGCAGCGACAACCTGTTGGCGTACGAGGTGATTCCGGCGACGCGGGTCATGCAGCTGCTGCTCGGCGAGACGGGCATGCTCGATACGTCGATGGCGGGTCTGGCGACGTTTACGCGACCGACGTTGACACTGGACGACGTGGTGCTGCCCGATGGCGAGCTGGACGCGATGCTGGGGCTGCTCGAGCAGCACGCGCGCCGACAAGTGTACCGCACCGACACATCGCCTTTCGCGTTGCCGAACGGCCTGATCGTCGAGATCTCTGGGCCGCCGGGCGTCGGAAAGTCCATGCTGATCCACGCGTTGGCACACCACTTGGGCAAACCGGTGCTGGAGCTCGACGCCGCGCGACTGACCGACATGCCCGACGATGCCTTCCAGCGCAACATGTACAGCGCGCTCGATCAGGCCCGACTCGCGGATGCGGTGCTGGTCCTTGACGGGGTCGACGGGCTGCTCGCCAAGGGTGGTCCGCGCGTGGGGGACGTGCAGGACCTGCTGCGACAACATCCCGGCATCACGCTGCTGACGGCGCGCGACTCGAGCTCGCTCGACAGCAACCTCGACCGCTTCGTCCTGCAGCGCCTGATCCTCGAGACCCCCGCAGCGACCGACCGCACGCGGATCTTCCACCGGCACCTGCCCAAGGGCGTCGAGTTCGCGGCGGACTGCGACGTCGCCGCGCTTGCAGGCATCTACACGTTCCAGGGCGCGCTCATCCGCAACGCGATGCAAGTGGCTGTCAATCGGGCGTATACCGCCAACCTCGACCAGACGCGGATCACCCACGAGATGCTGCGCAAGGCCTGCCACGACCAAATCCGCGCCAGCCTGGACGAGTACGCGGTGCGCCGGAAGGTCGGCCTGACGCTGGCCGACCTGATCGTACCCAAAGAGGTCGAGGACGACATTCAGGAGATGTTCACCGCCGCCAAGTTCCGCGGTCAGGTCATGTACAACTGGGGCTTCAATGCCCGCATGTCGACCGGCAAGGGCTTGGTCGCGCTGTTCTCTGGTGAGCCCGGCACCGGCAAGACCCTGTGCGCGACAATCCTTGCCAATGAGATGGACCAGCAACTGTTCCAGATCTCGATCCCGCGCGTGGTGTCCAAGTGGATCGGCGAAACGGAGCAGAACATCGAGAAGATCTTCGAAACCGCGCGCGCCTCGCACGGCATCCTGCTTTTCGACGAGGCCGACTCGTTGTTCGCCAGTCGAACCAAGGTGGACTCGAGCGTCGACCGCTACAGCAACATGGCGACCAACATGCTGCTGCAAGAGATCGAGAACTTCGAAGGCATCGTCATCCTGACGACCAACCTGGAAAAGAACATCGACAAGGCGTTCCAGCGGCGCATCGGCTTCAAGATCCACTTCCCGTTCCCGGAAGCCGATTCGCGCGCGAGGATCTGGCGCCAGCTGATGCCGTCCGCCTGCCCCGTCGACCCCGACATGGACTGGGACGAGCTGGGCGAGCGTTTCGAGCTATCGGGCGGCCACATCAAGAACGCGGTGCTGCGAGGCGCCTATCAAGCTGCAGCAGACGAATCGCCGATCAAGCTGAAGCACCTCGAGTATGCCGCGCGGCAAGAGTGCAAGAACGCCGGCAAGGTGTTCCGCGCCAGTGGCCACGACGACCTGATGTAAATCATCGCGAATTCATGGCATTGGACGCGTAGGCGGTCGGCCTGGCTGCCCGCCGTGCGGCCCCAAGCGCGACGGCAGCACCATCCCCGGCGGCAGCAAGACCCGCATCGGCGTGGGGCGAAACGTCCGCACCCATGGCGCAGGGTCCCATGGGACCAGACCGCAGCGCCGCGGCCAGCCCAACGGCAACACCACCGCGGGATGCGGAAACGCCCACGGCAGCGACCACACGGCGCCCATCCACTCGTCGATCGGCGAGGGGGGGGTGAAAGGCATCCCCGCTTCGGCCAGCGCGCAGGTGGCCAGTCGGTCCTGTGCGGCGCGGCTGGCCTGAACCGCCGCGCGCTGGGCCATCACCTCATCGGACGGTTCCGGATACTCGTCGGGAGCGGGATTGCGCAGGACCTTCCAGGGTCCACGGTCGAACACGACGGTCAGCTGCGCGGGCAGCTCGGCCGCAAAGGCGTCGTCCGGAAGGTCGAACAGCACCAGGTAGTCATAGAACCGTCCGTGCCAGCGGAAAGAGAACTGGTCCGACGCGTTCCAAGGCGGCGACGGCAGCGCCGTCTCCTTGTTCACGACGATCGGCTTGGAGCTCGTATCGGCAAACGAGTACGGCACATAGCCCCCGCGCAGCACGGCGTAGAACTCGGTGACGTTGTGGAAGATGTTGAAGCGCAGGTTCTTTCCCCACATGTTGCGCCGCAGCGTCAGCACGTGTTTGCCGGGGGGAATGACGCCCAACGCCTCGCGGGCAGGACCGATCTCTGCGCGGGCGGCGCGGAAGGCCGAAGCGGTGGCCAAACTCATACCCACGGTCGCGCCTATCATGAGCACCAGGCCCAGCCGCACGCCCCAGCGCTTCCCACCATCGGGCCGCAGCGGACAGACCGGCAGCGCGACGACCGCCAGCACGCCGATGACCTCGACCAAGCGGAAGTTCACGCCCCACAACCAGATCGGCTTGATCAGGTGCTTGGGGAAGACGAAATACGCAAACACGACCAGCGCGAGCACCCAGCCCAAGAATGAAGTGCCTGAGATCACGTACTTCTGCAGCCCGCGGCCGTCGATTGTGTTCGGAGCCTTTGACCGCACCGCGCCCAGCACCCACAGCAGGAACGCGAGGACCCAGACCACCGTGATCAGCTCGCCGGGACGGGCGAACAGGCTCATCGACGCCTCAGGGGCACCGATCGAGTCAAACATCCGGCTGGCGAACAAGCGTACGTTGTCGATGGGCCCCAGATGCTCGCCGCCGTAGATCTGCGCGAGCTTCTGCTCGGTGTGCACCACCTGGTCGCTGGTCGTCACGCCTTGGGCAAACACGAAGTATTTCAGGAACCAGGGAGCCAGCAGCGCGACCGACGGCACCCCGAGCAGCCCATCGCGAATCGGCCACCACAGCGTCGCCTTCCAGCCGTTGCGCACGCCGAACAGCAGGCCCAGCGTCGGCAGCAGGGCAAGGCTCACGCTCCAGAGCAGGTAGTGGGTGACCGCCAGCGCCGCCATCAACCCCGCAACCAGCGCCGCCCTGCCCCATCCCGGCCGACGCAGAAACCGCAAGTACGCGGCCAGCAGCCAGAAGAAAATCGGCATGGACATCAGATAGTTCAAGAAGCCCATGAAGAAGTCAGCGTTCAGGATCCACGGCACGACGCCAAGGACCAGCCAGCGCGAGTGACCGGCCGCCCGCAGCAGGGTCAGCGCCGACAGCGGCAGCGAGATCAGGCACGCCGTCAACACGACCTTGTTCGCCCACTCGATGTCGGTCAGCGGCAGAAACCAGCCGCCGGGCCTGAACCACGACAGCCAATCGACGAGTTGGTAGTACGACAGGTAGGGAACAATCGCATCGACACGAATGTAGTGGTGCCGGATCAGCGCGTTGGTGTCGTATTCGTGCAGCAGCCGAATCAGGTGCAGGTGCGAGCCCTCATCGACCAGCGGCACGATGTCGACGATCCACAGGGGCACCAGCGAAAGCCCTACCAGCGCCGCAAGCAAAACGGCGAAGGCCAGATCCTCCAAACAAAACAGCTTACTGCGAGGTGCGTCGGACGACGACGCCACCGGGATTGCCGCAGAGACATCGTGCTCGGGGTCGCTCGGGACCATGCGGCTCCAGGAAAGGCGCGGCAGCGTTCCGGTCGGCGGAAGGACCGACGGACGAGCGCGCAATGATACGGCAGGTCAGGACCGCTGACCAATGCGGGTTGGTTCGTCAGGAACCATGATCCGCCACCGTGGAGAGGTGTTGTCAGAGCAAAGTTGCCGAACTGTCGGGCGGCCCGTAGCATAAGCGCACCCTTTATCGGTTCGCACGGCGCAAGGTGCGCCAACGTTCGCACCGACTCTGTCACAGGGAACTCCATGAACCGGCAGAACTTTTTGACCACCGTCCGTCGTTCCGCGCTCTGGACGTCCCTGACGGGGCTTTCGCTCGCCGCGGGTTGCTTGCTCAGCGTTCCCGCCCAAGCAGATCCGTTCAACAACGGCGACTTGTTCGTCGGCCGCACGATCAAGCACTCCTCCAGCGACCGTCTGTTTACCGCAGGCGCGCGCTTTCAGATCGCCCCCGTCGAGGCCATCGTGCAGTCGGCCGTGCAGACGGCGATCGACGATCAGGTCAAGAAGAACCCGGAGGCCGCAGTGGTCATCGGCCTGCTGGAGCAGGTCGACACCGCCGAACTGAAGAAAGTGATCAACGACGTCGACAAGTTCAAGGCGCTGTTGAAGGAACAGGCGGCGGCCAACGGCCAGACCCTGACACCTGAGCAGGCCACGGCGATCGACCAGGTGGACACCACCAAGCTCGCGACGATCGAAAAGGCATTGGACATCATCGACATCTACAAGCAACCCAAGAAGACGCTGACCTTCAGCCTCGAACCGTTCGTCACGCTGAATCTCGCCCCCGTGGCGGTGACGGCGACCGTGCCGCTGGCCGGGTTCCAGGCCGACGGTCTGGATGCTTCGTTCGAAATGGGCAACGTGGGTCTCGACCTGCAGGCGGGCGACTCGTACGGCCTGTCGGGCGCGGCGTTTGGTTGGACCGTAGGCCTGTCGAGCTGGCTGCCGACTGCGACCTTGGATGCCGGCACCATCTCGCTGTCGAATGTGCTGGCCAGCCCGCGGTACCTGCATGACTACATGACGTTTTCGCCCTATGCCGTGATCGGCGGCGACCTGGCGATCTTCGACGTGACCCTGCGCGCCGAGTATGTGCAGATGCTGTATCAGGGTGACCGCGACAAGCCCGACATGTCGTACCTGAACTACGGCGGCGGCCTGCTGGCGGACTTCGGCTTCGTCGGCCTGTCGCTCGAACTGGACGGACTGATGAACATCAGCAACGCCGCGGCGATGGACAACGTGTTCCTGGCGACCGCCGGCCTGCGCAGCTACCTCGGCCCGGTTCAGGTGGGTGCGGGCGTGCAGCTGCCGCTGGTTCAAGACGCCAACACTTCGGGCGCCAGCTTGGGCAAGCCCGCCGACTTCAATGTGCTGGTGAACGCCCAGGTGAAGTTCTAGGCGTTTCAGGAGCTTCGCTTGTCCCTGGCCCAGACCGACGCTTATCCCCGAGCTGTCGTTGCCGACGCGTGCGGCAACATCTTCGAGCACCCCTATCTGGCCATGGTCGCGTGGGATGGCGAGGTGTTGCGCCGCCCGTATCTCGAAGAGCTGGTTCCGCTTCCCCGCGGCAGCGACATGTTCGTGCTTCCCGGTCGCCGGCCGCTTGCGGTCGACGTCGAGGAGGACGAGCTGGTGGAGGTCGAGGGCGACGCGGAGACCGGCATCCTGCAGGCCGTCAGCGCGTTCGTTGCGCCGGCGTATCTGCGGCTGCTGCATCCTGGGTATGAAACGGCGGAGGGAGCTCCCGACCTCACGCTCTTCGCCTACACGGCGGTCGGCTGGATGAACGGGCGGTTCTACGCCGCGGCAATGCGCGTCGATGCCGACAAGCGGCAGGACCCCTACCGATTCGACAAGGCGGAGATCGAGAACAAGGTCCAGGTGTTCCGTGGGACCTACCCGACCAACGCCACAGTGCGCCATCTGGAGCACTGCGCGTTGGTGTACGGCTGCCGCGCCGCGCAGAACTTCTTTTTGGAACGTTGGGAGGCCCCGCTGCCGGCCGCCAACCGCTGCAACGCCGCTTGCGTGGGCTGCATTTCGGACCAGACCGACAGCACGTTCGAGGCGAATCACGAGCGACTGAAGGTTCCCGCCGTCGCCGCCGACCTGATTGAGGTGGCTGTTACGCACCTGCAGCGCGTCCCCGATGGCGTGGTCAGCTTCGGGCAGGGGTGCGAGGGCGAACCCCTGATGCAGCCCAAGGTGCTGGAAGACACGATCCGCGGCATTCGCGAGCGCACTACCAACGGCGTGGTGAACCTGAACAGCAACGCGAGCTTGCCCAACGTGGTGGCCCGCCTGGCCGACGCGGGTCTGGACTCGATCCGGGTCAGCATGAGCTCGGCGCGCCCCGACCTGTACGCGGCCTACTACCGACCGAACGGGTACACGTTCGACCACGTACTGCAGTCGGCGCGGGAAATGTCCAGCCGAGGTCGATACGTCAGCCTGAACTACTTCGTGTTCCCCGGCGTGACCGACTCGCCTGCCGAGGTCGAAGCCGTCAGCCGCTTCATCGAACAGGCCGGCGTGCAGCTGGTTCAGCTTCGCAACCTGAACATCGACCCAGAGTTGTACTTGCGCGTCCTGCCCGAAGGCGCGGTCGACCAGCCGATCGGTATCCCGGCGGCCGTTGCAGAGCTGCGGCGACGCTTTCCGCACCTGCGCTTTGGCTACTTCAACCCGCCTCGCAGCCTGTTTGGCAAGGCCGGTCCGCTGCCGACCCCGGGACAGAAGCTGACCGCGGGTTAGGCGACCGGCATCACCCCACTGAAGCGACCGTCTCTGCGCCGGAAACGGCAACGGCCGAAGGCGACGCCCCACTGCGGAGCGCCGCCCTCGACCGCCGGAAGTCCGGTCCCTTCCCGCCCGGGTCGCGACCGGCCCGTCCACGCGACACTAGGCCTGGGCCAGCGCCTGCGGCTGAGCGTTGCTCGACGTGGACTTGGGCGAGCCCAGGAAGTGAACCTGGTGCGCCCGAACCTCGCGGTCGACGTGCTCGTTGCCCTCCTTGTCCTTCCACGCGTGGCTGCGCAGCGACCCCTCGACGTAGACCTGACGGCCCTTGTCCAGGAACTCGGCGCAGACCTCGGCCTGGCGACCGAACGCGACCACGGTATGCCACTCGGTGTCCTTCTCGAGCTGGCCGTCCCCCTGAACGTTGTGCGACGTGGCCACGCGGATGCGCACGACGCCCTCACCATCCTTGGTCTTGCGCAGCTCGGGCTTGGCGCCCACGTTACCAATCAACAGCACCTTATTGAGATCCGCCATCTGTTTCTCCTCTTGAATCGGGAACCACGTCCCGTAAGCGGACTGCCCCCACGGCAGTCCTTGAACACTGGAAACCGTTGCGATCACGCCGCTTCCTCCAGTTCCGTCGCCAGCTCCACCGGCGCGTCGCCCAGCAGCGCGACCAGTCGCTCGCACAGCTCGGGGCGCGCCTTGAGCTCGGCAACCGCGCGGTCGCGGCCCTGGCCCACCAGCTCGTCACCCAACCGGTAGAAGGCGCCGCTGCGGGTCAGAACGCCCGCGGCGACGGCTTGGTCGAACACTTCCGTCTCGCGCTGGAAACCCTGACCGAAGACGAGGTCGACCTCGCACTGGCGGAAGGGAGGCGCGAGCTTGTTCTTGACCACCTTGATCTTGGTTCGGTTGCCGTAGACCTGCTCGTCGCGCTTCAGCGAGCTGATGCGGCGCACGTCCACGCGGACACTCGCGTAGAACTTCAGGGCGTTGCCGCCGGTGGTCGTCTCCGGGCTGCCCATCATCACGCCGATCTTCATGCGGATCTGGTTGATGAAGATGAGGGTCGTGCCCGTCTGGTGGGCCAGCGACGCGAGCTTGCGCATCGCCCGACTCATCAGCCGCGCTTGCAGGCCGACGTGGTTGTCGCCCATCTCGCCGTCGATCTCGGCCTTGGGCGTCAGCGCCGCGACCGAGTCCACGACCACGACGCCGACCTGACCCGACCGGACCAGCGCCTCGACCACGTCCATCGCCTGCTCGCCGCAGTCCGGCTGGGACAGCAGCATCCGCGAGCAGTCGATCCCCAGGTCGCGAGCGTACTTGAGGTCAAGCGCGTGCTCTGCATCGATGAACGCAGCGACCGCCCCCTGTTTCTGTGCCTGGGCGATGGCCGACAGCGCCAGCGTGGTCTTGCCGCTGGCTTCCGGGCCGTAGATCTCGATGATCCGGCCCTTGGGCAGGCCACCGATACCCAGCGCGCGGTCCAGAGAGAACGACCCCGTCGGGATCACGTCCACCTGCTCCACCACGTCACCGTCGGCTGGCATGAGGATGCCGCGCCCGAACGCCTTCTCGATCGCCTTGATCAGGTCGTCGATCGCCTTGATGCCAAACTTCTCCGCCATGTTGCCTCCCGTACCCTTTCGGGGCTTCCCGCCCGACCGCCCTCGGCCGCGCGTGTCCGTCCCCCAGACCCCGCCGATGCCGGGTCCTCTCCTCACGCATCCGGTCAGGCCGCTGCCCGCACCGGCTCGTCAAAGTGCCTGTACTGCAAAGCTTCTGAGAGATGGTCGAAGCCGACGTCGGCCGCACCTTCCAGGTCAGCAATCGTCCGCGCCACCCTCCAGATCCGGTCGTGGGCCCGCGGCGACAGGCCGAACGCCTCAAGTGCGCGCAGCAGCAGGTCGTGAACCTCAGGCTCCAGCGGACTGACCCGCCGCAGCACCGTCATCGGCACCACCGCGTTCGTCCCGCCGCCATGTGGGGCGTAGCGCGCCAGCTGCCTGTCACGTGCGGCACAGACGCGCCGCTGGACCACTGCAGACGTCTCGCCCGTCGCCGCGTTGCGCAGCATCCCCGCGGGCAGGGCTTGCAGCTGAATCTGCAGGTCGATGCGGTCCAGCAGGGGTCCACTCAGCCGCGCACGGTAGCGCTCGAGCGACACCTGGCTGCAGGTGCAGCGGTGATGGGCCGAGCCCAAGTGTCCGCATGGACAGGGGTTCATCGCCGCCACCAGCATCGTCTGTGCCGGAAACCGCGCAACTTGCCGCGCCCGCGTCACCGTGACCGTTCCGTCTTCCATGGGTTGCCGAAGCGTCTCGAGCACGAAGCGGGGAAACTCGGCAAGCTCGTCCAGGAACAGCACGCCGCGATGGGCCAGCGACACCTCCCCCGGCTTCGGGATCGACCCGCCACCGACCAAAGCCGACGCACTTGCGGTGTGGTGAGGTGCGCGAAACGGACGCTCCGTCAACAAGCCGGTGCCGTGTGGCAACAGCCCAGCGACCGACCAGACCTTGGTCACCTCGATGGCCTCGTCGGCGTGCAACGGAGGCAGGATTGTCGGCAACCGTCTGGCCAGCATCGTCTTTCCGGTGCCGGGTGTTCCCGTCATCAGGACGTTGTGACCGCCGGCCGCCGCCACTTCCAGCGCCCGCTTGGCCACCGCGTGACCGCGCACATCGGACCAGCACAGGCGGCTCTGCAGACGTTCCGCGGTCAGCAGAGGCGGCACGGGGGCCCACTCGCCTTTGTTGCCCAGCAGCGCGACCATCTCCGTCAGCGTCGCTGCGGCGCGGACCTCGATGCCAGACACGGCTCCTGCCTCTCGCGCGTTGTCTGCCGGACAGACGATCCCTTGCAGCCCCAGCGACCGCGCCATCTCGGCCACCGCAAGCACGCCGCAAACTGGCCGCAGCGCGCCCGTCAGCGCGAGCTCGCCTACGACGACCCAGTCCTCCAGCGCAGCGGTCGGCACGACGCCCTCCGCCACCAAGACCGCCAGCGCAACGGGAAGATCGAACGAGGTTCCCTCCTTGCGCACATCGGCCGGCGCCAGGTTGCAGATGACGCGCAACGGAAACGGCAAGCCGGCGTGACGAATCGCGCTGCGGACCCGGACCCGGGCCTCGCGAACCGAGAGCTCTGGCAACCCCACAGTGTCGAACGCCGGGAAGCCGTTCGAAACGTCGCACTCGACCTCGACCGGACGGGCATCGACACCGACAAGGGCAGCACTCAGAACTTTGGCCAGCATCGCGCTTCCTCCGCGTCCAGTTTCGCGCTGGCCGCGACGGGCCATGGAGCAAAGGCCGTGCCAACCTAACTATCGTTCAATATCGATAGGTTGTATGGACTCTATGGAAGGTGAGACTGGTCTCGAGACCGCCTCGAGACCGTCTCGCCGCCCCCCTGCCGGGTCGGTGGTCGTCCTTCCGCCCATGGGCCGCGTTTGCTAGACTTCGGGTTCTCTCACCGCAGCACCGCCGAGGCATCCCAGATGGCCTTCCCCACTCTTGATTCGTGGTTCTCGGGCGCCCGTTCCAGCGGCGCTGCCGTGGCGGCCCTCGCCCTACTGTCCCTGTTCACTTCGCTGCTGTCCGGCTGCGAAGGCTGCCTGCCCGAACGCGGCCGCCGATACGGCTCGACGTGCGGCAATACCGCTGAGTGCTCAAGCGGGGTCTGCTACCAGGGCTACTGCACGACCTCCTGCAAGGACAGCTCGACCTGCGAGGGAGGCGTCTGCATCGAGCAGTACTGCCGCTCGGCCGAGGGCGACTTGGACAACGACGGCCTGACCAACGCCTATGAAGCCCGATTCGGACTCGACCCCAGCAAGGCAGACTCCGACGGCGACGGCAGACCGGACGTGACTGAGATTGGACCTGACGCCGAGCACCCGCTGGACTCCAACGGAGACGGCGTTATCGACGCGGCCCAAAGCAACACCCTCGACAGCGACGGTGACTGCATGGTGGATGCGATCGATGCCGCCCCCGTTATCCCCGACTCGGCCCTGCCGCCCGCCTCGTCGCTATGCACGTCGGGCGTCTGCGCGGACCAGATCGGTCAGGTGCAAGTAGTCTGTTCGAATGCGTCCCCCACGCCCAAAGGGCTCGCGCTGGGCTGCACGGGTTGCGTCTGCCAAGCCAGCGGACTCCCCGACTGGCAGGCCGTCGAGGCGCTGTGCGACGCCAAGGACAATGACTGCGACGGCCAGACCGACGAAGACCTGACCTACGGGGGCTTGCCGCTGGGTTCGCCCTGCCAGTCGGAGTCCGGAATTTGCGCCCTGACGCCCGATTTCGGCGTCGTGGAGTGCGGAAGCGACCAGGTGGTCACCTGCTCCACCGCGGCCAACGGCTCGCAGTCGCTGGCCAAGACCGAGACCTGCAACCTCATGGACGACGACTGCGACGGCGCGACCGACGATGGCTTTACATTCAAGAACAAGACCGTTGGAACGTCCTGTGGCGAGTGCGGATTCTCGCCCGTGATGTGCCCGAGCGGCCTTCCGGCCAACCCGCCGGTCGTGACCTGTTCCAGCGACGGCACCGAGGCGGTGTGTGCAGGCCTGCCCTTCGCCTCCGGCTTCACCGACCTGTCGGTCGGCGCTCCGCAGCCACGCCCCTCGTGGTCGGCCGCTTTCTCTCCGCAGTTGCAGAGGATCTGGCTGTATGGGGGCGAGGTTCCCGGCGCAAAGACCTTGGTGGCCCGCGCCGATCTGTGGTCGCTGGATGTGTCCGGCAGCGCCCAGTCGGCGCCCACGCCCGCGCAGTGGGAGCTCTCCACCGCAGCGCCACCGGGACCTCGCGTCGATGCGGCCTTGGTCTGGGATGCGGACGGCGGCCGACTGATCCTGGTCGGCGGCCGGTCGGGCAGTACGATGGCCCAGTCGGTCTGGGCTTACCAGTATCCGAACAGTTGGGCCGAGGCCAGCGCGGGCCAGGCCGCCACCTACATCACGGCGCTGCCCCCGCCGGGAGCTGCGACGGCCAACACTCCCCCGGCGCAGGCCGTGGTGCTGAAAGGCGGATCCGCAGGCCGGGTCCTCTTGCTGTTCCCCGGGGCCGGGCCGAGTCCGTACTGGCACGCGCTGAATGGCGTGCCCGGCTGGGAGGGTGTCTCCGGCGATCCGATGCCGGCGCAGGCGCATTGTGTCGCAGCTGCGCCCGATGGCTCGTTCGCGTGGGCGATCACGCCGTCCGGCGCCTTCCGTCTGGAAGCTCCGAGTGTCGGGTGGGCCCCAGTCGCCACGCAGGTCGCGCTCGCCGGCGACACAACGGTGACGATCCCGGGTGTGCAGTGTGCCGTTGACGACGATGGGCAGCTGCATGTCTTCGGCGGCACCGACGGCACGGGACAGCACCTGCCGCACCTGGTGGGCACAGAAGCAGGCGGTCAGCTGTCGTTTGCCACGGTGACCAGCCTTGGCGCCGTTGCCGACCTTCCGCAGCGCTCGTACGGCTTGGGTGCGTGGAACTCAGCCAGCCAGTCCCTGATCGTCGCCGGCGGATACCGCGTCGTCGCTCAGGGAGCAGATCGACTGCGCTCCGGCCTGTCAGACGTGTGGTCTTGGCCAACGAACGACTCGACGGCGGTCCGATTGGACCACGAGACTCCCGTCGGACGCATCGGTCACGTGTCGGGCTGGTCGACCAAGCGTCAAGCGCTGTGCATCACCTCAGGCTTGCGGTTCGACCTGCCGACGCAAGGCAGCAGCGTGACTCGACTGCTGCCTGCAACGGATGCGTGGTGCTACACCGACGCCAAGGGATGGCAGCTCGTCACGGATCAAGCGCCCGTTTCTGCGTTTGGTGTCGGCGCCGTCGATGTGAAGACCGACCAACTGGTGCTGGCCGGCGGTCTGCCGCTCGTTGTTGGCCAGCCGGTTGCGAACGTGGCTCGGCTTTGGGAGGGCAAGCTGCTGACCGCCGGGGTGCTCGACGCCGCTTGGGCACCCATTGCCACGGTGTCCCACATCAACCTCGAGTCGGGTGTCGCCTCCGTGGCGTCCTCGCCCAAGGCTCCGGCGCTCGCGGCAGCGACCCAAGTGCTCGACCCGATTCGCAATCGTCTGCTGCTCTTCGGCGGCTTCGACGCGACTTCGGAGACCCAAGAGTTCTTCGCTTTCGACCTTGCGACGCTCGTGTGGACCGATCTGGGTGCTCAGCTAATCGGTAACCAGCGGCCGGCCGCGCGCTACGGGGCGATCGCGTTGTATGACCCCTACCGCGATGTCTTGGCCTTGGCGGCAGGTTCGCTCCGCCTGTTCGATCAGGACGGCAAGCCCACGGGAATCGGCAAGGACATCGTGACGCTGAAGAAGTTCGACTGTGTCGGTCACGTCGACACCACGCTGTGGACCACCCGAACGCTGCAGACGCCTGGCTTCCAGCCGATGCCCCTGCCGACGTACGCCGACTTCACGGTGGCGCCCCCGCAACAGGAGCTGCTGCGTCCATACTTTGGTGGTCCGGTGTTCTATCCCATGCTGTTCGACCCGCTGGGCGGCCGAGGCTGGATGTCCGTCCCGTCTGGCGTGAATGAGACTACCGACAGCCTGGGTCAGGCCTGCCCCGGCCCGACGACCTCCCAACCGCTGGTCGCCAGCGTGCAGATGGTGTTCGACGTCGGCAGCTGCAGCGCGACACAGCCTTTCGTCGCCCGCTTGGCCGCGACCGCCGTCTCGCCGTCGCCCAGCGCCTTGATGCTCGCCACGGCCTTGCACATTGAGAACCCCCGTCAGTCCTTCGTGTGGTCGGGACTGGAGGCCGACTCGACGGTGTCGAGCGCGTTGTGGCGTCTTGACCAGACCTGCGCACCGTGATGACCGCAAGGATGACGCTGGTGAACCACCCCGAAAACGGCCTGCAGCTCGTACGCGTCTGTCCGTTGCCATGGTCCACGATCGATCTGCTCGGCACCATGCTGCGCAAATTGGCGCACGACCTCACGAACAGCATGGTGGCCGGCATTTCGCTGGTCGACCTGATGCAGATGAAGCTGCCGGACGCCGCCGTTTCGGCGGGCTTGGCTCGCCTCAGGGCGCAGTTGATGCGCCCGCGCGACACGCTGCAGAGTGCGCTCCTGCCACTGCCCACGACATCGTCCGAACGACCCCAGACGATCACGGCCTTCAACACGTGGCTGGAGAAGACGACTGAACACGCGCGTGTCTCGCTGGTGTCCTCGCTGGGTCCGGTCGACACGCAAGCCCGACGGCCGCTCGGGTTGGGAGAGGCCGAGTGGGTGCACCTGCTCTCGTTGCTGGTGCAAAACGCGCTGGATGCCCACGCTGCCCAACGGCTCGACCGCGAGGCCGACGAAGAAGTCGAACCGCCCTGGATCCACGTTGAGCTCTCCCGCCACAGCGGGCTGCTGCTGACCATCAGCGACAACGGTCCCGGCTGTGCGGACTTGGTGGCAGCCTCGCAAGGCACGCTGCGACGCGTGGGTCAGGGCCACTTGGGTCTGGGGCTGCCGATTGCTGCGGCCTTGGCAGACAAGGGCGGAGGAACTCTGGACATCGGTTGCCGACAATCGCGCGGATTCGTGGCGATGGCCCGCTTCCCCTGATGGGTCTGTGCGCCGCGTTTGCTTGACCCCTCTCGCACGCATCGCGGATACTGCAAGGCTCCGGTTTCACGACGGCCAGCGCGAGCCACGGCTGGCAGCAAGGACCCCATGCGCACCCCCTCCCGAGCCACCATTCGCGTGTTGCTGGCCTCCCTGTCCACGGTGCTCGCCCTGCCGGGATGCATCGAGGATGCTTCGGTCACGCTGCCCAAGACGGCAAATCTGACCCGCAACCGCTCTGTGGTCGTCGACGCGTCCATGTGCGTGTTGGGCGACGGCTCACTGGTGGCCTGCCCGGCGAACCCTTCTTCACTCGTGAACGGCATTCAGGTCGCAGGTCTGCGCGGAGTCAACGGCGCGCCGCTGGCGGCCATTCCGCTCGACGTTGCTGCAGCCAAGACCAATTTCGGCAGCCTGCACGCCTACTGGACGCGCCTCCCGGTCGGCTATGGGTGCGGCGCCACGCTGCAGGGGATCTTCCCCAACCGCAACGCAGCTCACGAGGACGCCGGAGGCAAGACCGCCACGGCCAGCTTCAACTTCACCGCGTTTCAGCCCCTGCTCGCGGCCGCGCGCGAAGCCAACACGGTACCCCTGTGGACGGCCGCGTATGATCTCGGAGACGGCTTGGGCAGTTGCGTGTACGAAAACGGACAGCAGAAAGGCACCGGCATGGCCGACCCGGCCAAGTGGGCCAAGGTCGTCCGACAGGTCGCTCGCTACTTCGATCGTGAGTTGCCGTCCAAGAACGCTGAGACGCCCTCCTGCAAGGTCGCGGCCGGCACGACTCGCCCGTGGGACTGCTCGCCCAGCATCTTCAACATCGAGTACGGCCGCGACCCCTTCGGCGCAGGTGGTTTTACCCAAGCAACCTTGCCGCAGTGGCTCAACGGCTACGTGTACTTCGCCACCGAGTTGCGTCAGGAATTCCCCTTGCCGGGCAACGACGTCAACCTGATCGGGCCTTCGGTCGTCATTCAGGGCGAGCTCGGGCTGAACGGGTCGCCGATCTACGCTTTCATCGACTTCCTGGCAGACCCGGCCAAGAACTTCCTCAACCCCGGCAAGCGGCTAGCTCTCTCCTATCTGTCTATCGAGATCGAAGCCGGCAGCCCACTCGAGGCCCACAAAATCGCTTTGGCCGTCGCCGAGTACGCGGCTGACAAGAAGTTGCTGAAAGAAGACTCCCTGCGTCAGTGCTTCAACGCGGCTCTGCTGTGTACAAACGGCGGGGCCTGCACCAACAACCTCTGCTCGGGCACCAACCTCTTGTGCGCCAACGGCCCCCTTCCCTGCCAGACCGGCGAGGTCTGCGGCGCCGACAACAAATGCCGCAACGACGGAACGGTCATCGTGCCCCTGTGGGTGACTGACCTGCGCCCCTCGAAGTCCGCGGTGCTGCCTGAGTTCATCACTCAGGATCCGGCGCTGTACTCGGCATGGGTTGGAGCCTTCTTCGCCGCTACCAAGACGCTGTGGCAGGGTGTCGTCTCTGAGGCCGTTTCCGGCAATGCTGTGCGTTTCCCAACGGTTGTCGCCGGTTCCGTCACGGACGACCAGCTTGCGAAGACGGCCACCGACAGCACGCTGATTTGGTACGCATCGGAGACGATGCCGCAGTCGGTCACCGCCGGGTCCCTCAAACCTGCGGCCTGGCAGAGCTTCTGGTTCAACGAGGGGTTTCTGGCCCGTCGCCAGCGCCTCTCGGTCCAGCACGGACCGGACCCACTGAAGACCTCGGGCACAGAGAGCAGCAACCCCAACAGAGGCTTGATCCTGCTAGCCACCCGCGAGAAATGCACGAACGACGTGGGAACCGACTTCGACTGCATCACCGACTCGAAGATGCCGGCTGTGACCAAGGACCGCAAGCGCATGATCCGCGTGCTGATCTCCGACATGGACGTGGGCAACCCGGGAGAGCCTGCCGTGCTGGAGCACCAGCTGCGCCTGCAGATCGACAACCTGCCCGCGGACGCGAAGAGCGCCGGCTACCGCTGGGCGTATATGGACGGTGGCAAGCTCTCTTGGTCGGGCTTCGTCTTCCCCGAACAGGGGTTGGCCGATGTCACCGACGGCTCGCTGCACTTGACGCGCACAGTGCCGGTGCCGTCAGTGCACTACATCGAGTTCCTGTTCTAGCCGACCGCCAACGCGAACACAGCGTGTCGGGCGCCCGTGTGGCCCCGCGCGGCTGGATGGGCGCTTCTGGTGGTGCCGGGAACGGGAATCGAACCCGTATAGCCTGTAAGGCTGGAAGATTTTAAGTCTTCTGCGTCTACCATTTCGCCATCCCGGCGGGGAATGGGTCTGGGCGTGCTTGCGTCTCCGGACCCTGACGCGGCACATCGTGGCGAGATCGCGCAAAAAACGAAAGAGGCCCCACGAAGGGGGCCTCTTTGGAGCGGGAAACGGGATTTGAACCCGCGACATCGACCTTGGCAAGGTCGCGCTCTACCGCTGAGCTATTCCCGCAAACTCCCTCCACCCAAGTTCCCGCGCAGGGCACCATCGGTGAAGCGGGTGGCGTTTTAGCGGAGGTCCGACCGTGTGTCAAGCCGCTCTTGTGCCCCGCCGGTCACGAAACCTAGGGAGCCGTCATGTCCGTGCTGGTCTGGGTGGTCTGTCCGGCCTTGACGGTGACGGTGACCGTCTTGGTCACGCTGCCCTTCGTCAGCGTCAGCGTGTAACGACCTGCAGGCAGGGTGAACGGCCCCGGGCTCAGGCCCAGGTCCTTGCCCTTGCACGACACCTTCGCCCACGGCTTGGCCGACACGACCACCTTGCCAGGGCCGGCGGCAACGGGCGCTGCGCCACTGCTCGCGCTGGCGGGTCGGTCCCGCGCCAGCACGATCTCGAACGTCTCAACGTTCGACTTGACCACCAGATCGCGCGCCTCAGCCTTGTAGCCCGCGGCCTTGACCTCAACCTTGAACGTGTCACCGATCTTCAGGTTGGGTACGCGGGCGTTGCCTCCGACCGCCTCGACCGGCGCGCCGTTGACCGTCACGGTGGCGTTGCGCGGCTCGACCTGCACCAGCACGACAGGCGCGCCCGAATCGGCAGTCGGGGCCTTCGGTTCCGGGGCAGCGGCCACGGGAAGCTCAATGCTCAGGACTGCGCCGTCGGTGTCCAGAACGTGCTTGACCAGCTTCTTGCGGTCGCCGTTCTTGACCAGCACCTTGATTTCACGCCCCTTATCGCCGCGAAACGTGCACTCGGGGTCGGTCGATACGGTCTCACCGTCGACGACGATCTCATTGGCACCCGGCGCCTTGATGACGACCGACACCTGCGCGACAGGCGCCGCGGGCGTCGACGGTTGGGACGCCGCGGCAGCCGCAGCTCCGGTACCGTCCTTCGTGGTGTTCCCGCCGTTCATCGCGAGGAACGCGCCCACGCCGACCAGCAGCGCGACGACCACGCCAAGCCCCACAAACAGTCCGACCTTGGACTTCTTGGGCTCGTCGGGCATCTGGCCCACGAGCGTCCGCGACGAATCGATGCCGGGCTTCGGTCCCAGCCGGGGAATCGACATCGCATCGGGCAGCGCCATCGTGCGGTCACTGTCGGCAGTCGCCGGCAGGCCGCCGGTCGCATCCAGCGCCATCGTCTTCTCGTCGTCGCCGCCCACCTGGGGCACGCTGGACGACCCCGTTCCAGGCCGCCTGCCGCTGGGACCCGTGCCCTTCCGCACGCCATCCATCATCTGGACTTCAATGGCGACTTCGGCCCGCAGCACCTCAATCTCGTCCGCGAACAGGTCGGTCATGTAGTTCTTGAGCGACACCGCATCCGGGTCCGGCACCGACGAGTAGAACCAGCGCCGCAGCTCAGAGACGAACTGCCCAACGTCCACCTGCCGGTCCTCGCGCTCACGCGCCAGCGACTTCAGCACGATCGCGTCGAGTTCCTTCGGCACCTCAGGATTCAGCTCGCTGGGTGCCGGGACCTCTGCCTTCAGCACGTTGTTCAGCGTCTCGAAGTCCGACTCGCCGACGAACAGACGCTTGCCGGTCAGCATCTCCCACAGCAGCACGCCCAGCGCGAACAGGTCACTGCGCGGGTCCAGGGGCTTGCCGCGCGCCTGCTCGGGGCTCATGTAGGCGCACTTGCCCTTGACCGTGCCGACGCGCGTCTTGGTCGACCGGCTGGCCGCCTTGGCGATGCCGAAGTCCATGATCTTCACTTCACCGCTGAAGGAGACCATGACGTTGTGGGGCGAGACATCTCTGTGAATGATGTTGAGCGGTTGGCCATCGACCACGCGTGCGTGCGCGTAGTGGAGTCCCTGCGACGCCTCGATCATCACGTGAACGGCTTGGGCAATGCTCAGCGGCTTGCCAAGCTTGGCGCCGTGGTCGAGCACCCGCTTCAGGTCGCGGCCCTCGACGTACTCCATCGCGATGTAGAACAGGTCGTTGACCATGTCGAAGTCGAAGACCTGCACCACGTTCGCGTGCGCCAGATGCGCTGCGACACGGGCCTCGTCCTTGAACATCGTGACGAAGCCTTCGTCCTCAGAGTAGTGCGGCAGGATCCGCTTGATGACGACGACCTTCTCGAACCCCTCGGCGCCCAGGCTCTTGGCGCGGAAGATCTCAGCCATGCCACCCATCGCAATCTTCTGCGTCAGGTAGTAGCGGCCAAACTGCTGGGGAAAGGTGTTCTGGTTCCCGGTCGCCATGTCGCCTCTGCCTGGGACGCTTCGACGTCAGGGCGCCGTAGCGGTCGGGGCTTGCTGCCTGGCCTCGCAAGGATACGGCGAAGCTATTGCCGCACGCCGAGGCGCGAACACGGTACCACGCCAAGCCCTTAGCGACAAGGTTCCGCTCGGCGATCCGGGTCGGCCGAACCGCTCAAGCCGAGGGCTTAGCAAGGCTTCTTTGCCATAGCAGTGGGAGACGGGCGAGCGAACGGATCAGCAGTTGTCCGTGTCCTTCAAGTCGGCCATCAGCCGCGCCCAGATCTCGGAGTCGAGCAAGCCTTCGCTGTCGGCGTCGGCCGCGAAGGTCTCGCGGTTGCACGTGCCTTGCGTGCACTCGAAGCAAACCATCGACTTCACGCGCAGGGCATTCGCGTTCATGTAGTCGTCAAGGCAGGTCGCGAGGTGCAGCTGGCGTCCGCGGTTGCCGCAACGGAACACGTCCGTCAGCCTCCGGGGGCGCAGGGCTTCGTCGTTGGAGGTGGTCGTCGGAAGGATACTGTTCATGGGGGGGAACCTCTCGCCTTAGGTCGTACCGGGCGCGAACGGGGGCGGAGAATACAAACTAGGGGTAGGAGGTCAAGCAATTCGCGCTTTCGGCAATCATCCCAGTGACTTGACTTTTCGACCCCACCGCGCCGCGCGTCAAATTCACCCGTCTTTCCAAAGAGATCCCTGATCGCACGAGCGTCCTCACGCTGTAGGACCGAGTCGAAGCACACACTTCTTCACACATGGACAGTCCCAGCCGGGTCTCCTTGCGGCACTCGCGGATCGACAGGCATGGGGTGCCGGGGTAGTCTCGAAGGCGATGAACACTGCGCCGCTACCGGTTGCCACCCGCTTCCGCCGCCGTTTCCACCGGGCGCCACTGCTGCTTGCGGGCTTGGTGGCTGTTGCGGCGACGACTGCGCTTGCGTTCGAAGTCGACCGGGCCGCCGACGGACAGATCGTGCGCTTTGATCGCGCACCGGTCACGGTGTACCTGCAGGCCAGGGGTGTCAGCGCGCTGTCGTTAGCCAAGGTGCAGCAAATCCTGAGCTTCGCCCTCGAGACGTGGAATGAGGCGCCGGGCGCCGACATTCAGCTCGAGTACGGCGGTCTGGTCCTGGAGCCGCCGCTGTTCGACGTCTACGTCACGTTCGACGGCGCCTACGACCTGAGCGAGGGCGATCTGACCGGGAGAACGCTGCGGGTGCGCGATGCCTCTGGACGGCTGACGCGAACCGAAATCCACCTGAATTCGGGCGATTACGAGTGGGTAACGGCCGATCCGCTCTATGTGAGCGGCCCCGTCGCTGACCTGCAGGCGGCGCTGACGCATCAGCTAGGGCACGTGCTGGGACTGGGGCACAGCCGCGACGGCCTCTCCACCATGTACTTTCACCACCGAGGTGCCGCCGGCCGCGAGCTGGCGCCGGACGACTTGCGCGCCGCCAGATTCCTGTACGGCACCGCCGACAAGGCCGAGGGCAAGTGGTGCGATGCGTGCCAAACGGACGCCGACTGCGCGGATGGCCGACTCTGCCTCGCGTGGCCCGACGGCGCCCGCCACTGCGCGCAACCATGCACCACCCATGACGAATGCCCGATTGGCGCGAGCTGCGGCAGCTACTCGACCGGCAAAGCGTGCCTGCCGAACGACGGCCACTGCCGGGCCGACTCCGCTTCGTCGGGGTTCGGCCAGCCGTGCGCCAGCAACTTGGCGTGCGGCGACAACCGCTACTGCTTGTCTGGCGGCAAATTCGCTTTCTGCTCGAAGCCTTGCACCAGCTCCTGTGGCGGTCAGGGACAGTGCGTCGACTGGCCTTCCGGCGGGGCCACCTGCCTGACCTGGGGCAAGGACCCCATCGGGTCGCCGTGCATGGTCGGATCGACCTGCGCCTCGGGCCTTTGCGTACCCTCTCTGACCGCAGTGGGACGCTGCAGCGTGTCCTGCTCGGACACGACCGACTGCCCCAAGGCCTACACATGCGACCGGACGCACACCTTCAGTTGCACCCAGGCCGGGCCGCTTGCCTTGGGTTGGCCCTGCGAGAGCGCCTTTGACTGCGCGTCGGCCCTTTGCGTCGAGCACCCGGGCGGCCCCTTCACCCGCGCTTGCAGCCAACCCTGCGAAGTAGCTACAGATTGCCCGGCCGGAACTGGCTGCACGCCACTCGACGACGACCAGTCGTTCTGCCTGCCCTACGGCGCTCCACAGCCTGGCTCGCCCTGCACGTCGCCAGGCGGGTGCGGCAGCAAGATGGCGTGCGACGTCGGACCTGTCGATGGCGTGGGCATGTGCCGAACAGTCTGCGCGCCGTTTGGGGACGACCTCGACTGTCCCGGCGGCCAGCGCTGCGTGTGGGTCGGCGCCGCCACCAAGACGGGCGGCGTTTGTCGAGACGGCGGCGGCGGAGCGATGGCCGGCATGACCTGCGGCAAGGACGCCGTGTGCCGCTTCGACCTCGTGTGCGCGGCAGGCCCCTCTGAGGCCCCCACGTGCCGCTTGGACTGCGCGCCCGGCAAGGACGCCACCTGCGGACCCGGTCTGGTCTGTGCGCCACTGGACGGCTCCCTGACCCACGGCGCGTGTGCCGCGAGTCTGGACCCGCTGGCAGAGACGCCGACGACGCCGACACTTTCGAAAAACTTCGCCGCGAGGACGCTCAACTTCCCCACGGTCGTGCCCGCGGCGCAGTGGCAGCCCCCGACCACCACAACGGCCTCTGCCGGTTGCACGGCCACGCCCTCGGCGGACCTTCGGACGGGCTGGCTGTTGGCGACCCTGTTGCTGACGGCGCTTGCCCTGCCCCGCGCAGCCCGCAAACGCCGCGAATAGCCGCACAATCGCGCCCATGCCGATCTCAAGCCAGACGCAAAAACGCCTCTGCCGCCGAGCCCTTACGGACAGTCGGCGGCAGAGGCGAGCGTCTTCAACGCGGAACCGACTAGAGCTTGCCGTCCAGAATCTGCTGCACGATCTCGGTCATCTTGTCCGGGGTCAGACCCGCATTGTACGACCGACCGTTGATGTACACCGACGGCGTACCGCCCACTTCCGCAGCGCGGGCCTCGGCCAGGTCCTTGGTCAGCTTGGCCTGATACTTGCCACCCTTGACGAACGCTTCGGCCTTGGCGACATCCATGCCCGCCTCAGCCGCGTACTTCTTCATGTTTTCGGTCTCCGCGGCCAGGCGGGCCTGCAGCTCGCCCTCCTGCGGCATCATCGTCTGCATGTTGTTGTAGACGACGTCCTCAAACTCCCAGAACTTGCCCTGCTCTTCGGCGGCCATCGACCAGTAGGTCGCGGTGCAAGCGGCGGGGTGCATGTCGCGACCCATGCCGGGATTGCACTGGCTGGACAGCGGGAAGTGCTTGAAGACGATGGCGACCTTGCCACGCAGGTTCTTCTCGACCTGCTTCATGGCCGGATTGATGCGGGCGCAGTAGGGGCACTGGAAGTCCTTGAATTCGACGATCTTCACGGCTGCGTTGCGCGGACCCCGGTGAGGCGAGCCGGCGTAGTCGAACGTGTTGACCTTGGGGTCCAGCGGCGGCGGCGGCGTGAACACCTTGCCGTCCGCGATGGTCTTGGCGAAGACGTCCTTGGCCGCCGTGCCGCTCTGCACAAGCGCCTGAGCCTTGGTCATTTCCTCGTCGATCAGCTTTTTGAACGCGTCGAACGGCTGGGCGCCGCTCAGCTTGCGGCCGTTGATGTAGAACGCGGGCGTTCCCGTGGCCTGCACCTTCGCTGCGTCCGCCTGATCGGCCTCGACATGCGCCTTGAACTTGCGGGAATCCACGCACGCCTGCCACTTGGCCAGGTCCAGACCGACGGCCTTGGCGTGCTCCGGAAGCTGGGCCGTGCCGATCGACTGCTGATTGGTGAACAACCGCTCCTCCATCTCCCAGAACTTGCCCTGCTCCTTGGCGCACAACGCGGCTTCGGCCGCCGGGAATGCGTTGTTGTGGAAGGGCAGCGGCTGATTCTTGAACACGAACCGCACCTTGCCAGCGTAGTTCTTCTCGACCTCAGCCAGCGAACCGCGCGCCTTGGAGCAGAAGGGGCACTGGAAGTCGGTGTACTCGACCAGCGTGACCAGCGCATCGGCCGGACCCTTGGTCGGCTCGTCGCCGCGAAGCGCGGTCTTCCAAACGGTCTTGTCCTCGGGCGGCGGCGCGGCCTTCTCGGGGGCGGCACCGGCATCGGCTGCCTTGGCGGAGATCGGCTCGCCCTTGAAGATCCAACCGATCAGGTTCGCGCCCTTCTCAGGATTGTTCGCGCGGGTCAGCTTCTCGTTGAGGTCGGCAGCCTTGGTGCCTTTGGCGATCTCGGCAGTGGCCTTGGTCAGCTGCTCGTCGATGATCTTCTTGAAGTTCTCGATCGGCTGGGCGCCCGAGACGTTCACGCCGTTGATGAAGAAGCCGGGGGTGCCGTTGACGCCAAGCGCACTGGCGATGGCCTGGTCGCGCTCGATCTGGGCCACGATGGCCGGGTCCTTCAGGTCCGCGTCGAACTTTGCCTTGTCCAAGCCGATCTCGCCGGCCCACTTGGCAATGTTGTCGTCGCTCATGCTGGTCTGGTTGGCAAACAGCTTATCGTACATCGGCCAGAACTTGCCCTGCCGGTGCGCGGCTAGCGCGGCGATGGCGGCGGGCTTGGCGCGGTTGTGGAAGGGAAGCGGCTGGTTGACGAAGACCAGACGGAGGCTGCCCGCGTAGTCCTTCTTCAGCTGATCGACTGTCGTCGCGGCGCGAGAGCAGAAGGGGCACTGGAAGTCGCTGATCTCGACGATCGTGACCTTGGCGTCCTCCGGCCCGATCGAAGGCACGGCGGCAGCGGCCGGCGCTGCGGCAGCAGGCAGGCTCTCGGGTGTTGCGGCAACCGGAGCGGCGGGTCGCGAGGCCATGCGGCCGACGACGAAGCCGAGCACGCCGATGGCGACGATCGCGATAATGGCAGTTTCCTTCTTCATCTGGTTCCTCGAAGGGGTGGTGGCAGGCGACCTGCCGCGAAGGGCTTGAAGACAGCGAGAGCGTGAGATGCGTCGCGAGAGCGCGGGATCTTAGTCGCCGCCGAACGGCCACGCAACCGCCCTCGCTTCGCCCCAACCCGCGATTGCCCGAAACCATTCCGGGATCCACGCCCCGGCTCGGGCAGCCCGGCTTGCGGAACGCGAAGAGACACGGGTGTGCGATTCGCTTGCGTGTAGCCCGTCCCTGGGGTGCAATGCCGCGCCGCGGCCTAGGTCGCCAAAGGGGGTTGTATGTCCCGTCCCAGTTCGCGCACGTGGGTCGCAGCCGAGCGCACCCTGCTCTGGCTTCTGGCCGTCACCGCCTGGGAGTCCGGCTGCCAGCGCGAGCCTCCGCCTTCCCCCGTTCTTGCCCAGGCGCCTGCAGCCGCGCAAAACCCGCAACGCGACGCTGAGTTGCGCAAGCAGGCGTTGGGCCGCGACCCCGAAGCGATGGATGAGGCGTTGCGCGCCGGTCTCGAGAACCTGCGCGACCGCTTCAAGTGCAACGATGTGTCGGGTTGCCCTGCCGAAGCGGTGTTGGTCGGCTTTGGCTGGCACGCGACGCCCGCCCTGCAGAACGCCTTTCTGCGCGCGCCGCGTCAGGCGCCGTACCGTGCGCGCACCGTGCGCATCATCGCCGAGTCCAAGGACCCGCTGGCCCTGCCCTTTCTGCGTCAGGCGCTGACGGACCGCGACCCCGAGGTCACCGGTCATGCGATCTTTGGTCTGGGCCTGTTGGAAGCCCGCAACCAGATCGATCGTCTGCACCAGATCACGTCTGCCGTGCCGACCGTCTGGGGCTCGGCGCCGCAGCTGTCCGCTTGGTGGGTGCTGCACCACTTTGGCGAGCCCGGGGCGGCCGCGCAGTTCGTCGAGCGGCTCAAGTGGCTGTCCAGCCAGCAGATGGGCGGCCCGGCGCTGGCTTGGGGCGTGTCGCTCTGCCGCAAGCCGGGTGCGCCGGACTGTGGCGAGGTGCTGCCGTTGATTGCCCGCCACGCGCACTACGGAGCCAGACGCGCCGCCGCCGAAGCGATGGCGGCCGCTCCAAGAGCGTCCGACGCTGCGACGCTGGTCGACCTGACCGGGGATCCGGTGCCGTCCATCGCTCGCGCGGCCGAGCAGGGCTTGCGGCAGCTGACCGGCAAGGCGCTGCAGGGCCCCGACGCGTGGCGGAAGTGGTGTGAGGAAGCGAAGTGTACGAGCGTGGCTACGGAGCGTCGACCTTGACGTCGACCGTCACTTCGGACTGCGGGCTCCACGTGTACTCGCCCGGGTCTTCGGCGTTGAACGCCTGCGCCATCACCAGGAACGTGTAGCTGCCGACCACGTCGGGCACGACCGTCAAGATACCGTCACTGGACTGCGCGTTCTCGTTCAGCCACAGCTTGGACGCCAGCGGGCGCTTCTTGACGGCCCAGATGTAGTTCTGGCCGTCGTCATGCGTGCCCTTGGCAAACGACGCGATGATCTTCAACGGGAATCCGACCTTGGCTTCGACGTAGTCCGACGTCGATCCCAGCGAAACCGTCGGCTGCAGCAGGTCAATTACAATCGAGCCCTGCAGGTTCAGCTTGACCGGTGTGGGGTCGCCGCCCAAGCACTTGTCCGCCGCCCACGCGCCCGAGCAGTACACGACATGCAGCACGGCGTCGCGCTGATTCATGTTGCCGTCTTGCGGCTTGAAGGTGAACGGCAGCGCGATCAGGCCCCACGGGTCGACATCGAAGTCCTTCAGGGGCTTGACCATCGCGAAGTGATTCGAGGGGCTGCCCAGATTGCAGGCGTCATCGCCCGTGTACTTGGCGTCCACGATGCACGAGTTGATGATGCGCAACGGCGCGCAGCTCTGGTTGGCCAGCACCGCCACCCCCTGCGAAGTCTCGCCCACGTCGGCCTGGAGCCACACCTGCGGCTGCGGGCCCATGGCCGGGTCAGGCGTGTCGCAGTTGCCCGCGATGATGGGGATGACCACCGTGCCGGGTACGCCTGCCTGACTGAAGCGGATGACCAAGTTGGCGGCAACGGGTTGACCGACCGCCGGCTTGCTGTAGTCCACCACGATGTCGATCGACAGGGTCTTCGAGACGTTGTAGGGCGGATTGGAGACGGTGGTGCCGCTCTTCTCCAAGTGCCACGCGTACATGCCCATGGCGGCGTCCTGGTCGGCGGACTTGACTGCCAGAATGTCGATGCCGGTTATCGCAAAGCCGGACGGTCCGACGTTGTAGATGTTGCACTTGCCGGTCGCCTGCACGCCCGCGCCCCTGAAGTCGTAGACCAGGCCATCGGCAGCGCCGCAGGTCAGCTGGTACGAGCCCTGTTCATTGGTCGCGGTAATCGTGATGCTCGCGTTCTGCGCGGCCGGGTCGTTGGTCTTGATGGCAAGCTTGACGTCCTCGTCTCCCTCTGTGGAGTTCGGGGTGTAGCGGACGCAAACCTTCAGCTTGCCGGGGTCGGTCTTGAGGTTGCCGGGCGTGCCGAACGCCGGGATCTCGTCGCCGTTGTTGGGCTGGCTGATGATGCTGTACTGCGCGTTGACGGTGGTGAAGTAGGCCTCTTTGAAGATCAGGGGCGCGGTGCCCGTGTTGCCGAACGGATAGCAGTGCTCCGGCGGCTTGGACGACTGCGCGTTGACGAACTTGTCGTTCAGCACGTCCAGCGCCAGCCGCGGGCCAACCTGACCGATCGTGAAGCACGCAGCCACCGGCGCCTTGTTCAGGTAGTCGTTGTGCTCGATGGCCAGCGACGCGCCAGCGCCGTTCTCTTCGGTCGCGCTAGGGGCGTACCTGACCTTCAGCGTCAGCGACGCGTTCTTGTCCAGCGCCGCGTAGGCACCGGGGCAGGACGACTCGTTCAGCGGCTTGGCCCCCGAGACCTTCATGGTCAGCATCGGGTTGTCCGTTGTGAACGTCAGCTTCTTCAGGCAGAGCACACCCGTGCCGGCATTGCGGATGATGACCGTCTTTTCGTACGACATCTGGCCGCGCGAGTCGTCCGGTGCGAACTGGGCGCAAGTGCCTTCGATGTTCTTCTTGCTGTCCACCATCACGTAGATCAGCGGCTCGCTCAACAGCTCCTGGCTGCTGCCGCACCCGGCCGCCAGACCAGCGCCAATCACTGCGAGTAGGGCCATGCCTACGCGGGTCGTCCAACTGTTCATGTCATCCTCCTGTCGAAGCGGTCGGCCCGAAATGGGGGGCAGGCGGACCGTTGGGGGTGCCTCACGGGAAGCACAGCATCTTGTAGTAGATCTCGACCTTGTCGCCCTTGACGGGCATGCAGGAGCCCTTCTCGTTGAAGGTCACGCTGTTCGAGGGGGCGTCGTAGCTCCACGTGTTGGCGCCCTTGGTGCAGACGGCGCCGTTGACCTTGACCTGAATCGTCGGCGGGTCGGGCGTACGCGTCAGGAAGAACTGCTGCGTCAATCCGAAGGCCACCGAGCCGATGTCTTTGAGCGCTTGGGCGAAATTGCTGTCGCAGATGCTCGCCGTCTTGCCGCCGGTGTCGTTGGCCACCGTCAAGTACCTGTCGCCCGCCACGGCATCGCCGCTGCCGCTTGTGCAGCCGCCCGACGGTCCGACGATGGCGTGGAGATGGAACAACCCCTTGTTGGCCAACCCCTTGATCGAATAGAAGAAGTTGACGAAGTAGGCCAGATCCGAGCCCGACTGGTCCTCCTCATCCGACAAGACGACGACTTCCAAGCCCGCATTCTTGCGCAGGAACGTGCGATTGTAGCCGCCGCACATCAGCTGGCCGTCGTCGGCACCCTTCACGCACACGGCGGGCTTGGTGCAATCCGCGTCAGTCTTGCAAGTCTTGCCGCTGTCATAGGCAAGCGGCAGCGTCAGCGCAGCTTCGGCCGCGGCAAGTCCCTGCTCGGTGCCGGAACCACCGGTGCCCAGGTCGGCCATGTTGGTGAAGGTCTGCGTCGGCGTCGGACTCGACAGCTTGGGGGTGATGACGCGATTGCCGCCGTACTCCCGCAGCTTGCCCGAGTCGCCGGCCCCGTCCATGTCGCAGGTGACGACGCCGATGTGGTAGTCGTTCTGCCACAAGGTCGCGATCTGAATGAAGTCCTTGAAGTTCTGGATCAGGTTGTCCTGCTCCTCCGCCATGGACCCGGAGTTGTCGATCACGAACAGCACGTCGACCAGCTTGCCGGTGCCCTGCGTGTAGACATCGGTGAACTCGTCGTCGAGCGTGCCTTGGCCCTGGATCGGCACGGTGAACAGCTGGCCCATGCACCACTCGCCGGCCTTGCAGTCGGCGCTGACGTTGCACGATCCGGTCGTCACGACGTTGTTCTGGTCGGCGCAGGTGCCTTCCATGCCTGTGTAGACCAGCATCTGGCACTGGTCCTTGCCGACGTTCTGCGGGCCGTATTTCACTTGGAAGGTCTGGGGGTTGCCCTGGGCAATCGGCAATCCGGCCTTGGGGATCGCCGGCCAGCCGGGGCCCTCGACCTCAACGCCGCAGCCGTCGAACAGCACCTTGGTCACCCAGACTTCGGTCGAGCCGGTGTTGAAGACCTGCACGCTCTGCGTCGGCGACTTGCAACCTACCGTGACAACACCGAAATCGACTTGGCCCGGCAACACGCTGACCGCTGCCTTGCCGACCTTGGCGTGCAGGTTGGGCGTGGCCTTGGCGACCTGATCGGGCTTGGTGAAGTCGACGGGCGGATAGCTCTTGACGGTGCCGCTGGCGACGTCCTTGAAGTCCGCGACAATCAGACCGTACAGCGGCGTCGCCTCGTTGGGCTTGCCGGCAAAGGCGCCAAGGTCCTCAGGTGCAACGAACTCGAGCTGCAGCTTGCCAGACTCGCCCGGCCCGAGGTTGAACAGCTTGGTGCTGGGGGCGTACGCCTTGAACATCTTCGAGCCGTACATGTTGCACGTGGGCGCAGAGCTGAACATCGAGCTGGGGCAGTCCGTCAGCACGACCTTGTCGAACGCGCAGTAGCCGGTGCCGATGTTCTTCAACGTCAGCTGCAGCAGCTTGGACTGGCCGTAGGGCAGCAGACCGAAGTTCACGATGTTCGGCTGGAATTGCACGTTGCAGGTCGTCCCCTGTGCCCGCGTGGCAATCAGATTCAGGTCCCACTGCGGCTTGTCCGGGTCGGTCGAGGTGATGCGCAGCTTGCCCGTCGCCTGCTGGTTCGCCGCGCCGGTCGCCTTGAACGCCACCTGGAATGATGCGTACTGCGACTTGTCGAGCGTTGCGGTCGTCGGCGATGCGGTGGCAGGAGCAAAACCCGCCGGAACCAGAGTGAATTCTCCGTTCGAGTCGGCCAGCAGCTCCACCTTCGACACGTCCAGCGGCGCCGAGCCCGCATTGAACAGTTCGACCGTCCGCTTGCTGGTCACGCCCATACCGACGATGGCGAAGTCGACCACGTCGTTGGGCGTGACTTGCAGCTTGGCCGCGTCAGTCTTGGCGAAGATCGGCACGATCACGGTGGGTTCGCCTGGGTCGTTCGAGTGGATCACCAGACTGGCCACTGCAGTGTTGCCGTTGGGCAACACCTGCTCGACCGTCATCGTGACTTCCAGCTTCTGCGAAGCCTTGGGCGTGACCTCGAAGGCGCCCGCGGCGCCGGACTCGCCGGCCAGCTTGACCTGGATGTTCTTGACGGTGCTGAGGTTAGAGACCTCGATCAGGCTGACGTCCAGCTTGGCCATGCCCGAATTCAGCACACCCAGCTGCAGCGTCGCCGGCACCCCAACCTGCACCGCGCCGTAGTCCAGCTTGGGCGGCAACACTTTGATGTTCGGAGCAATTTCGTTGCCCTTCACGATCGCGGTCGTCTTCTTGCCGCCCGACGCCTCGACCAGCACCATCGTCTCGTCGTAGTCGCCGTTCTTGGGCGTGTACCGCAGCTTGATCGGCAGCGAGCCGCCTCCCGGGATGGGCGCGTCCAGCTTGGGCGTCTCGACGAACTCGAACTCGTCCGAACCGGTCGGCGACAGCTCCACCGACAGAATCGGCAGGGGCAGCGAGCCTACATTGATGATCGACAAGGTCTTTTCGACCTTGCTGTTCGCTGCGACATCGCCAAAATCCAGCGGTGAGGGCTGCAGCACCAAGCCCGTGCCACCGGACACCACCTCGACCGGCACGACAAGGTTGCGCTTGGTCGCGTCCGAGGACGTGTTGACGATGATGAGGTTCAGCTTGCGGCCGCCCGACTTCTCGGCTTTGTAGCGCACGACCCAGTAGGTGCTGGCGCCGGGCTCGAGACTCGACGGAGCGAACTCGACGACCTGAAATTCTGTGGTCGCCGGGTCGAATTTGACCGCGGTGATGTCCAGATTCTTCTTGGCCGCCAGATTGGCCTGATTGGTCAGCTTGAGCGTCAGCTCCTGCGTGGTCCCCGGCGCCAGATCGACGTAGCTGAGCTTCTTGGGCGTGACCTCAAGGATCCGCTCCTCTTCGAAGCAAAAGCTGCCGGTGCAGGTCGGTTCGCCGTTGCCGGTGCCCTCCGGTGCGCTGGAGCAGCTCACGGCCGTCCACAGCGACGCCACCAACCCGACCGTCAGCCAGGCACCCCGCATCCGCTGCATTTGGACCTCTTGTGCAAAACCGCCGCGTGCCCCCCAGCTCGCCGCGGCCGATGGGGCCTGCCCAACTTCTGGCAGGCAACCGGCGCTCCGCCGTGGACGCTACAGCTCGGGGTGGGGATAGCTGGGCGTGATAAACGGTTTGTTGCTCTTGTCTTTCTTGCTGACGACATCGCCGGTGGGCCAGTCGATGGTGGCCACGTACCACATGTCCTTGTTGTTCAGGCTGGGCGACGTCTTCTCATAGACCAGATCGCCGTACACGTAGATGCGCACGGTCGCGAACGACGGACCCTTGCCGAAGTGGTTGTAGTAGTGCACGCCGACCGAGTAGATCTTGCCGTCCTCGGGCAGGGTCAAGTTCAGGTTCTCGGGGCCCGCACCGTCGGTGTCGTCGCGGTCCAAGCTGGGATTGTCGTCGATGTTCGGGTCATGGCTGCCCCACTCGGGATTGCGGTTGAACCAGAAGCAGTCGTAGGTGTCGGCGAACCACGGGTCGGCCTTGCCGTCCTGATCGAAGTCCTGTCCCGCCGCGTACTGATGGGCAAAGTGCAGGTCCAAGTCGGAACCGGCGCCGGGGCCCTCGTTGGTCTGGTCCAGGTCTCCGGGGGTGTCCCACAGCAGCTCGACGTGAATCGCTTGGTCCGGCAGCACCTTGACGATCTTCTCAGCCGGGAAGCAGCTCTGCACGCCGCTTTGGTCCTGCACGTGCAGCTTGAACTTGTAGTCGCCGGCGACGTTGGGGGTGAACTGCACGCCGGACGCCGAGTCGTTGGGCAGGAACAAGCCGACCGAGCCCTTGGGCTGCTCCACTTCCCACTTGTACTTCGAGATGGTGCCGCCGGTGCTGTAGCTCTGCTTGCCGTCCAGGTGCAGCAAGGTCTGCGGCGTCACGGTGTCGCCTTCCTGCACGATGATGATGGCGGTCGGGCACTTGGTCGCCGAGCCGAAGCCCTCCAGCTGGGCCGTCGCCTTGCCCGATGCGGTGTTCGTCTTCATGTCGACGGTGGCCTTGTCCAGCACAGGCGCGCCGTCCTTGACCGGGCTTTGGTCGGCGGGCGAGTAGATGACCTGCAGCGTGGCCGAGCCGTTGACCGGGATGACAAGCGGAGCCTTCTCGGTGGGCGCCTGACCGATGCTGGTCCAGTCGATCTCGAACTCGTCGCTGCCGCCAGCGGCAAACGCGATGTTGGAGATCTCGACCGGGATGTCGCCGCAGCTCTTCAGCTGAACGGGGCGCTTGGGCGAGTCGCCAAGGCCGGTGGCGCCAAAAACGACCACCTTGGGCAGCACGAGCAGGCACGGACCGGTCGAATTCACCTTGACGGGGATGCGCTTGAAGCCGGGACCGCCGTCGGACGCCACGGTCAGCGTCGGGTCGTTGGTGTGCAGCACAATCGCCGTCGGATGCGGCTTGTCGTCCTTGCCGACGTACTTGATCTTGATCTCCGTGGACATACCCGCAGCAACGGTCAGTGGCGGGTCAAGCGTCACCAGAGCGCCGGCGGCGTACTCCTTGCCCTCCAGAATGACGGTGAACAGGTCCTTCTCGAAGTTGGGCTCCGACAGGTCCATCTCGTTCACGACCAACTCTGCGTTGCCGGTGTTGTAGACCTTGGCGCTCGCAATCTTGTCGGCTCCGATGGCGACGAAGCCGAAGTCGACTTCAGCAGGCTGGACCTTGACCTTGGGCTGCCCGGATGACGTCGAGAATGTGACCTGATACTGCGACTTGTTGAAAGCGTCGTTGGAAGAAATCACCAGCGTGGCCGAGCGGTTCTTGTCGTCCAGCTTCTTGAAGCGGACCTTGACCAACACGTTCTTGGTCGGATTCACGACGGGCCACGCGTAGTCCTTGCAGGCGGTCGTGCCGTCGGGCGCCAGGCAGCGGAAGCCGGCAACCGGTTCGTTCGGGACCGGCGCCGAGTAGTTCAGCACGATCTTGGTGATCGTCAGACCCGCGTTTCCGGTGTTGCCAACCTTCAGGACGTAGTCGTACTCATCGTCGGTCGACATGTCGCCAGCGGTGACAACGAACACCTTGCCCGGCGGCACGTTGGAGCCGTTCGCCGCCTCGCGCACCTCGATCGCTGGCTTGCACTCAACGCCGAAACTGCCCCCTGCCGTGCAGTTGACGGGCGTCGTGCCGCCGGTATCGTCGGTGCCAGAGGTGTCGCCGGTGTTGTTGTTGGTGCCGTTCGGGTCGGTCGGCGTCGAGCAAGCCGCGACCAGCGCAGTTGCGATCGCCAGCAGCCACAGGGAAGAGCGAATCGGGGCCATGGGGTTGCCTCTCGGGACGCGAAACGGGGGGAGCGGGCGCGGCGGTCCCGCGCATTGGGCGCAGTCGGGTGCACGAAGGCGTGAATGGTGCCAAAGCTGGGGTATTGCCGCAACCATCGGAACGCAGCAAACGTCAGCGCAGGGCAGGTTCTCCCGACGCGCTGATCAGCTTGTCGTGGAAAGACTTGTCCAGCGTCAGCAGTGGCTTGAACTTCGCCGGCGTCCGCGAGAACCAGGCGTCGATGCCGCGCCGCACTTCGCCGCCCACGCCCGTAGGCGGGAACTTGTAGAAGTTCTTGGCCGGAGCCTTGTCGTCCGACGTCTGCATCGTCTGTCCGAACGCCGGGATCACGACGCTCAGTACCATCATGGCGGCTAGCAGAATGGCGATGGCGATGATGAAACGGGACCGCATACCCTCACGCATGGTGTGCTCCAAGTGGCGCCGAAAAGCAGAGGGGCGGCGGCCACATGGACAATGTAACGTCTGCGCGGGGATCTGTGGGAAAAATCTTGCGGCCTACTTGAGGATCCGCTCCTTGCTCGTCTCGATCATGGCGGGACGGAAGGACTTCTTCAGCTTGAGCAGCTTCTCGAACCGGGCTCGCGAGCGGCTCTCCATGTACAGGGCCGTCGGCTTCTTGATCTCGCCGTCGATCAACTGATCGGAAAAGTCGTAGAACCGCGCCTTGGAGTCCTTGGCCTGGGCCAGCACGACACCAGCACTGCCCAGCAGCAGGGTGGTGCCAACGGCGACGAACAGCAGGGTGCGGATAGTGCGAAGCATGGCGTGTCTCCCGGTTCGGTCACGCCCCACGGTGCGGGCGTCGTGCGTTCACTCTAGCGTTGCCCAGCCCAACCGCGCAACGACGAATCGCGCGCTTCGACCGACGGAGGCTACTTCCCTGCCTCAGGAGGCGTCGGCTCAACCGGCGCTGCGCCCGGCTGCTTGGCCTGCTTCTCGAGCTCGCGGCCCTGCACGATCTCGTCGATACGGCTCTGGATCGCCAGCACGTTCTGGTAGAGCTTGGTCAGTTCCACTTCCTTCTTCACGAGTTCTGCCTTCTTGGCGTTCCAATCGGCCAGCCCCTTCTTGGGCGGCTTGACCATAGCAGCCAGCTGGGCACGCACTGAGTCGCGCTCGATCTTCACGCCATCAGCCGGCGGCAGGTTCTCTTCCTTCTGGTAGCGCTGCCAGTACGCGAGCGACCGATCGCCGTCGTTGAACGGCGTCTTGTTATACAACAGCGCCAGACGAATCATGATCGCCTTGCGGCTGGGGTCCTTGGCCAGCACGCGCTCGTACAGTTCAGCGGCCTTCTTGGGCTCGCGCTTGCCTTCCAGGGCCAGGGCGAAACCGGTCAGGGCCTCCAAGTTGTCGGGCTCCAAGCGCAGGGCCTGCTCGTACTGGGTGTTCGCGTCTCGGTAGTTCAGGTACTCCAGATAGATGGCACCCAGATTCAGACGCGCGGAGATCGAGTTCGGGTTCAAGCGCACGGCCCGCTCGAAGGCGACGACGGCCTTGGGCAGGTCGCCCAAGCGCACATACGCCAGACCCAAGTTGGCCAGCGCCTCAGGGTTGGCCGGGTCGATGGCCAGCACTTTCTCTTCCAAAATCCAGCGAGCGATCTCGTTGCGGCCGTTCTTCAGGTTGATCAGGCCTCGAATGTTCAACGCGATGGTGTCTTCGCGGTTGTTGCGCAACGCCTGACGCACAAAGTCTTCCGCAAGCTGCAGCTCGCCTGACTCAAGGTAGTAGAGCGCCAACGTCACGTTCGCCATCGAGTTGTCCGGGTCCACGCCGCGGATGGACTCGCACGCCGCACGGGCCTTCTCTCTGAGTTCCTTGGCCTTGTCGAACTCGCCGGCTTCATGGTTCCGACGTGCTTCGGCAAGCCATGCTCGGGCGATGTAGCCCTGGGCGGACAGCTGCAGCAGCTTCTCGCGCTCGTCGTTCGGCACGATCTTGGCCGCCGACTCGTAGGCTGCCAGCGCGTCCTTGCCGCGACCCAAACGCTCGTAGGCCATGCCCAAATTGAACCACGCCTCGAAGAAGCGCTTGTCGACCTCGACAGCCTTCTTGAACGAATCGACGGAACCCAAGTAGTCGGGGCCGCACTTGGCGCAGCGGCCGTCGGCGGTCGTGCAGTGCGTCGGGCACTTGTAGGCCGAGCACTTGCCGGTCTGGGCGTCCATGAACTCGCCGATCTTGCAGGGTCCGGCGCCGTCGGACTTGTTCGACATTAGCTCAGTGCCCATGCACTCGCGGACGTCCAACTCGCAGCCGCTGGTTCCGGGACGGCAGCGGATGATCTGCTCGGTGGGCGCATCGACGACGGGCTTGCCGGCAGCATCGACTTGCGGAGGCGCAGGAACGCGCTTGACCCAGTCGCCGCACCAACGGGTCGGACCCGAGGTCAGCTCTTCCTTCTTGCAGTCGTAGGTGTCGAGCTCGCACGTCAGGTCGCGCACGCCATTGGCCCACGGCTCGCAGGCCACATCGACCTGCTTGGTGACCATCTGGTCCGGAATCGGCTTGCCATCGTCGCCGATCGCCGGCTCCTGCTTCTCAATGGTGCGCGTGTACTTGGCGCAGCGCGTGATGTTGCAGGACGCGGGGCTCGAAATGGCCACGGCGGCGCAGGTGGGCGGGGCGATCGTCGCGCAGCTTCTGCCCAGCGAAATCTCACCGGGAGGGCAGCACTCGCCGCTCTCGAGCAGCTGCACCTGATCGCACTTGGGCACCTTGCGTAGGGCAGCGGCCAGACCATCGCGCAGGTGGTCCTGGGCTTTGGCCGGAATGCCCTGCAGGTAGGCAGCCTCCTGGGCATGTAGTGCGGTGGCGCCAAACGTCCAGGACGCGGCGACGGCGAGCAGCGCGGCCGACAGGCGGAGGAGGGAAGGAAGATGGCGGGTCATGGCGTGTTTCCTCATGGAGCCGAACGAAGGGGGATGCGCGCGAATCGACGGACTACGGCGCGGCCGGTGTCGTCGACGTCGCGGGGGCGCCGGGCTTGGTCGGTTCCTTCTTCTCTTCCGTGGGCTTGAACGAGACCGTGAACTTGCCACGGCGCACCTGGGTCACGAACGCCGACGAGGTCGCTGCGTCGGTCGGCTTGTTGGCCGACACGGCGGTCGTCGCCTTGGGCAGGTTCGGGTCCTTCTCGACCGTCGGGTACTCGTTCGGGTTGACCTTGGCCGCGTAGTCGCCGGCCTCCTTCGACCACTTGTTGTAGACGCCCAAGTTGTGGGCCATGTTGATGGCGTTGCGCAGGGCGGACAGCGACTGCTCTTCGATCGGCACGGCCACCTTCTCGATCTCGAGGCGATACGCATCCTCGATCTCGGGTCCCGCCTGCCGGACTTCGGGCGGAATCGGCGCCTTGAACAGGTCTTCCTTGAAGTTGTAGTACAGCATGCCGACCTTGAAGGCGGCGGCGGCGGCATAGGCGCGACCACCACCGGCGCTGGCGGCATCGATCAGCGCGAAGTACGCGTTCTCGGCACTCTTCAGCTTGATCGCCTTGTCCTGCAGAGCCGGCAGCAGACCAGACATCTTCTTGACCTTGGCAAGTGTCACCAAGTCGAAGTCGTCGTAGGTGTACTCCGCCTTGTAGAACATCGCCTGGGCGACGTAGAGCGCCGACTTGGCGTTCTTGCCATCCGGCTTGTCGTACGCGGCAACGGCGGCGTCGGCGGCCTTGATGACGTCCTTGCGGTTCTTGATGGCGTTCGACAGACGCAGCGACTCGACACGACGCGACAGCGACTCGACCGCCAAGTCGGGGCGAGCCGGGTACTTCGTCACGACGCCGGCATAGACGGCCGCGGCCTGCTTCAGACCGTCGCCGCCCAGCTTCTCGAACACGCGACCGCGCTCCATCTCCGCGTCGGCGATCAGGCCCTTCAGCCGCTTGGTGTTCGTGTCGTCGCCCTTCAGGTTGCTGGCGACCGTGATGAACTTGCTGTAGGCGTCGGCCGCTTCCTTGTACTGCTGCAGCGCCGACAGGATCTGGCCGGCGTTGATCAGGGCCTGGGCCGCATCGGCGTTGTCGCGGAACTTGGTCATGTTCAGGAACGCTTCGGCCGCCTCTTTGAACTGCGTCTGCGACTCGTAGATCATGCCGATATTGAACATGGCCTCAGGCGCGATCTTCGACTTCGGGAACTCCGCCACCACCGACTCGTAGGTCTGGATGGCCTTGGCGTCTTCCTTCTGCAGCTCGTACAGCATCGCCTTGTTGTACATCGAGGTCGCGGCCAACTCCGGCTCGTCCTTGCGGAATTCGCGAAGGATGGTGTCGTACTTGGCGTGCGCGCCGTCCCAGTCCTTGCGCTCAGCGAGGTCAAAGGCCTGCTCGGCGACCGAGATCGCGACGTACTTGCGCAGATCCTTGGTGTCCAGCACCAAACGGGTCTTGCGGGCCAGCATCAGCCGCGCCCACTCCTCGATCTTCACCCAGTCCTTCTGGCGGGCGTAGATGTCGATCAACGTCTTGACCGCGATCTCGGCGATCTGGTGGTCTTCCTTGTACTTGTACGTGCGCTCCAACCGCTCGACGGCGCGCGAGTACTGACCGCGCTCGTAGTAAACGGTGGCCGCCAGGTACATGATCTCGGAGACCTTCTTGCCCTTCTCGCCCATGGTCTTGCCCTTGGCGGCACGCTCGGCCTTGAGCTTCTCCATCAGATCGACGTAGGTGTCGGCCGCCATCACGTAGTCGGCCTCAAGCGAGTGCAGCTCTTCGGGCTCCTTGGGAACCTGAGCGTCCTTGACCTGGGCGTCGGTCAGCTCTTCCTTCTTGCCCGTCTTGATGATCTTCACCGAGTCGCTGTCGGTGGACTGGATCAGCGCAGGCGCGGCCGGGTCATCGACCCACTTCTGCTTCTGCTTGTCCCAGCGAACGTGGGTGTTCCGCATCAGCTCTTCGACCGCGTAGATGACGCCCAAGGCCGCGTCCTCGACGTACTCGCCGCCCGGGTCACGCTTGATGACTTCCTTGTATTGCTGGCGGGCGCCTTCGAAGTCCTTCAACTGATCGTAAAGGATTTCCGCGTAGTAGAAGTTGACGATGTACGCCTTCTTCGAGTCCGGATACCGGCGCACGAACTCCTTGTAGTCCGCGGCGGCCTTGGCGTAGAGCGGCTTGGCGGCCTCGAGGGACTTCGACTCTTCCTCGGTCTTCTGCGCCAACTGGTGGAAATGGTTGGCCATATAGAGCAGCTTGGCCTCGCCCATCTTGGCCTGCTTGTCCATGACCTCGGCATTGTTCCGGTTCGACGCCACCCACGGGCTGGTGCGGTCGTCGGTGAAGGCCAGGAACTTGCGAATCGCGGCCTCTTCGTCCGGGAAGTTGCCGATCTTGCGGCGCACATCCATGATCGACTCGTGCCAGTCGATGCAGCGCGGGTCCACCGGCTTGTTCTCGATGAAGTGCGTGAAGAGCTCGATGGCGTTGTCGTCCTTGTCGGTCGACAGATAGATCTCGGCCATCTTCTCCAAGCGCTCCCACATGTTCTTCTCGCCCTCGACGGACTTGAAGTACTCCTTGGCCTCGGGCCAGCCGCGGTCGAGCTCGGCAAACGCCTGCACGAGGTCGCGCAGCGCCTGGTCCTTGAACTCGATCTTGCCAGCGGCCTTGTCGTTGCCGATCTGCTTGACGACGTCTTGGAAGGTCTCGATTGTGCGACGGAATTCGCGCAAGTTGTAATAGACCCAACCCAGCTTGTACATCGCGTAGTTGAACATCGGCGCGCCCTTGAAGTTCTGGGTGATGCGCTCGTAGTTCATTTTGGCAAGGGTCAGGTTGTTCGCCTCGAAGAAGTGCTCGGCCAACGCCAAGTGGGTCTGGGCGATGTAGGTCGAGGTCTGGTGCTTCTGGACCAGCTGATTGAGGTACTGCACGCCCTTGTTCGACAGCACCTTGTCGCCACGCGCCTTGCCCTGCTGCAGAGCGGCCTTGCCCAAGCGGAACAGTACTTCGTCGATGCGCTTGTAGTTCGGGTACTGCTGCAGAACCTTTTCGTAGTACGAGATCGACTGCGAGTAGTCCTCAACCGGTGCTGCGGGGGCGGGACCGGAGGCGCCGATGCCCTTCTCGCGCTGCTCCATCACACGGTCGTAGCCAGCGCGGTCGAGCAGGTACTGGTAGTGGGTCTCGTCCCACCAAGTCTCTGCCAAGCGGAAGTAGATGTCGGGCAGCTTGTCCGGGTCACCGCCGCGATCGATGTACTCCTGCATCGTCTTGATCATGTTGCGGCGGAGCTTGGACTTCTCCTCCTGCAACCGCTGCTGCTCCTTGGTGAAGCCCAGCTGCTCGAGACGCTCGTAGTTGAACTCGCCCTTCTTCAGCGAGTCGTCGGCGACCTTCGGCTTGGCGGGCTCAACCTTCTTGTCTTCCTCGATCAGCGACTGCTTCTTTTCCGCCACCTTCTTGGGCGGGTCGGCAGCCGCGCCGGGGGCGGGCGGCGTAACGGGTTCCCCTTCAGCCGGCTGGGCCAAAGCGGGAAGGCTCACCAGAAGGCTCGCAGCAACGACGGCCCACGAGCAACGGCGGATCAACTCGAACATCTTGCCACCTCGACACACGCCTGCGCCGCGGCTCGATGGCCTGGGGCGCGGGGTTCGGCCGGCGTCCACGGGGAGGCCGACCCTTCAACGGGTTCCGGGTTCAGGGCCCGGTCTACTCGGCCGTATTGCGGCACTTGCTGCGCAGGAACGAACGGTAGGCACCGATCTCGTCCTTCCAGAACTCGCCCTGGAAGGGCCATACCATGGAGTCCGAACCAGCAATCGCGATCGCACCCTGGCGCGCCGCGGCCGGGTCAATGTCGTCCTTGCGGCCGGCGATCTGGTCGTCGATCTCGTTCAGCCGGGCTTCCTGCAAGTCGATACGCAGCTCGTCCAGCTTGTCCTGATAGAGCTCCAGATCCTTCTGCGTCTGACGCAGCGTCTTCTGAATGACGACGCCGGCTTCCGAGATTCGCTCCGCCTTCAGCTGCGCCAGACGCGCCAGCAGGTCCTGACCGAACGGCCCCAGCGCCTTCACGTTCTGCCGCACGACCCCCTCTTCCATCTCGATCTGCTTGATCGTCTGGTAGAGGTTGAAGTACTCGACGTTCTCGAACACGGGGGACTGCAGCACGCGGGGCAGCGGGTTAGGCGTCTTCTTGTTCACGGAGTCCAGCAGCGCGCCGTAGAAGTCCTCAGGCCGGCGATTCCGCTTCAGGAATTCGCGCAGCGGGGGCTGCAGCACCAGCACGGTCTCTTCGAACATCTGGATCGCCTTCTCCGCCGACTCCACCTGGCACAGGCTGTTGACGTAGATGGTGGCCTCGAGGATCCACAGCTCAGGGTAGAAGTGGTGCGAGAAGTACGGGCTGTGCAGCGCGTGGAAGGTGCCGAGCGCGCGGCTGATGTCGTTCTTGAGGAAGTACGTCCAACCCGCCTCGTAGAAGGCCGACGCCAACTTCGGGGAGTTCTTGGAGATCTTCTTGTAGTAGTAGATCGCCGCGTCGTACTGCTCGTACTCGTAGGCCAATCGCGCGAGCGCCAGATAGGCGAGGTCGACGATCGGCTGACCGTCTTCGCGTTCTTCCCCGGCCAGCACCGCCTTCTGGAACGCCGTCGAGCCCTGCGTGACCTTCTCTTGCGTGCTCAGCGTCTCGTCCTGGAAGGCGATCAAGCCCAGCAGGTACTGCGCACGGCCGTAGTCCTCGGCCTTGGGCGACACCTTCTCGAGGTACGGCTTGGCGTCGGCCGGCAGTCCGAAGTCATTGAGGAATTCGCCCACGAAGTAGTGGAAGCCGTCTTGGAACTCGGGCTTGGCATTGACGACCGAGAAGCGGGTCAGGTCCTCCAGCTCCGGCGGACGGTAGTTGATCTTGCGGCGCAGCTCGCGCAGCTGCTCAAACGCAGACACGAAGAACATCTTGTCGGGACCGGCGCGCACGACGTCCAGCAGGGCATTGGCCGCACTCTGCATCAGACCGGCGCGCGAAAGCGCGTTGGCGATACCGTACTTGGCGACGTAGGCCTCTTGGCTGTCGGGGGCGAACGGCACTCCGCCCACGCCGTCCTCGACGAACTTGTTGAAGACCTGAATGGCCTCGACGAACTTGCCGTCGTTTGCCAAATCCTGACCCTTGTTCAGCACCTTGCCCGCGAACGCGCGACGGGCGGCGTCTTCACGGCGGCGTTGCTCTTCGGCAAGACGCAGGGACTCTTCCTTCAGGCGCGCTTCCTCGGCCGCCTGCTCGGCAGCGGTCAGCTCGCGCTTGGGCCGGTCGTCGGTCCTGGCCTTGCCAGCCGCAGTTCCGGCCGCCGGTCCCGCTTCCTTGCTGGTCGACAGCATGTAGCGGATGACCTTGTCAGACACGCCCTTCTTCTTCAGATCGAGGATCTCAGCCGGCGTCAGCGTGTACTTGGTGCCGTCCTTCTGGATCTTCTTGATGATCTGGTCGTCAGGGATCTCCAGGCTCGAAAGCGTGACGATTTCCTGTACGGACAGCGCGAGCACCTGCGCCGCGGTTCCAAGGGACACGACCGCAATCATCCCGACCAGGGACAGTCGGGCGATGCGGTGAAGGGTCCGATCGGTGAGCTTCAACTTGGTCACGGTCTTGCCTCCGCGTGGGCCATCGGTCTTGGGCCCGTCGGGGTCGTGCGGTCGTTTGGTGCTACTGGAGCCCCGCGGTGAAATAGGTCAGGGCTACCGTCGCAGCGATCGGATACGACACACCGCCACCGCCCGGCTGTCCGCGAAGGGCCGGGTAGAAGAACTGGTGGTAGTCGAGCCGAAGCGCAAACGAGTTCGTCAGGTAAAACTGCAGGCCGGCGCCCACGTTGCCCGCGGGGTCGAACTGGGTGAACGGATCCGCGCCCTTGGGCGTGATGGTCGTCATGACCGCGCCCGCGCCGAACGACAGCGCCATGTCGAACTCGAGCAAATTCGTCGTGAAGAAGCCAACCTTGCCGTGCAGCAAGTTCCAGTCGATGCCGGCCGACGCGTAGGACTGCAGCACCTGAGGCAGGCGCACTTCCAGACCGGGGCCTTCGTTGGTCTCGCGCGGCTTGGACAGGCTGGACTCAAGCGAGGTCTTCTGGTCGTAGGTGTATGCGCCGTGGATCGAGAGCGCGAGGTCCTCAGAGAAGTAGTAGTTGTAGCCCAAACCGCCCGTGATGTAGGTGAAGAAGTCGTCGTTGGGGACCACGCCGCCGAACAGCGTGAAGCCGTGACGGCCTTCCTTCAGCACGCTGCGCTTCTGGATCACGCGAAGGTCGCGCCGGGCGGCCCACTCCAGACGGCTGCCAACGGGTGCAACGTCGTCGGAGAAGCCATAGGCGTCCTCGATCATCGTCGGCTTGGGTTCCACTTCAGGGGCGGGTTCTTCCGCTGCAGGGGCGGGAGTGGCCGCAGCGGGTGCAGCCTCAGGCGTGGCCGCCGGAGCCGCCGCAGGGGCAGGGGCAGGCGCGGGAGCCGGAGCAGGTGCCGGAGCCGCAGCAGCAGCTGGCGCGGGGGCAGGTGCCGCATCGGCTGCCGGAGCCGGCGCGGGGGCCGGCTGGGCTGCCGGGGCAGGCGCAGGGGTGGGACGCTTGGGCTCCGCACTCGCCGGCGCCGGCACCAGCACGAGTGCGGCCAGCGCCAGCATCCCGAGGAGGACCGTCTTGTTCATCGCTCGCATCGAGGACCTCATCACTTCGTCAGGAAGGCCAGGCCGAGGGTGAACTCGACGGGGGCGAGGAAGGGCGAGCCTTCCACCGGCCAGTAGATGAACTGCTTGTAGTCGGCGCGGACGTTGAGCCACCGCGTCACGAAGAAGCGGAAGTTGGCGCCCCAGTGTCCCGCGGGCTTGAAGGTCGACTGGATGTCCGGCACGCCGTCGTTGCCCTCGTCGATGTCGACGCCGATCAGGCCGCCGCCCAACGACAACCCCATGTCGAAGCTGGAGAGCTTGGACGTGAAGATGCCGACCTTGCCGTGGAATGGCGTGTAGGCGATGTCCAGAGACGTCAGCATGGTCATCTTCGGCGGCTTGCGCACGGTCAGGTCGGCGCACTTGCCGTTGCGGACGTCAGCGCACTCGAGGAAGGCCTCGAGATCGCTGAGCGAACTCAGCAGATACGACCCGCCCACTTCAGCCGAGAGGGTGTCGGTGAAGAAGTACGCCAAGCGGGCGCCCACCGGCTTGGGGACGTAGAACGAGTCGTTCGGCACGATGCCCCCGTGCACGGAGAACTCGAGGCCGCCAGCGCGCTCGTAGAGCGGATTCTTCAGCGCGGGGACGGCCTGCTCGACGTTCCAATACTTGTCGAGCTCGGCGTCGATCGGCGCCAGGTCCTCGGCAGCGACGGGCAGGCTGGCCAGAAGGCCGGCTGCGAGCGCGAGTGCCGCGGCGATGCGGTTCCAGGTCATGCGTTCCTCCACTGCGGGACCATTTCGGTCCGCCGCAGCTGTCCTACTTCTTGCAGACGGTGTCGCAGGTGCCTTGCTGGCAGGTCCCGTTGCAGCAGCGCTTGGAGACGAAGTTCGCCTCGTCCGCCGGGTCGCCGCACGGCATGTTGTCGGGTGCCGTCGAGACCTCGCACAAGCCCGCTTCACTGCAGTGGTTGGTGCCGCAGGCCTCCGAGCCGCCGCAGTCCTCCGAAGACTTGCAGGCGCGGCGCAGGAGCAGGCGCTGATCCGCCGATCCCGACTTGCCGAATCGCCAGTTGCAGGTCTCGCACTGGTAGACGCGCGACAGGCTCTCGAAGCGGCCGCTCTCGAACTTGACCGAGCCCTGCAGGGCCGTCATCTGGCCGGGGGGCAGCTGCTCAGCCAGAGCAGAAAGCTTGAACGCCGGGCGCCACGAGCCACTCAGCGCGTTGCGGACCCGCGCCATCGCAAGCTTGATCGGCGCGTACTCGTCCGCCTTTTCCTTGTTGAACTGCTCTGTGTTCAGGAACTGGTAGCTGCCACCGGTGCGGCAGGCGATCTCCTGCAAGCGAGCATCGGCCTTGAGGTGCGCAGGCGACTGGAACTGCACGATGTGCACCTGCACCGGCCACACCAAGGTGCAGTAGCTGCCGGGGCACTGGACGTCGTTGGTGCAGCCCTCGCCGCGCTTGTCGCCGTCGGCGCACTGGTTGCGGGGCTGGTCGTACTCTGCCTGACCGTCGCCGTTGGTGTCGCCCGTCCACATCAGGTTGCGCAGCTTGAGGAAGTCGTACTCGGACTCCGTGCACTTGGTGCGGCACTGCGGCAAGCCACCGCCGGTCGGCGTGAGGTCGACGTAGTTGAAGTCGTCCGAGTAGGTGCAGGTGTCGGGACCGTCGGTCAGCACCACGATCGCGCGGGCACCGTAGGGACCCTGAGCCTTGCCGCCACCCTCTTTGGGAGAGGTCTGGAAGAACGAGTAGGCCTTGTACATCGCCTGCCACAGCGGAGCGCGACCGCCGCCGTTGTTCTTCATGTAGCCCAGACCCAACGAGATGTACTTGCGGTTCTTCGCCTGTGCGCCGAAGCAGCCTGCCTCGCGGGACGGGTACGGGCCTGAGATCGGCCACGTCGAGAACTGGTTGGAGTCGCCGCTGGCATCGGCGTCGCAGTCGCCACCGGGGCAGTCCTCCGGGAACAGGCAGTTCAGGCCATTCCTGCCGCCGCCGGTGCAGGTCGCACCGTCCGAGCACGCGACGTCCACGTTGTTCTTCTCGCCGAACGAGTACGCGATCGTGCGATCGTGACCCAGCGTGAGGCTGTCGATGAACTCACCGGCCGCCATCAACCGGATGTCGTAGGGATCCGACTCCTGGGTCTTCGTGATCGGCGACGGGTACTCGATGTCGAAGTCGGGCTCTTCGAGGTACGGGTCGTTGCGATCGACCAGACCCGACGTCGAGCCACTGTCGTCGACCACCACGGCCACGTTCAAGCGGGTGTCGACGTCGTTCGCATCGCAACGCTTGGTGACCTGGGCGTAGCGGACAGCCGCTGCCGTCATCGATTCGGCATTCGCGCAGCTGTCGCCGCCACCGGGCACGTGGGCCTGAGGAGGGCAGTCGAGCGTCAAACGGAAGTTGCTGGCAGCCACCGTCGGTTCCTGCGCGTTGGTCGTGACCCGCGTCAGGTCGATCATCTCCCCTTCCTTGATGGAGAGATCGCTGTCGTACTCGCACGACTTCTTCGACCTGATCTCGGTCGACATCAGGTTGACCATGACCTCGACGCCGTTGGGCTCGAGCGCGTCCTCGCCATCGAGGGGCACGCCGCAGACACGCACGACGCGATCGTTGTCGATGCGGGCCGGGAAGGCCGAGATCACCTGAAGGTCCTGGAACTGCCGATCCGGCAGATAGAACTTGGCGGTCGAGTCGCACGAGACGAGTCCACCGGCGATCATCCAGGCTGGCCCCAAGGCGCCCACCAGCAAAGCCGAGGGCAACCACAACAGTTTGCGCGGATTCACCATGGAACTCCTGGCAGATGAGGCAGGACGAACGGGGGAGGCACCAGACCGTGGGGCCTGACGCGGGAAGAGCCTCAGGAGGGGCAAACCGTGATCGGCAAGGCCCTCGACGTCACCGCTGCCGACCGCATGGCCTGAACAGCGAGGGGAAGATGTTTCCGCTATACGTGTGCCAAGTCAAGCGTAGGGGAAGCGGTAGGGGCTTGGCGACGCGCTTGCCGACTCGCGGAGGTGCCGCGGATGTTGACGGAGGGGACTGAGGAATCTACAGTGCTTCATTCGCCGTGCGCCTAGCCCTAGGTGCGCCCGGTGACTGAAATCGCGCCTGAAGGAGTGGTCATCATGTCCCGTTTGAGCCTGCACGCCCTTTCGTGGCTGGCCCTGTCTGCTGCGCTGCTGTCCTGCAGTTCGGAGAATCAGGGAGGCGTCTCGCAGACGACGCCCAGTGGCACCTACACGTGCATCATCGCGGGCAGCAAGCTCGACTGCACGGCCACGGCTGAGGTTCGCGTTGCACAGACCAACGCCGTTGTCGCGAACGCCGACGAATTCCCCGTCGACGTGGGCAGCATTCCGATCGGCGAGTACCGCGACTACAAGTTCGTGATCTCGAATGCCGCCACGACGCTTGCCGCAGCCGATCTGCAGATCTCGACGCTGGCGCTTGACTACAACATGAGCTCGCCTGCGGAGAGCCCGGAGCTTCGCGCCTTCGAGTGCTACGAGGCCGGATCGCTGGAAGGCGACAACCCCGCTCCCGTCAAGTGCAGCGAGATGAAGGGCAAGTGGAAGAAGGTCGTGCCCAGCGCCCACGTGAACGAGAGTGCCGGTCGCTACAGCAGCCAGTCCTTCACCGTGCGCTACACCCGCTTGGACAGCGTCGACCGCAACGCCACGATTCGCATCAAATTGTTGGGCGATCGCGAGCTGCTGACCGACTTCCGCATCCGCTTCAAGACCAAGCAGGGCGCCCCGAAGGCCTCGGCCTCGCCAACCGACGTGTTGTGGCCCTACGTCGAGGCCTCCGCGCCGGACGACAAGAAGTGGTCCTCTTTCAAGCTGTTCAACACGGGCGACGCCGATCTGATCATCGGCCGGATGGAGTTCGAGGGCGGCACGGCGTTTGAGCTCGAGGTCCCGAACGCGGACGACAGCGCCAAACTCATCGTCACGCCCGGCGAGGACATCTCGTTCGACCCCGCCGCCGCAGAGCCCAAGTTCCTTTCCCCGTTGGTCCTCGCTGCCGGCAGCAACCGCGAATTCCGCGTCAAGTTCACGCCGATCGACGACATCGCCAAGCAGGGCGTGATCCGCATCATCGTCAACGATCCGTCCGCTCCCAAGCTTGACCCGACCGACGCAAACTCGGATCGCTACATCGCCGTCAACCTGATCGCCAACGCCAAGGTGCCGTGCGTCAAGCTCGAACCGTACCCCAAGATGAACTTCGGCGGCGTGCTCTTCGGCATCAGCGACACCCGTGAATTCGTTGTGAAGAGCTGCGGCAGCGAGGACCTGAAGATCTACTCGATCAAACTGACCGGAAAGGGCACGTCGGACGAGTACTCGCTCGACTTCACCGAGACGACCAAGGAGTTCGCCGACCTGGCCGGCAGCGGACCGACCGTGCAGAAGCCGCTGATCCTGACGCAGCAGGGCGACGCGATCGTGACCGTGCGCTACGACCCCAAGGACATCACGCCGGTCGACGCCGATGGCAACCCCACACCGCCCGACACCGACATGGTCGAGGTCACGTCGAACGCGTTTTCGACCAAGACCCTGACCGTCGAGGGCTACGGCGTAAAGACCACGTGCCCGCAAGCCAAGGTCTCGGTGCTCGAGGGCGAAGAGGTCGTGCCCCAGACCATCCTGCACCTCAAGGGCGAGCAGTCGGTCGCGCCGGGCGGCGGCTCCATCAAGAAGTACCAGTGGACCGCCAAGCAGCCTGCGGGCTCGGGCAAGGCGTTCGGCCCCAACGCCGGCTACGTCAACCCGACGTTTACCCCGGATGCCGCGGGCGAGTACGAGTTCTGTCTGGACGTGTGGGACCAGAACAACACCAAGTCGTGCACCCCGGCGTGCGTGACCGTGCTGGTGGTGCCGAACAACGCCATCCACGTCGAGCTGTTGTGGGACACGCCTGCCGACGCCGACCAGACCGATGCGGGCGTCAATGCGGGCGCTGACATGGACTTGCACTTCGCGCACCCGCTGGGCTCTGGCCCCGACCTCGACTGCGATGGCACGCCCGACCCGTGGTTCTCGAATCCTTTTGATACGTTCTGGTTCAATCCGAACCCGAACTGGGGCGCCGCCCTGGCTGGCGCGAACGACGACCCCAGCTTGGACCTCGACGACACCGACGGTGCCGGTCCTGAGAACCTGAATCTGGAGAACCCCGAAGGCACGGCCGACAACCCGATCGCGTACTCCGTCGGCATCCACTACTGGCACGACCACGGCTACGGCACGTCGCTCGCCTCGGTGCGCATCTACCTGCAGGGCGTACTCGCGCTGAACATCGACAAGGTCGAGATGGACCCGCTGGACATGTGGTACGTGGCCAAGATCCACTGGCCCAACCAGCTGACGGGCGTCGACCAGCCGCCGTTCACCGTCTGCAAGCAGTCCGGCGACGCGTGCATCGGCCAGCAGGATGCGACCAACCCCAAGGGCGGCAAGATGTGGAAGCCCGCGGGTGATTGGTGCATCACAAAGTGCTACGAGAACAAGAGCTTCACCGCGTCCACGACCACCACCTCGGCGAAGTGCGGCAAGTAGCCATCTTTCTTGAGCGGCCGGCCATCCTTCCCGCACCACAGACGGACGGACCGCTCTCGGACATCAGGAGGGCGGGGATGATGACGCGCGCCACAACGCTTGCCGCCGTCTGGCTGCTCGGGTCGCTTGCGGTCTTGGGCTGCTCGGGCGGGTCGGGAACAGACCCGACCTCGACGCTGCCCGACAAGTGCGCCGCCCAAAAGGGGCCGCTGGGCACCGACAACAGCGCTGACTTTCAGGTTCGCCGCGGCGATCAGGCTGTCGGGGACAACGAGATCGTCAGCATCGACTCGGGTCCGCTCTCCGCAGGCCAAACGGTCGACACTGAGTTCATCATCGTCAACGGAGCCGGTACGACGGCCCAGGAACTCAAGCTCGAGTTTGCCGCGCTGGCCTACACCGTGCCGGTGGGCGCGACGGACCCGAATACGCCCGTGTTCGAGTGCCTGGTGTCGGTCGACGGCAAGATGGAGCCCTGCGCCGGGCATGATTTCGGTTCGATCGTGCCGCCGGGCTTCGACCCCGACTGCGCGACAAGCACCCCGGTGAACTCTGCCCGCGTCGTCATCCGCTTTCGCAAGCAGGCCGACGATGCGCCGCGCCTTGCCAAGCTGACGCTGACGCCCAAGGGCGACGTGAGCTGGGAGGGCAAGTCGTTCCGCATTCGACTCGAGACCAAGACGGCCGTCTCGCTGATCAACGTCACGCCCCCGGTGGTCGACTTCGGCACCGTCAAGCTGGGCGAGGGAAACCCGCTCCCGGTCACGATCCTCAACGCCGGCGATGCTGACCTGCTGGTGCACCAGATCGACTTTGCACTGAACGACGCCAAGCCGTTCTCGATGACGATCGACGACAAGCCCTTTGCCGGGGGCGCCAGCTACGAGTTCAAGCCGCCGATCGTCGTGAAGCCCAAGAATTCGCAGAAGCTTCTGGTGAAGTTCTCGGGGCTGGACGCGCAAAAGCACAGCTCGACGGTGACCGTCCACTCGAACAGCGGCGGCACGTGCAAGCCCGTCGGCGGCGTGGTGAACATCGAGGAGTGCAACGCCAAGACCGTCAACCTCTTCGCCAACCAGAGCGTGCCCTGCCTGCTGGTCAAGCCATCGAACAAGGTGAACTTTGGGTTCGTCACCATCGGCGAGCTGTCCAAGCGCACGGTCGAGCTGTCGAATTGCGGCTCGGGTGACGTCGAAGTCTCGGGGCTGGACGTCGTGGAGGACGCGGCCGGCGTGTTCGGCGCCGACACCAGTGGCATTGCGGCCTTGAAGGGCAAGCCCGTCAGCCCGGCCAACCCCCTCCTGGTGGCCATCAACAAGCCGGTGACCGTGCTGGTGGCCTGCGAGCCCAGCAGCGAGAACAAGGGCGCAGATGGCAAGGCCAAGCCCTTCCTGGCCAACCTGAAGTTCGCCGACAACACCATCCAGCCGGACAAGGTGCTGGCGCTCGAGTGCTGGGGGTCGGCGTCCAGCTGCCCCACCGCCGTGATCCAGACCGACGAGGGCGAGCAGATCGTTCCGCAGCAGGAGCTGCAGCTGCGCGGAAGCCTCAGCTTCGCCATGCCGGGCAAGCAGGTGACGGGTTGGAAGTGGGAGGTCCTGAAGTCGCCTGCGGGTGCGGAGGGGCTGACCTTCTACCCCAACGCCACGGTCGCGGACCCCAAGTTCGGCGTGAAGACCGAGTCGCTGGGCGTGACCTCGTTCCCCGTCAACGTCGCCGGTGAGTACGAGTTCAAGCTGACCGTCACCGACAACACGGGGCTGGAGTCGTGCCAGCCCGCGTACTTCACGCTGGCAGTGATTCCCGACCAGGCGATCCACGTCGAGCTGCTGTGGGACACGCCCGATGACCCCGACAAGACCGACACGGGTCCGGGACAAGGGGCGGACCTCGACCTGCACTTCGCGCACCAGACCGCCGAAGTCGGCAAGATCTGTCAGGAACCTCCTGAGATGTGCAAGAACGACAAAGGCCAGATGGTGAAGTGCTCGTGCCAGTACGACGTCGACGCCGATGGCAAGGCCGACCCGTGGTTCCACGGCCTGTTCGACACCTACTGGTACAACCCGTCGCCCAACTGGGGTTCGTCGAGCGCTGGCATCGACGACAACCCGGGTCTCGACCTCGACGACACCGATGGGTGGGGTCCCGAGAACCTGAACCTCAAGGCACCGGAAAATGACGTGACCTACACGGTCGGCGTGCACTACTGGGACTCCTACGGCTTCGGCAAGTCCTTCGCCACGGTGAAGATCTGGATCCACGGCTCGCTGACGGCGATCTACGATCGGCCGCTGGTCGAGTGCGACATGTGGTGGGTCAAGAAGATCCTGTGGCCGTCCGGCGAGCTGGTTGACGTCGCCGGAGCGGTGGCGGATGCCACGGCAGTCCAGAAGGACGGCATCTGGAAGGGCAGCCAGACCGGCAAGGTCACGGCCAAGTACAAGAGCGCCCTTGCCGCGATGCTCGGCGGCGTTTGCGGCAAGTAGGCCTTCCCGCCCCCCCCCCAGTCCCTTGATCCTCCATCACTTCTCGCGCCACGGTGGACCGGAACCGCCGTTGCCGTGCGCGTTCGTGCTCCCTTCGCCTGCTTATCGCCAGTGCCCAGTGCAATAGGGATCACGGTATTGGGCAGCAACGGGGCTAACTGTGCGTCGGCGTTGGGATCCGCTGATTGGCCAAAAAGTCGCGTCCCAGTGGGCGAAAACGGCCGATTGGGCAGGGCCGTCGCAGCGAAAGCGTATGTTTTTGCGTAGACACTACGGGTTGGCTCTTGACCGGCCGCCCGGGGACGGTGTACTCAGCGCCATGCTCTCCAACTGAGGACCGAGCACCGGACACCCTTCGGATCAACACCCTATCGCAAAGAGGACCCACATCATGACCAAGTCCGATCTGATCGAAAGCGTCGCCCAGAAGGCCACCCTGACCAAGGACAAGGCCAGCATCGTTGTCAACTCGATCTTCGACCTCATGGTCGAGGCGATGAAGCGCGGCGAGCGCATCGAGATCCGCAACTTCGGCAACTTCACCGTCCGCAAGTACCCGTCGTACACGGGCCGCAACCCCAAGACGGGCAACGCGGTCAACGTCGGCCCGAAGCGCATGCCCTTCTTCAAGGTCGGCCTCGAGCTGAAGAACCGCGTCGACAAGGGCAAGTAGGCCCCTCCCGGTGCAGGGTGCCGCAGTGGCGTATGCCATCGGCCCCGACGACCCGTTCCTACGTGCCACGCCCGCCCTCGCCTCCGGCCAAGACCGGACTCGACGTAGGGTCACCGTGGCACCAGCGAGCCTCAGCACCGCCCGGCGCATGCCCCCCTAGGGACGGGCGTGCGCCGGGCGGTGTTGCTTCCGGCTCCCCTCAACTCTTTGCGTGCAGGTGCGATCATGTCGCTCAGCCCCACTCTTCCCATGGCGCTTCCCGACCTGCCCGTGGCCCGTGTCGCCGAGATCGCCCCGTTTGACGGCCAGCGGGTGCAGATCCGCGGCTGGCTGTATGGCCGGCGGTCCAAGGGCAAGCTGCACTTCCTGCAGGTGCGCGACGGCTCCGGCATCATCCAGGCGGTGATGTTCAAGGGCGACGTCGACGAGGCCACCTTCCAGCGCGCCGACCACCTGACGCAGGAAACCAGCCTCATCGTCAGCGGTACCGTCCGACGTGACGAGCGGTCGCCGCTGGGCTTCGAACTCGCGTGCGACGGCATGGTCGTCGTCGCCGACGCTGCGCCTGACTATCCGATCTCGCCCAAGGAGCACGGCGTCGCTTTCCTGATGGACCATCGGCACTTGTGGCTGCGGTCACGGCGTCAGGGCGCCATCCTCAAGGTGCGCGCGCGAATCATCAAAACGATCCGCGACTTCTTCGATGGCCGCGGCTTCCTGCTGGTCGACACGCCGATCTTCACCCCCGCCGCGTGCGAGGGCACCTCGACGCTGTTCGAGACCGACTACCACGGGACCAAGGCTTACCTGAGCCAAAGCGGGCAGTTGTACAACGAGGCCGACGCGATGGCGTTTGGCAAGGTCTACACGTTCGGCCCCACGTTCCGCGCCGAGAAGTCCAAGACCCGCAGGCACTTGACCGAGTTCTGGATGGTCGAGCCCGAGGCGGCGTTCATGGACCTCGACGGCACGATGGAGCTGGCCGAGGACCTGATCTGCACGATCTGCCGCGACGTGCTGGCGGACTGCGGGTCGGAGCTCGACCTCATCGACAGCATCCGCAGTGAGGCCGAGCAGGATCGGCAGCTCAAGCCCCGGCGCGAGGCCCTGGCGGCCGTCCACAAGCCGTTCCCCCGACTCGACTACAAGGACGCCATCCGGCGCCTGCACGAGCTGGGCAGCGACATTCCCGACGGCGACGACCTGGGTGGCGACGACGAGACGATCCTGTCGCGCGAGAACGACAGCCCGACCCTGGTCTACGGTTACCCGGCCGAGGTCAAGGCGTTCTACATGAAGCGTCGTCCGGATGACCCGGACCGCACCCTGTCGGTCGACATGCTGGCGCCAGAGGGCTACGGCGAGATCATCGGCGGCGGGCAGCGCGAAGACGATTACGACACGCTGGTGGCAGCGATCCACAAGCACGGGCTGCCGATGGAGGCGTTCGATTGGTATCTGGACCTGCGCAAGTACGGTTCGGTGCCGCACGCCGGCTTTGGCCTTGGTGTGGAGCGAACCGTCGCGTGGGTCTGCGGGTTGCCGCATGTGCGCGAAACGATTCCGTTCGCGCGCCTGATGGATCGCATTCACCCGTAGCACGCGAGTTTGACAGTGTTCCCTTGCCACGGTAGGTTGGACAGACGTGTTGCTGATGCGTCGATCCGTTTTGGAGCGGTGTGGAGTGGGAGCGGGAAAGTGACCCGTTCTCGAGTGACCGTTTGGCCCTGACCCCGGCGTGCTGCCTTATGCCCGACCCTGCCGCCAACGCGGCTCCGAAATCCCGCAAGCGATCGAAGCGCAAGACGTTTTGGCGTGAAACCCACGGCCTGACCGACGTCGGGCTTGTGCGTGACGGCAACGAAGACGCCCTGCTCTTGCTCGAAGATGCCGACCTGTACGTCGTTGCCGACGGCATGGGCGGACACGCGTGCGGTGAGGTGGCGTCGGCGTTCACGATCGAGGCGATCCGCTCGTTCTACGAGTCGCCGGAGATCACCCAGCGCGTGCGGGCGGCTGCCGAACGCACCAAGGGCGCCAAGAGCAACCCCAGCTTCCACTCGCTGCGCCTGCGCAAAGCCGTCGAGAGCGCCAACCTGTCGGTCTTTCGGCTGGCCCAGGAACACGTGCAGCTGCGCGACATGGGCACGACCGTTGTCGCCGTCGCCTTCGCCGGATCGCGGATTTACGTCGCCAATGTCGGGGACAGCCGCGTGTATCGGATGCGGGACGGCGAGTTGCAGCAGCTGACCGAGGACCACTCGCTGCTGAACGAGTACATCCGCCTGAATTTGCTGCAACCGCATGAGATCGAGGACTTTCCCTACAAGAACGTCATCGTGCGCGCGCTTGGACTGCAGGACGCCGTCGAAGTCGACATCACCTCGACCACCGTACGGCCCGGCGACCAGATCCTGTTGTGCACCGACGGTTTGACCGACTTGGTGCGGGACCGCGAGATCGGCCGCATCCTGCAGCTCGCTCCCACGGCTGCCGATGCCTGCGAAGAGCTGACGCGGCGCGCCAAGGAAATGGGCGGCCACGACAACATCACGAGCCTCATCATCCGGATCCGCACGGGACCGCAGCAGCGAGCGGTGTCGTTCATTCCGCCGCCGCCAAGCGTCCCTGCACCGGGCGAGGCCGCCTAGACCGGAGAACCCATGACAATCAAACAGTACAAGGTCGCCGTCCTGGGCGCGACTGGCGCGGTGGGTCGCGAAATGCTCACGGTGCTGGACGAGCGACGATTTCCCGCGTCCGAGGTCATCGCGCTTGCTTCGACCCGCTCTGAGGGTGAAGAGGTCCTGTGGGGCAAGCGGCCGCTGAAAGTGCGCGTCGCCACGCCGGAAGCGTTCGATGGCGTGGACATCGTGCTGGCCTCGGCCGGTGGGACCGTCTCACGCGAGCTGCTGCCCGAGGCGGCGCGGCGGGGCTGCTTGTGCGTCGACAACTCCAACGCGTTTCGCATGTTCGACACGGTGCCACTGGTGGTGCCGGAGGTGAACCCGGACGACCTGCTGTGGCACGACGGCATCGTGGCCAACCCGAATTGCTCGACCGTGCAGCTGGTGATGGCGCTGCAGCCGCTGCATCAGGTGGCGGGGCTGCGTCGCGTCGTCGTCTCGACCTACCAGAGCGTGTCGGGCGCCGGCCAAAAAGGCATGGACGAGCTGAGCGCACAGACGATTGCGCTGTTCAACCAAAAGCCCTTCGAGGTCAAGGTCCACAACGCCCGCATCGCCTTCAACGTGATTCCGCACATCGGCACCTTCGATGCCCAAGGGTACACCGACGAAGAGATGAAGCTGGTCTATGAGTCCCGCAAGATCATGGGGTTGCCGGAGTTGCGCGTGACGCCTACCGCCGTGCGGGTGCCCGTGTTCGGCGGCCACAGCGAGTCGGTGCTGGCCGAATTCGAGCGGCCGCTGACCCCTGCACAAGCGCGCGAGCTCCTGGCCAAGATGCCCGGCGTCAGCGTCGTGGACGACCCCAAGCAGCGGCAGTACCCGATGCCGATCGACGCTGCCGAGAAGGACGATGTGTTCGTGGGACGCATTCGTCAGGACCCCACCGACCTGAATGCACTGGCGTTTTGGGTCGTGGCCGACAACCTGCGCAAGGGTGCGGCGACCAACGCGGTGCAGATCGCGCTGCTGGCGGTCGAGCGAGGCCTGGTGCGCGGCGCCGGGCGAACGGCCAAGGCCTAGTCGGCGGGCGGCGGACCAGGGCTCTGCCAAATTGGCAAGGTTGAGCCTCTGTTCGGGCCGTCGGGCGTGACCGAAAGGCACGCGGAATTGCCGGGCAGTCGGGAATACCCGCAAGCTGTCGCGAGGTTGGCGTGTGGTGCCTTTGGCACGGGCCGTGCAGAACAAGGGCGTTGGTCCTGCGGCGACCCAGAGTCAAGGTCGCAGCGGACGGTCGGAGGACGCGGTGAAGAAGGCAAGCGGCAACCAGATCCGGGCAGCGGTCGTGTGCGGACTTGCGGCGACGGCGCTGTTCCCGGCGGCGGCGGCGCAGGCGGTCACCATCCAGATCGACTCGATCGTCGGCAAGCCCGGCAGCGACTTCACGCCAAACGACCGGCTGGGCCTGACGTCCAACCAGATCGGCCTGGGCAAGGTCACCCACGTGATCAACATCGCGGATTGCGAGACGATTCGCGCCCACGCCTCGCCCAAGATTCGAATCACCTGGTCGTGGCTGGACAAGAACGTGCTGCAGGCGACGCCGCAGTACGGCATCAAGATCGCCCCGCCCGGTCGCAGCTGCGACGAGAACGACATGACCGAGTCGGCCAGCGACTCGGCGTGCAAGGTGATCACGAGCGACCATGACTTCGACAACCCGCTGACGGCCTCGGGCCAGACGGTCGACATCGACCTGCGCGATGTGCTGGGCGACACCGCCTGCAACGTCGACGCCACGACCGGAGCCAAAATCTATTTCATCGTCAAGGACCTCTCGACAGGCACCGCCACCACCACCGTCACCGGCGTCGCGCTGAACGTCGACGTCGACCTCGAAGCGCCGAAGGCCCCTACCCTGACCGGGTTGTCTTCAGGCAGTGAGAACCTCAAGGCGACGTGGGAGCATGTGGACACCGCCACAACGCTTTCCTCACGCGTCTACTGGTCCAAGCAACCCTTGACCGCGGCGACGGCGTGGATGGCCGAGGGCAAGTCCAGCGTGCTGACGGCCACCAGCTACCAGATCACCGGTCTGACCAACGGCACCACGTACTACGTCTCGGTGTCAGCGATTGACGCGAACGACAACGAGAGCGACGGCTCCGTCGTGATGTCCGGCGCCCCGCTGGAGGTGCAGGACCTGTGGCAGTACTACAAGGCCAACGGCGGCACGGAGCAGGGCGGCTACTACGGCTGCAGCTCGGGCCGTACGGGGACGGGCAACCTCTCGTGGCTGCTGCTGTTCCTGCCGCTTGTCGTCCTTGCCACGCGCCGGAAGCTGCAGTTCGCTCGCCTAAGCCGGGGCATCCTTACGCTTGGCGCCATCGGCACGTTGGGCATGTTGGCCGCAGGCGAAGCGCGCGCCGAGTCGCCGCAGACCTCGAGCCTGGACCTGCGGTTCGGCTCGTACCAGCCGGGCATCGACCGCGAGTTCGCGAAGACCACCGGCGCGGTGCCGTATGCCGACGTGCTGGGCGGGTCGGACTGGGAGTGGGGCGCCAGCATCGACTGGAACATCTTCCACGGGTTTGGCGATCTCAGCATGGGCGTCGGCGCGGGCTGGTGGTCGGCCACCGGTCAGAGTCTGGCGGTCTCGGGCGGCGCGACCGAGGACAAGACGACCCTGAACATCATCCCGCTGACCCTGGACCTGGTGTACCGATTCGACTGGGTTTCCAAGAAGACCGGCTTTCCCCTCATCCCCTACGGCAAGGTGGGTCTGGCTTACGGGGTGTGGTGGATCGAGAACGGCGTGGGCAACATCAGTCGCTATACGGATGCAGCAGGCGACACCTTTGTGGGTCAAGGCGGTGTGGCGGGTCTGCACGGGTCGCTCGGTCTGCGCTTCCAACTCGACCCGCTGGAGCCCTCGGCGGCGCGCAGCTTCGACATCGAGATGGGCGTGAACCACTCGTATTTGTTCGGCGAGTGGCGACGGCTCTCCCTGAACGACTTTGGCAACTCCAAGTCGATCGACCTGTCGGATGACGTGCTGGTGTTCGGTCTTGCGTTCGACCTCTAGCCCCCAGCACGAACGTCGCGTCCCCTGCCACCGCAAGCGATTGTGCGCCGATGGCTGACCTAGCTCCCGCCCCCCAGGACGCCCCGCTCCGCCCCAGTCGGCAGGTGCTGCTGTGGGTCGAGTTCGAGGGCACCGATTTCTGCGGATTCCAGAGGCAGGCTCCGCCGTTGCGAACGGTCGCCGGCGAGATTGAGAAGGCGTGGCTGCGGATGATGGGCGAGACGATTGTCGCGCGTTCGTCGAGCCGCACCGACTCTGGCGTCCACGCGCGCCGAATGCCCGTGCTGGTGATGACCGCCGTCAAGGTGCCACCGCGCAACCTCAAGCTGGGGCTGAATCGCCACCTGCCGCCCGACCTTGCCGTGCAAGCGGTGGAGGACATGCCGCCCGAGTTCCACGTCCGTCACGATGCGGTTGGCAAGCGGTACGTCTACCGGATCCTCAGAAGCGAGTCGTTGTCCCCGATGTGGCGCCGCACCGCGTGGCATGTTCGCGCTCCGCTGGATGTCGAGGCGATGATGCGCGCGGCGCCGCTGCTGGCCGGCGTCCACGATTACGCGTCGTTTCGCGACATTGCCTGCGTGGCCAAGTCGACGGTGCGCAACCTCAGACGCATCCAGGTCGAGCACTTCGACGAGCGGCTGCTGACGGTGACGGTCGAGGGCAACGCGTTTCTGATGCACATGGTCCGCATCCTCGCGGGCACGCTGGTCGACGTCGGGCACCACCGACTCGCGCCGGAGGACATGCCGGCGATCTTGGCCAGCCGCGACCGCACCCGCGCCGGGCAGACCGCTCCCGCCCACGGACTGACGCTGGACGAGGTGATGTTCGGCCCGGCTGGTGAACGCCAAGGTCTTGATTACAAACGGCTGCTGACGAACATGAACCGGGCATGGGGCGAAACGGCCGACGAGGACGAGGACTAGCCCGTCACGGCACGCAGGTGAACTTGCCCACCTTGCTGTCCCAGCCACAGGTCTGACCCAGGTCGACTTGGCAGTCGATCAGCGCGATCTTGCCGGTATTGCAGAACATCCAGACATCGCCCAAGCACTGACCCTGCGGTGGCAAGGGCCCGCACGCTGCGCCCTTCTGCGGGATGCACTGGCCGTCGGGGCACGACCAGCCGTTGGCGCAGACGCCACAGACGCCCTCGCAGCCGTTGTCGCCGCACTCGAGCTTGACCGACTGGCCGTTGCGCGTCGCCTGACAGACCGGCGTACAGGCGGGCTTGTCGATGCACGCGTACTTGCCGGCCAACCCGTCGAAGCCGCAGATCTTGCCGGGTGTTGCCGAACAGTCCACCAGTTGCTTCTCCGCCGTGGCCCCCTGCCCGACGCAGATCGACAGCACGACGCCCTCGCACTTGCCGCTTTCGGGAATACCCTTGCACGGAGAGGGTTTGCACGTGCCTGCGTCGCACCAGTCGCCCTCGGCGCACAGGCCGCAGCTCTTGCCGCACGTGTCCAGCCCGCACTTCATCGCCCCGCAGTCGCTGATGCAGTCGTTCTCGTGACAAAGGAAGTCGAGTCCGCAGTGCAACCCGTCGCCACAGGCACCGCAGTCGCCTCCGCAGCCGTTGTCACCGCACTTCTTGCCGTCGCACAGGGGCTTGCAGAACTCGCTGCACTTCGCCCCGTCGTCGATGCAGAGCTGGCCGGTCTTGCAGTACCCGCAGATGCCGTTGCAGCCGTCCGGCCCGCACTTCTTGCCCTCGCACTGGGGGATGCAGCCGTCGGGGACATCCGGCAGCGTGGCGTCGACGCCGGTATCCGGCAGGTCAGGGGCAGCCGTGTCGGTGGAGGTGGCATCGAGTGGCACGTCGTTCGCGGCACCGTCCTCTGCACCGTCGGCGACCGAGAGGTCGGCGGCATCGGCAGACTCGGACTCGGCCGTGCCGCAACCGGACAGACCTGCACACGCCAGCAGGATGGCGGCCAGCGCAGACGCCGACTTGCGGCAAGGGACATGACGGCGCAAGGTTCCTCCGGTCGGGACCCGCAAGCGAGGTCCAGAGACCGGACGGAGCATAGCTGGCCCCGGCGTACGCCGCAAAGTCGTGATTCCGTGTACGGTTTGCCAAATTGGCACGACGAGAGGCGGATGGCGGCGGTCGGTGTGCCAGCGCGTCGCGCGAGGTATCGTCCCCCGTTGTGCAAGGTCTCAATTCGACAAACGTCTTTTGTCCGGGCAACTGGCACGACCTTTGCTCCTTTAGGAACGAAGGTGTCTCTCGGCCCGACCGCGGCTGAAGGTCACCGCACAGGCAGTCGCAGCGCCATCGCGCGGGTGACAGGAGCCGGTCCGGAATGGAAGTTCTGCTGAAACGCCACTTCTGGCTCATCAACCTGCTGGGGCTTGGCATCATCGCCTGGCTGACGGCCGGGTCGATGAACTCGTTTGTCGGCATGTACCTGACGAAGCTGGGCCGCAGCGAGGCGCGGCCGATGGTGGCGGCCGAGAGCGACTCCGACGGCGTCAGTCAGCGCCTGCGCGACGGTCGGCTGCGGGACGAGTCGGGTGCCGTCATCGCCGGTCGGTCGATCTTCCTGATCGAAGAGCCGCTGCCCGAAGAGCCGCCGCCTGAGGAAGGCGCCGAGGCGGCGGACGAGGGCCCGCTTGTCCCGACCTACGAGCCGACAACGCTGCCGGTGAAGCTGCTGGGCACGATGGTCGTCTCCCCCGAGACGTGGTCCAGCGCCAGCCTGGAAGTCGAGAAAGGCGAGCAGAAGATCGTCAACGTGGGCGTCGAGCTGCTGGGCGGCCAGGCTACGGTGTACGCCATCCGTCGCAATTACATTGTGTTGCAGGAAGGCGCCAAGCTGACGATCGCGCCGCTGTTCGGCAAGGACCCGGGCGGCGCGGCCGGCATCCCCACGGCGTCGGTCGCACCCTCGCCCATGCCGCAGCGACCGCTGCCGTCGCCCACCGCCGGCCCCAACGTCGAGGGCGTGCGCCGCGTGTCCGATACCGCCTGGCAGCTGGACCGCAACAACCTGAACGACAAGCTGAAAGACCTGTCGAAGTTCAGCGCCGAAGTGCGTGTGGTGCCCAACTACCGCAACGGCAAGCAGGAAGGCGTGCGCATGGTCGGTATGGCCGGCAACAGCCTGATCAAGAACATCGGCTTCGAGAATGGCGACCTGCTGATGGCCGTCAACGGCGAGCGCATCGACAACCCGAACAAGGCCTTGGCCCTGTACGAAGCCCTGAAGAACAAGTCCCGTCTGACCGTGCTCATCGACCGCGGCGGTGTCGCCAAGACACTGCGCTACACGATTCGCTGACGCGAGCGGCCCCGTGGCCCCCGTCCCCCGCAGGAAACAGCGTTTTCCTGCTCCGGAGATGCCCCTTGAGTGCTCCCGCCCTGCCCCTCTGCACCGCTGACCGCCGGCCTGCCTTCCGGCATCCGGTCCTGTCCATCGGCTTGCCCACTCTGCTCGGCCTTGCGCTGCTGATGCCCGCCAGTGCGGGTGCCCAAGCCGAGGAAGGCGAAAAGGCGATCCCCGTCCAAGGCGGCACCGGCCGCATGCCCAAGAAGAGGGGCGAAGGCGGCGAGATCAAAGCGACTTCTGGCAAGGATGGCGTGCTGAAGCGCGGCAAGTCCTCGTCGCTGGACCCGGCCTACGACCCCGCGCAGACCAGTCGCAGGCTGGACCAAGAGCCGGGCACTGAGGAGCCCGTCGTCCCCAAGCCGGTCCGCGGTGGCAAGGCCTCGCGCGCTGCCGCCAATGACGAAGCGCCCGCGCCCGCAGCAGCCCAGTCCGATGACGAGCAGAAGATCGAGGATCTGGTCACCTTTAAGTCGAACTTCGAGAAGGACGTGAAGTGCAAGCGGCTGCCGCTGAATGCGCGGGTCACGCTCGACTTCCAGGAAGCGCCGATCGAGTCGATCACCAAGCTGATGTCCTGCTGGATGAACCGCAACTTCCTGATCGCCACGCAAAAGCGCGGCGGGAAGATCACGATCCTGTCGCCGCAGCCGGTCAGCGTGTACGAGGCCTACCGGGCGTTCCTGTCGTCCCTGAACGTCAACGGCATGGCGGTGGTGAAGAAGGGCGACTTCTACCACATCGTCGACGTGGGCGACGCGCGCGCCTCTGGTGCCGAAGTGCTGGGTCCGAAGGCGGGCGTGCCGGCAGACGACAACATCGTGACGCGCCTGATCCATTTGGAGCATCTCGACGCCAAGGAGGTCGAGCCGATCCTCAGCAAGTTCAAGTCCAAGGCCGGCGACGTGTTCGTCTATCCGCCGAACAACACGGTGATCGTCACCGACAGCGGCAGCAACATCCGTCGTATGATCAAGCTGTTGGCTGATGTGGACGTCCCGCTGGGCAGCGAGAAGATCTGGATTCGCCCAGTGCAACACATGGATGCGGCCGAGCTGGTCGAGAAGATCACCGCAGTGTTTTCTGAGACGGGTGGCGGCGCGCGGGCTGCCGGTGCTCCCGGTGCTGCCGGTCCCGGCGGCGGCAAGGTCGTGATCACCAAGGCGATCGCCGACGAGCGGTCGAACCAGATCATCCTCGTCACTACACGCTCGAACTACCTGAAGATCGACGCCCTGATCCGCAAGCTGGACACGCCGATTCCCGGCGAGGGCCAGATCCACATCCACCACCTCGAAAATGCCGATGCAGAGGATCTGGCGTCCACGCTGCAGTCGCTGGCGTCTGGCACCTCGTCGCGGTCGGGCGGCAAGGGTGCCAAGGGCGGCGCCAAGCCAGCAGCGGGTGGTCCAGGAACCTCTGCGGCATTGTTCGAGGGCGAGGTGAAGATCACCGCGCACAAGGCCACGAACGCCTTGGTGATCGAGTCCTCGCTGAAGGACTACGTCAGCCTGCAGAAGGTCATCGCCCAGCTGGATGCGCGCCGCAAGCAGGTCTACCTCGAGGCCGTGATCATGGAGATCTCGACCTCGAAGAACCGCAACGTCCAGATCGCCGGTTCGGGCGGCACCACCTTCGACATCGGCGGCGACACTGTCCCGTTCCTGATGGGTTTGGGCGGCTTGGGCATGGGCGGCGTCAACCTGACCCAGCTGAACTCGGGTGGCTTTGCGGCAGGCTTGCAAGGGCCGCTGCTTTCGGTCGCTGCGGGCAACGCCAGCTCGTCGGCGGTTGCGGGCGTCACGCTGTCGATCCCCGCGTTCGGCTTCCTGATTCAGGCGATTCAAGAGAACTCCGACGTCAACCTGCTGTCGACGCCGCACATCCTGACGCTGAACAACGAAGAGGCGGAGATCACCGTCGGCCGCAAGGTCCCCTACCGGTCGCAGACCATGGGCGGAATGAGTGGTCTGGGCGCGCTGGGCAGTCTGGGCGGTGCGGCGTCGAGCGCACTGGGCGGATTGGCCGGGCTGGCAGGCCTGGGAGGCATGGGCTCGACCGTGCAGTACATCGACGTTGACCTGACGCTGCGCATCACCCCGCAGATCAACGAGAGCGACTTCATCAAGCTGAAGATCGAAGAGCAGTTGGACGAGGTGGAAGGCATCGACCCCAACCTCGGGCCGACAACCTCGAAGCGCAAGGTCAACAACACCGTGGTCGTGCGCGACCAGCAACCGGTTGTCATCGGCGGCCTGATCACCGACCGCGAGTCCAACGGCGTGGCCAAGATCCCGATCCTGGGCGACCTGCCGCTGCTGGGCACCTTCTTCCGCAAGACGACCAAGAGCATCGAGAAGAAGAACCTGATGCTGATCGTCGTGCCGCACATCAT
>JBMOIG010000004.1:0-80926 GCA_049317445.1 Myxococcota bacterium | reverse complement strand
GAGCCGCCGTACGGTCGGGCGTTCAGCAGCGCGGGCTGCACGACCACCATCTGCACCGAGCTGGTGCCGCAAGCGACAAGTGCAAGTCCGGACAGGATCAGGGCAATGTGGATAAGGGGGTGACGCATGGAATACCTCGGAGCCTCTCGGTGGAAAGCGTCGGTGGTCGGCTGCAAGCGCGACTCTTCTTCCCCAACGCGCCGCGACGCCAGTCATTCGCCGACGGCGGACGGGCCGGTCGCATCGTTCCTTGGCCGCCGCGGGGGGTCAAGGGGCAAGGCACTCGCGCGGGCGTTCTCCCCTTGCACATGGGGGTCTGGGCCTCTACGCTGCCCGGCGGCGGCGCTGCGGATCCCCCCGGCGCGTGCGAAACCGAGGTCGCCAGATGAATCAGCCTTTCGATTGCGCGGAGTTCGCCGATGCCATCCGCGCCGCGCTGACCCAGACCCTGACGGGTGTCGACGTGGCGGAGGAGCCAGGGGACGACGCCTCCGCGCTGACTTTCGTGCACCCTGTTCACGAAGCGACCGTCGTGTTGCTGGTCGAGGCGGCGGACAACGAAACTTCGGTGCCCACGCTGTTGGTGTCGATCGTCATCGGCGACTGGCTGGAAGCGCAGGAGAAGGAGGGCGGCGCGCAGCTGTTCGCCCTGAATCCCCGACTGATGACCTGCGCGGTGGGCCTGATGCCCTTGAACGACGATGAGATCGCGGTCGTGCTGTGTCGGCGCGCTCCCGCTGCGGCCATCGCTGCAGACGAGGTGCTGGGCGTGATCGACGACATGATCTGGGACTACGCCAACTGTGCCGGCTGGCTGGAAGGCGCCTCCGACCCCGCCATCGCCGGCGGCCGGTCGCGGTTGATCTCGAGTCTGGACGAGGTCTGATCCCATGCCCCAGCGCCTGACACTTGCACTGCCGCTGCTGCTGTGGCTCACCGGCTGCACCTTGGGTCTGCAGCAGTCGATGCTGGTGCCGCCGGTGCAAGGGACGTGGCACTTCTCAGGCGTCGATCTCACGGCCGGCACAGAGTCCGACACGGGTCAGCCCCTCGCCTTCGATGTGCAAATGCCGGGCGATTCAGGGCGGATCGACAGCGTGCGAACCACGACGCAGCTGATGCTGGGTCTGGATGTGCCGTTTGCCCGTGCGTCGGTGGCCGTGGCGGTGGACGACGACCCGAACCTCGACCTGATCGAGATGAACCTGCTGTACAAGCACGAGCTTTTTGGCGACGACCCGACCTGGCAGTGGATGGGCGGCCTGACGCTTGCGATCCTCGAGTCCCGCGTCGAGACGAGCCAATCGCTGGTGCTGACAGACCCGATCACGGTCGACGGCATGGTGATCCGGAACGGCGATGTCGTTCGCTATCAAGCGGCAGACATGCGCACCGGCTTCTACGCCACCTTTGGCGTCGAGCGGGAGCTGGCGGACTGGCTGCACCTTTACATCCAACTCAACGCGCTGCTGGGCGAAGGCGCCGACCGCGGCGAGGACCTGACGCTGACGACCCACGACGACTCGGGCAACGAGGACCAGACGCTGCACCTGCTGACCGACAGTCGCTTTCAGGTCAACGCCCGCGAGTCGGGGTCGATGAGCTCGACGATCGAGATGCCCGCCTTCACGGCTTTGGTCGGCATCTCCGTCACCTGGCCATCGTTCAGTTCGTTGAAACGCCGCGCGCCTGACGTGAACTACCGCAACACGAGTCCCTATTCGGACACGCCACCGCCCTACCCCGCGCCACAGCCCTACCCAACTCCACAGCCCTACCCAGCTCCACAGACGCGCTAGGCCCAGAAAACTCTGCAAATTTCAGCGTATTCAAGGGTTCGCAGGGGTCTCGACGCACTCGCCGTCCTTGGCCGTACACTTGTTCACCTGTTGGCAGTCGGAAGACCCAGCGCAATCCGCGTCGGACGCTGCGATGCACGAGGGGTTCAGCGAGCCCAGATCCTTGGCGGTACACAACCCGAAGTATACGCATCCCTTGGACTTCTGGCAGTCCGCGTCCTTGCCCACCAGGCACCAACCGTTGTCCGCCGTGCACGCGCCCTTGACGTCACACGCGGTCGAGGGCGCGCAGTCGGCGTCCGACATGACCTTGCATTCGCCCGCGTCCAGCGTGCAGCGGCCCCACTCGAAGCAAGCGTCGGACATCTTGCACTCCTTCGGGTCGTCGGCCACACACTCGACGCCGTCGTACCCGCACTGTCCCTGCTCGGCGCACCCGGGCGAGGCCGCGCAGTCTTCCGCTGAACCGACAACGCACGCACCGGATTTCGCCTTGCAGCGCGCCCACATGCGGCAGCCCTCGGACAGCGAACAGTCCTCGTCGCTGGCGGCGATGCACTTCATGCCGTCCTCAGTACAGCGCCCATCCTTGCGGCAGACGACCATCGGCTCGCACGCGCCGGGTGTCAGCGCATCCGGCGGCACGTCGACCTTCACGTCGGGCGTGGTCGCCGTGTCGCCCAGGATGTCCAGAACCACGTCGCCAAAGCGTGAGGTCGTGTCGCCTCCTGTGTCCGCCCCGCTGGGGGTGCTGGCCCCCCCGCCCGAACACGCCGCCAACAACGCCAAACCGCCCAACAAGCCTGCGACCCTCGTCATCCCGCACCTCTTCCGACCGTTGCCGGTCACCGGGAGTATCGCCCCGCTGCGATGTCTTGGCCAACCGTCGGGTTGTCGCGCCGGTCATTCGGGCTACACTCGACACCTCGCAGATCAAGTGGTCATCTCGCACCAGAAGTGAATCCGCCCTGTCCCGCTTTCGTACTGTCAGGTGGAACCCGCCGGTCGTCGACCGCACTGCCACCCGAGGCCCGCACATGCAAGCTGCCCTTCGCCCCCTTCGCTTCGCCCCCCTCGCCGCCGCGCTGTTTTGCGCCACCATCACGCTGGTGGCCGCCGCGCGTCCCGCGCAAGCAGCCATCACGGCTCAGCCTTTCCACTGGTCCAAAGCCGCCTTTCGCGACAACGGCCAGGCGGTGGAGAGCCTGACGATCCGCGCCAAGTCCGGCGGTCTCGAAACCTTCATCCGCTTTGCCATGGCCAACGCCGGGTTCAAGGACGGCGAGCTCACGATCTCGTTCCGTCAGGAAACCGCGAACGGCACCATCTATGCCAAGGAAACGTTCGACGAGGACGACTACACCGTGTTCGCCGACCACTTGGGGCTGAAGGCCGGCAAGCACCTGTTCGAGTTCAAGAACGGCCAACTGGTCGGCACGTTCGACTTCGGCACGACCAAGGCGAGCGTGACCATGACCACCTCGGCCGGCTCGCTGGCGTTGATGAACCGCAGCGGCCCCGGCTACGTCTCGCGTGCACTGCTGGTCCCGATTGGCCGGGTCACCGTTCAGGCGCAGGACGCCACCCGCAACGCCACCGTCACTGCAACGGGCTTCTGCGTCCACGAGGCCTCCACCGCGACGGCACATCAGGTCTACGACCGTTCCGTGCAGCTGCACTCGCTGGTGGGCGGCAACTACATGATCGTCGACTACATCGTCATGCCGGCCTCGCGCGGAGGAAAGCCGTTCGGATTCGTGGTGGTCAGCGGCAAGGGCAAGACGTTTGTCGGCGAGGTAGTGTCCGAAACCCGTGAGAACGAGAAGGTAGACTCCGCCATCGACTACCAGGTGCCGTACACGGTGTCGGTGCTGGCCAAGCGCGGCGAGGGGCGCGCGGCGGTGCGGCTGACCGCAGAGAAGCAGGTGTCGCGCGAAGACGATCTGGCTGACCTGAACTTCCTGGCCCGCAAGGCCGTGGGCGCGCTGATGCATCCTGTGACCTACACGCTGAAGGCCCGCGCGGACGCCGAGGTGCAGACGCTGCCCACCGAACCGGCTGTGGCGCTGACCGCAAACGTGCGCTTCAAATACTCGCAGGTCCGCTAGATGTCGATGCTTTCGCGGCTGACGACGCGGGTCCCCGATGCCCTGTTCCACCGCGAGGATCGGCCCGCCCCCGACGCTGCGAGCTTCATGCTGCAGTGGCTCGGCACCGCTGGCTTCCGGCTTCAGTACAAAGGGTTCCACTTCTGGATGGACCCGCACTTGAGCCGCCACCGCCCCGCCGAGCTGGCGACCGGACGCGTGTCGCCCGACCTGCAGCGCATCCTCGCAGAGGTGGACCTCGCGCACGCCGTCGCTGTGGGGCACAGCCACTACGACCACGCCATCGACACGCCCGCCATTGCCCGGCTGCACGGCGCCCAAGTCTATGGTTCGCGCGACACGCTGCAGATCTGCCGCGGCCAGGGGGTACCCGAGCGCCAGTTGCACGAGCTGCGCGGTTGGGGAGAAACCTTCGACGTCGGTCCCTTCACCCTGCGCGCAGTGCGGTCCGAGCATAGTCCGCTCGCCCTCGGTCACGTTCCCTATCCCGGCAGGATCACAGAGCCTTTCGACGTGCCAGCGCCTCTGTCCGCCTATCGCGTAGGCGAGGTGTTCGGCCTGCACCTGCAAGCGTCGGGAACCAGTGTGTGCCACGTGGGCAGTGCCGCCTTGATCGACGCGGAGCTGCGAGGACTGCAGGCTGACGTGGTCCTGTGCTGCACCATCGGCCGACATGCCACGCCGCGGTTTGTGCACCGCGTGATCGACGCACTTCGCCCCAAGCTGCTGATCCCATGCCACTGGGACCAGTTCTGGCGGCCGATCCAGGCCCCGGCGCGACAGATTCCCGGCAACGATCTCGAGGGTTTTCTGGCCGACGTGGCCCGCCACCCACAGGCACCGCAGGTTCAGGTGCTGCCGCTGCGGGGCTGGACGACCCTTTCCTGACGAAGGAGTGCCCCATGCCCGATGCCCCCCGCGCGATCGTCATCGACGGCAAGGCGACCGCTGCCGCGATCCGCAGCGAGATCGCCTCGGAAGTCGATGTCTTGCGCCGCGCTGGCGTCGTCCCCGGCTTGGCCGTGGTCCGTGTCGGTGCGGACACCGCGTCGGCCATCTACGTCCGCAACAAGATCAAGGCGTGTGCAGAAGTCGGCATCGCGTCGATCGAGCGCGAGCTGCCGGAAACCACCTCGACCGACGAGCTGCTGCAGCTGCTGGACGACTGGAACGCCCGCGACGACCTGGACGGCATTCTGGTGCAGACGCCCCTGCCACGCTCCGTGGACGCCCAACGCGTACTGCAGCGAGTGGCGCCGGAAAAGGACGTGGACGGCTTCGGCTTCGACAACTTGGGGCGATTGGTGGCGGGGCAGCCGCGGCTGGTCGCGTGCACCCCCGCGGCCGTGCTGGAGCTGCTGCTGCGCCACGGTCAACGCCACGGCTGGTCGCTTTCCGGCAAGCACGCGGTGGTGGTCGGGCGTTCGGTGACGGTGGGCAAGCCCATGGCACTGCTGCTGCTTTCGCAGGACTGCACGGTCACCGTTTGCCATAGCCGCACGGTGGGACTGGCCGATCTGGTGCGGCAGGCAGACCTGGTGGTCGCCGCCGTGGGCTCGCCGCACCTAGTCAAGGGCGACTGGATCAAGCCCGGCGCGGTGGTGATCGATGTCGGCATCCACCGGGGACCGGACGGCAAGCTGACGGGCGATGTGGAGTTCGACGTCGCGGTCACCCGCGCTTCGGCGATCACGCCGGTCCCAGGCGGCGTGGGACCCATGACGATCGCCCTGCTCTTGCGCAACACGCTGACCGCCTGCCGCGCCCGCCGCGGCCCGACGCCTTGACTTTGCCCCCCGAAACGAGGACACCGCGAACGTCGCCTTCAAGGCGCACGCTGTCGAATCCGCTCCCCCCGATCTGGCCCATCCGGCCAGGCCCCCAGCCCCCCTGGAGGGACCCATGTCCACCGATTCCACCGCCCTGCCGAAGCGCACTCCCCTCTACGACGCCCACGTGGCCGCGGGAGGCCAGATGGTGCCGTTCGCTGGTTGGGAAATGCCGGTCCAGTACGCCAACCGCGGGCTGGTCGCCGAGCACGAGGCCACGCGCAACACCTGCGGCCTGTTCGACGTCAGCCACATGGGCGAGATCCTGGTCGAGGGTCCGGGCGCGGTCGACGAGGTCAACCACCTCGTCACCAACGACGCGTCGAAGCTGATCGACGGCGGCGCGATGTACGCCCTGCTGCTGCAGCCGGACGGCAACGCGGTCGACGACCTGTACGTCTATCGTCTGGCCCCCGAGCTGTTCCTGCTGGTCGTCAACGCTTCGAACGTCGACAAGGATTTCGCGCACATGCAGGCGATGGCACTGAAGCCTGAGCGACTGCGCAATCGGTCGGACGACTTCGCGCAGATCGCGCTGCAGGGACCCAAGGCGTCAGAGATCCTGGCCAAGGTCGCCCCGGGAGAGGCCATCGGCCTGCCCCGCAACTTCATCCGCGTCCACTCGTTCCGCGGCGCCGACGTGCTGGCCGCCACCACGGGCTACACGGGTGAGGCGGGCTTTGAGCTCTACACGCCCCCCGAGATCGCCGTCGACCTGTGGAACGCCCTGATGGAAGCCGGTGAATCCTTTGGCCTGTCGCCCGTCGGTCTGGGTGCCCGCGACACGCTGCGGCTCGAGATGGGCTATCCGCTGTACGGTCACGAGCTGGATGACCAGACCAATCCGCTGGAAGCCCGCCTGGGTTGGGCCGTCAAGCTGGCCAAGGGCCCCTTCGTGGGCAGCGAGGCCCTGCAGCAGGTCAAGTTCGAGGGTCCCCGCAAGAAGCTGGTCGGCCTGAAGATGATCGACCGCGGCGTCCCCCGCGCCGACTACCCCGTGCTGTTCGACGGCGAGGTGGTGGGCAAGGTCACCAGCGGCACCCACTCACCGACCCTGAAGGAGGGCGTGGCCCTCGCGTACGTTCCCAGCCTGCTCGCCACCGACGGCCGCATCTTCGAGATCGGCATGCGCGGCGGCAACCGCAAGGCCCAGGTCTGCAGCTATCCCTTCGTGCGCCACACCAGCGCGGGCTAGGTCCCGACGCACCACCAAGGCGCTTCCCCCATACCCCGAAAGGAGAGGATCATGAGCATTCCCGCCAACCTGCTCTACACCCGTGACCATGAGTGGGCCCGCATCGAGGCCGACGGCACCGTCACCATCGGCATCACCGACTTCGCCCAGAACTCGCTGGGTGGCATCGTCTACGTCGAGCTGCCCGCGGAAGGCGACACCGTCAGCGCGGGCCAGACCATCGGCCAGATCGAGTCGACCAAGTCCGTGTCCGAGCTCTACGCCCCCATCGGCGGCGAAGTGGTCGAGACCAATGCCGAGCTGGACTCGCAGCCCGACCTGCTGAACGCCGAGCCGTACCAGAAGGGCTGGATGGTCCGCGTGCAGCCGAGCGACAAGGCCGAGCTGGATGGCCTGATGACCGCCGCCGCCTACGAGACGCACGTGGCCGAGTCCGCCGAGCACTAGGCCTGCGCACAATCCCCTGACTTTCCTGTAGGTTCGCCCGCAACTGACGGGTCCGCTGCTGCGTGTGTTTGCGTCGATGCCGCACCTGGCACACGGCGGCGTCGCGCGGCACCGCGCGTCGCAGTTGGGCGGAACTCCGCGGCAGGGCTATCGCAAGACACACCGCCGACCTGCGCCCCTCCCCGGCGCTGCCGCGCCTTCCCCTCCCCATTCCCTAGTATTTTTGTGGCGTTCAGTGCTTTCGGTGGCGGAATGTGGAGGGGAACTCGCCCAACCGGTCGTGTCACTTTGGGGTGCGGCGTCCTTGCCTTGACGGTGCAAACGAGGGCGTCGCAAACGTTCCGGCCCGAACCAGGTGCTGACGACGGCAAACCGAGAGCCCCATCCCTATTGCGCCAACGAAATTGCCCAACGCCCCGAAAGATCACGCAATGGGGAGGGGGCGCGCGGAAGCGGGGGGAGGGGCGCCAGGGACCGGTGGCTCACACCATCCGAGTCGCCTTCGCCCACCAGGCCGGCCAGTTCGACACGGGCGCGTCCGCCCGCCTCTGCGCCCTGTGGCTTCCTGCGATTGCCGTGACCCCCGCGGGCGTCGCCACACGCAAGCTACCGCGCGCGCATCCAATTCTTGGTCGGAAAGCCGCGGTTGGCGGGTGGCGGCTGTGTCGACAGCACGTACGAGGCACGGCGGTTGCGGATCTCGTCGGTCCCATCGGGCGTCGGGACCTTCAGCACGCCCTCGCCGAACCCCTGGAAGTGAATCGGGACGTTCAGGCCCTTCTTCGCGAACCACTGGGCGATCGAGTTGGCACGCTTCTTCGACAGCTCGATGTTGTCCGCCGGCTGGCCCACCGTGTCCGTGTAACCGCCGATGTACAGCTCGATCGGCACCGCGCCGGCCACCTTGCGCAATTCACCCATGATCTCGCCCAGCGGAGCGATGAGCTTGCCCTCCTCCGACGGCAGGATGTCCCACTTGTTCGTCTCGAAGACCACGTCGTCGTGCGGGATGTCGACGAACGTGACCGACTCGAGACCGTTGAAGAACTCGGCGGGCTCGAACGCTTGCAGCATGAAGCGCGCCATCACTTCGTCGGGCTGCTGCTTCCACTCGACCGTCAGCGGCGTGCCAGGGGGGGCGCTCTGGAACTCCTTGACCACGGTCGCAATCGGGCTGCCGTTGTCGCCGATGATGTCGAGCTCGATCTTCCAAGCCGGCTCGGACAGCCGCACCGTGATGCGGTGGTTCTCGGTGTCCACGTCCTCGGGCTTGATGTCGATGCGCGGCGGCTGGCCGACCTTGACCTCGAATTCGGCGGGGAAGGGGCCGAACGACTCGCGCCCGGACTTGCCGAACAGGTTGCACTTGTAGATGAACACGCCTTTTTCCTGAGGAATGACGATGCGTTTCTCAGCACCCGCGCGAATCGCTCCGGACCCCAACAGCACCTTCTTGCCGTCGGCGCGGGTGCAGTCGAACTTGGTGAACGCGAGGGGGATGGTGGGCTGCAGGATGATCTCGGGCTTCTCCTTGCCGAACAGGGCCTTGGTCTTGACGCCAAAACCCAAGTCATCCGCAGAGATCTGGGCGTGAGCGGCGATGGGGGCCAGCATCAGGGCAAGCACAGCGGCCAGGAAGAGCAGGCGGGCGGAATGCATCGAGAACCTCCGGGGGAAAGCCGGGCAAAGCCTAGCACGTGATGCAAGACGCGGGGAGCGGTGGGGGGATTCGGTTTGGCTGAAGGCTGGCTCGCACACGAACCTGAACGGCAGTGTCAGCAGGATGACCGGCTACGGCCAGCGTCCAGCCGCGCCGAACACAATAGGCCACTCATTCCAATGGGTAATGGCTTGGGTTCGCGGCTGCCCGTGCAGCGCCCCTAATCCCGCCGAGGCAACAGATGCAACTCGGCCCACTGCTTGTCGTCGACCACGTTGGGCGACTCGCTCATCAGGCACGTCGCCTTCTGCGTCTTGGGGAAGGCGATCACGTCGCGCAGCGAGTCCGAGCCGGTGATCAGCATCATCATCCGGTCCAAGCCCAGCGCGATGCCGCCGTGCGGGGGCGTGCCGTACTTCAGGGCGTCGAGGAAGAAGCCGAACTTCTCGCGCGCCTCCTCGTCCGACAACCCGATGAGCGAGAAGATCTTCTTCTGCACGTCGCTGCGGTGGATGCGGATGCTGCCGCCGCCCAGCTCCACGCCGTTGACCACCAGGTCGTACGCCTGCGCCAGCACGCTGCCCGGGTCGGTGTCCAGCTTGTCCAGGTGGTCCAGCCGCGGGCTGGTGAAGGGGTGGTGCATCGCCACGAAGCGGTTCTCGGCCTCGTCGTGCTCGAACATCGGGAAGTCGGTGACCCACGCAAAGGCCCACTTGGTCGGGTCGAGCAGCCCCAGGCGTTCGGCGGCCACCAGGCGCAGCCGCCCGAGCGACGCGTTGACCACCGAGGCCTTGTCGGCCAGGAACAGGATCAGACCGCCCTCTGCCGTGCCCAGCTTGGCTTCCACTTCCGCACGCAGCTCGTCCGTCAGGCCCTTGGCCACCGGACCGGACCACTCGCCGTTGGCGCCGATGCGGGCCCAGGCCACGCCCTTGGCGCCGAACGGAGCGGCTTCCTGCGGGAAGGTGCGGTCCAGGTCCTTGCGGGTAAACGCGTCGCCCTGCGGCAGGTACAGCGCCTTGACGATGCCCCCGCGCTCCAGCACGTCGGCAAACACGCGGAACTCGACGCGACCGCGCAGTATTTCGGTCAGGTCGGTCAGCGGCAGTCCGAAGCGCAGGTCGGGCTTGTCGCAGCCGTACTTGTCCATCGCCTCGGTGTAGGTCAGGCGCGGCAGGGGCAGCTGCAGCTCGACCCCCAGCATCTCGCGCCACACGCGAGCCACGTAACCTTGCAGAATCTCGTAGATGTCCTCGGCACACACGAAGCTCATCTCCAGATCGATCTGGGTGAACTCGGGCTGGCGGTCGGCGCGCAGATCCTCGTCGCGGAAGCAACGGCAGATCTGCATGTAGCGGTCCATGCCTGAGACCATCAGCAGCTGCTTGAACTGCTGGGGCGACTGCGGCAGCGCATAGAAGTTGCCGGGGTGCACGCGGCTGGGCACCAGATAGTCGCGCGCGCCTTCCGGGGTCGACTTCATCAGGATGGGGGTCTCGAGCTCCAGAAACTCGTGCTCACCGCAGAAGTATTGGCGCGTGATCTGCGTGGCCTTGGACCGGGCGACGAAGTTGCGGTTCAGCTCAGGGCGGCGCAGGTCCAGGTAGCGGTACTTCAGGCGGGTGGTCTCGCCGGTGTCGATGCCGTCCTTGATCTCGAACGGCGGCGTCAGCGCCTCGGACAGGATCTCGATCTCGTCGACCAGGATCTCGACCTCGCCCGTGGGGATCTTGGGGTTGATGTTGTCGCCGCGTGCGATGACCTCGCCCCGCGCGGCCAGGACCCACTCGGTGCGCGCCATGTTCGCGATTTTGTGGGCTTCCACCTGATGCGACGGCTCGAAGCGCAGCTGGACGAACCCGGTGCGGTCGCGCAGGTCGATGAAGATGACGCCGCCGTGGTCGCGGTACGACTGCACCCAACCGTAGACGACCGCCTGCTGGCCGACCTGACCGATGCGGTAGTTGCCGTTGCCCTGCGTGCGCTTGTGCTGACCGATGAAACCCATGGCTGAATCCTGTGTGCTCGAGGTGCTGGAGAGCGAAGGGCGACATGGTAGGGCCCACGCTGGCAGGCGGCAAGACCGCATGGGCCGCGCCACCCCGGCATCACCCGAGATGAACCGCCGACTCACGGGTCGGCGGAGGTGCTTTCTATCGATCCTCACATCCATCGTTTGCCATAGCTTGGCCTGTATTTGTTGTTTTTATGACGTTTTTTCAAAAGACACGTGTAGCGTTTATCATGTAGACGAGCTCGTTCGAGCCGTCTACACTCCAACCCCGTCCAAGGCAGAACGGCACCGCAGGGTCGCGGCCGCCAGCGGCCTTCGACTCGACCTGTGACGTAACGGCGGACGGCCGCCCGCGTGCGACGGTCATCAGGGGAACGGCGGCTGGGTCATGCCGGACGCTGTCGAGGGGGGATGCATGAACGTGATCGAGCTCGTGGTCCGGCCAGTTGCCAGCGGACACCAAAGACTTTCCTTTGTGAGTCAGCGCCTTGTGGGTCGTGGATTTTGTTGCGCTGGCTTATGGCTCGCGTGCGCGGCCAGCCTTGTCGCCTGCCAGCCGCCCCCCAAGCCGGGGTCTTCGGCAGAGGGGACGGCCGCCACCTCGAACAGCCTGGGGGCGTCGGCCTCGCTGAAGGAACTGATGAAGGCGCGCGGCCTGACTGAAGCCGACGTCGAGGGCGCACTCAAGACATACGTACCCACGGGCAAACGCGACGACTACCTGATCTTCGCCTCGGGAGGTCACGGCGGTCAGGTGCTGGTGATGGGAGTGCCGTCGATGCGCCTGCTGAAGGTCATCGCCGTCTTCACACCGGAGCCCTGGCAGGGCTACGGCTATGGCGGCGAGTCGAACAAGGTCCTCGAGCAGGGCAACCAGAACGGTCACAAGCTGACGTGGGCCGACGTGCACCACCCCAATTTGAGCGAAACAAAGGGTGACTACGACGGCAAGTACCTGTTCGTGAATGACAAGTCCAACGGTCGCGTGGCGGTGGTCGACCTCGAAGACTTCAACACCAAGCAGATTGTCGCCAACCCGCTGGTCGGCAGTGACCATGGCGGCGCGTTCGTCGACCCGAACACGAACTACATCATCGAAACGAGCCAGTACCCCGTGCCGTTCGGCCGCAAGTACGCACCGATCAGCGAGTACAAGGAGAAGTATCGCGGACTTGCGATGTACTGGAAGTTCGACCGCGCCAAGGGCCGCATCGACGTCGCAAACTCATGGGCCATCGAACTGCCTCCGTACACGCAGGACCTGGCGGACGCCGGCAAGATCGGTTCGGACGGCTGGGCATTCGTCAACTCGTTCAACACCGAGATGGCGACCGGCGGCACGCTTGAGAAGCAGCCTCCCATCGAAGCCGGCGCGTCGCAGAACGACATGGACTACCTGCACATCATGAACTGGCGCAAGGCCGAGGAACTGGTCAAGGCGGGCAAGTACGAGGTCATTGAGGGCGTGAAGGTCCTGCGCATGAGCGTCGCCGCCGCAGAGGGCGTGCTGACGCTGGTCGGCGAGCCCAAGTCGCCCCACGGCTGCGACGTGACGCCGGACGGCAAGCAGATCGTGGTCGGCGGCAAGCTGGATACCCACGGGACGATCTTCAACTTCGCCAAGATCAAGGCGTTGATCGACCAGAAGAAGTTCGAGGGCAAGGACGCGTACGGCATCCCGATTCTCGCCTTCAAGGATGCGATCGACGGGCAGGTCGAGATCGGTCTCGGACCGCTGCACACCGTGTTTGACGACAAGGGTTTCGCCTACACCAGCGTGTTTCTGGAGTCCGTTGTTGCCAAGTGGGACCTGAAGACGATGAAGGTCGTCGAGAAGCTGCCGGTCCACTACAACATCGGCCACATCATGGCAGCCGAGGGCGACACGGTCAGTCCGGATGGCAAGTACGTCGTGGCCATGAACAAGATGGCGATCGACCGCTTCAACGACGTGGGACCTCTGTACCCGCAGAACTTCCAGTTGCTCGACACGACCGGCGACAAGATGCGACTGCTGGTGGACGCCCCCATTGGCATCGGCGAGCCCCACTATTCGCAGATGATCAAGGCAGACAAGCTGCATCCCATCAAGATCTACAAGCCGGGCACCAACATCTACACCGGAGAGAAAGATCCCCTGGCGGTCGAGTCGGGTCAGGAGCGCATCGAGCGCAAGGCGGACGGCGTCCACGTCTACATGACGGCGATCCGCAGCCACTTTACTCCAGACCGCATCGAGGTCGACGAGGGCGAGACGGTGCACTTGCACCTGACCTCATTGGAACAGGCCGAGGACCAGACTCACGGCTTCGCGCTGAACATGTACAACATCAACCTGAGCATGGAGCCGGGCAAGCATGAGAACGTCACGTTCGTGGCCGACTCAGCTGGCGTGTTCCCCATGTACTGCACGGAGTTCTGCTCCGCGCTCCACCTCGAAATGGCGGGCTACTTCCTCGTCAAGCCCAAAGCTGCCGCTGCGCCGGCGGTAGCTGTACCGGCCACCGCTCCCGGCGGACCCGGTGCGGCCGCTGCCCCGGTTGGAAACAGATAGCACATGCGGGCTGCGGGGGAGTTCCCTGGGGGACCCGGCTCCCCCTGCAGCCACGCCTTCGTCTCCCCCGGTCGGCGCTTGTCGGCACAGGAACACCATGAAGATCGGATACATGACCCTTGTGTGGACGCTGTGCGCGGCGAGCCTCACAACCGCGTGCGGCAAGGCCCCAGGCAGCGACGCACCTGACCCCGCCGACGGCCCCGTCACCATCGTGGTGCCGGACAATCTGGACGACCTGGTCGCCGACGGTGACGCCAAGAAGGGCGAAGCGCTGTTTGCTACGAAGGGCTGCAGAGCCTGCCACCTCCTGACCGCAGTCAAGCTGGTCGGTCCCGGTCTGGAAGGGGTCGGCAAGCGCCGGTCGGTTCGCTGGATGGCGCGGATGATGCTGAAGCCTGAGGTCATGGTGAAAGAGGACCCGCAGGCCAAGCTGCTGCTGGGCATCCACATGGTCGCGATGGCGAACCAGAACGTCGCGGTCGATACCGAGTTGCCGCACTTGCTTGCGTTCTTGAAGACACGGTGACCCGTCATGGCCACGCGCATCTACTCATCGCCCCGCACGCCCGAGTCTCCGCCGCCAACACGGCCGCACCTGTCGTGGCAGCGTCGGTTCGTCCTGCTGCTGTGCGGGCTGGCGGTCGGCCTCTGGGTCGCGGCCTTCTTCCAGCCCTGGTGGCAGCTGCACCTGTTCGCGCCGCAGTACCCCAACGGTCTGGTGCTCGACATCTCGCTGACCGGCCTGGGGCGTGACGTCCGCGAAATCAACATGCTGAATCACTACATCGGCATGAAGGGTCTGGACCAGGCGGCAGCGATTGAGCGACGCCTGGCTGTCTACGCCCTCGGTTTCGTGGCCTTGTCGTCGGTCGTGGCGGTATTGGTGCTGGGCAAGCGATGGAACTGGGCCGTGCTGCTGCCTGCCTTGGGCCTTCCCGTCGGCTTCGTGGGCGACAGCATGGCCTGGCTCTACCACTTTGGGCACAGTCTGGACCGCCACGCACCGCTGAACATCCCGGCGTTCACCCCCGCGTTCTTCGGTTGGGGCCGAATTGGCCAATTCAGCACCTACGCGATGCCGCTGGCGGGCTTCTGGCTAAGCCTGGCCGCCTTGGCCGCGATGCTGGCCGCTACGTTCTGGCGCTACCGCATCTGTCGAACCTGCCCGCTGACCAGCACCTGTGGTGGCACCTGTCCCAGCCACTTTGTCATCGCGCCGCCCCAACCGCCCGCGACGGCGCCCGGCAGGGAACAACAATGACCCTGCGCCCCACCCTCTTGACCGTGTCGCTGCTGGGACTGTTGGCGGCGTGCGCGGGCGAGACGTCTGCGGTGCGGCCCATCAAGGACCTGACGCGCCTGCCCATTTCGGGGTTGCTCCGGGACGGCCACGTGGATGCTGGGCCCGTGCGGACTGAGCGCCCCGAGGGCTTTGTCGTCCCGCGGGACGAGGAACAGCTGCGCGAGTGGCTGGTTCGTTCCGACGGTCCGCCACGCATCTGGCTGCCAGAGCGAACTTGGCGCGGCGACTGGACGATCGAGCGAACGGTCGAGCTGCGGGGTGCCGGTGCAGCCACCGTGCTTCAGGGCAGTGGCCGAGGCACGGTGGTCGAGCTGCGCGGTCGCCACAGCGTGATCGCGAACTTGACGGTGCGGGGCGTCGGCGGCAGCCACTTGCACGAGGACTCGGCCATCAAGGCGCAGGGGCAGGGCCATCGGTTGGAGAGGCTGGACCTGGACGGCGTCCTGTTCGGCGCTGTGCTGAACGAGTGTCACGACTGCGTCGCAGAGCGGCTGCACGTACGCGGCATCCAGGGCGAGGCCGAGGCCAGGGGCGACGGCATCAAACTTTGGGAATCTCACGGTTCCAGCGTCCGTCACTGCTTGGTCGAGAACGTACGCGATGTGGTGGTCTGGTACTCACGCAACGTCCTGATGGACGGCAACGTGGTGCGCGGAAGCCGTTACGGCACGCACTTCATGTACGCGCATGACGCCCGGATGCTGCGGTCGGCGCTGCTGGACAATGTGGTCGGCGTGTTCGTCATGTACAGCGAGCGGCTGCACGTCGAGGGCAACGTGCTGGCCGGGGCTCGCGGTGCAGCAGGTGTGGGACTGGGGTTCAAGGACAGCGACGACATCACGGTGACCGGCAACTGGCTAGTGGCAAACACCGTGGGCAGCTATCTGGACTCGAGTCCGCGCGACCCCAAGCACCCGGTGCTGCTTGCCGACAACGTGCTGGCGCTGAATCAAGTTGCCCTGCGATTTCACTCCCAGCCGCACGGCGTAACCCTGCGCGACAACGACTTGGTGCAGAACGCTGAAGTTGCGCAGATCGATGGCGGCGGCGACGCGACCACGGTCGATGTGAGTGGTAACTACTGGTCTGACTACGCGGGCTTCGATCTGGACGGCGACGGGGTGGGAGATGTCGCGCACGAGATCCGCCGACTGTCGGCCGCGCTGACCGACGCCCATCCCGCTCTGCAAGTGCTGAGGGGCACGGCCGCCCTCGCCAGCCTGGACGTGATCGCCCAAGCGGTGCCTGTGCTGACATCCCAGCGCCTCTTGATCGACGCCAGCCCACGAATGCAAACGCACCACACGATGCGGTGATCGGTGACAGGCGCGCCGGCGCCGCGGAGGAGGAACGTGCACCCTTTGGTCGACATCCAGCACGTCAGCAAGCGGTTCGGCGCGGTGCACGCGTTGACCGACGTGTCTGTGCAGTTGCGTGCTGGTGAGCGGGTGGCCTTCGTGGGCTCGAATGGATCGGGCAAGACTACGTTGATGCGCGCGATGTTGGGCCTGCTGGACATGCAAGGGCGCGCGACTGTCGGGGGCGTGGACGTGCGGAAGCGGCCGGATCTGGCCCTGCGCGACGTCGCCTACATCCCCCAGGTGGCGCCACCGCTGGACGCCCCGGTGCGCGAACTGGTCCGGGCCTGCACCGGCCTTCGCGGAGGCAGTGACCGTCGCGTGGCCGAGTTGGCAGAGACCCTGGGCATCGACTACGCCAAGGTTGCGGACGTGCGACTGCGCGACCTGTCCGGCGGCACCAAGCAAAAGGTGCTGGCGGCGCTGGCCCTTGCGTCCGACAGCCCAATTCTGGTGTGCGATGAGCCGACCGCCAACCTGGACGAGGCCGCACGATTGGCCTTCTTCGCCCTGGTTGAGCGGCGCCCGGCCGACAGCGTGCTGGTGCTGTGCTCCCATCGCAGCGAAGAGGTCCGGCAGTTGGTCGACCGCGTGGTGGAGTTGCAGGAGGGTCGGTTGGTCCGAGACGCGCGTCTGGCCAACGTCCTGGGCGACCGAGCGCTGAGCCGCGTGCAGATCCGAACACGTGTCCAGACCGACGCCCTGCGCGCGGATGAGCAATTGCGGCAGTGGGGCTTCGAAGCTGTGGGCGGGCGAACTTGGCGACGGGCGTGCACGCAGGCAGAGAAACTCGAAGTGACGGCGCTTGTGTTGACGTTGGGTGCTGAGGTCGAGGACCTGCAGGTGGTTGACGATGAGCGCTGGTGTGATGCGTCGCCACCGGACGCGTGATGGTGGGAGGTTCAGGATGGTTCGCAAGATCATCGAGTTGACGATGCTGTTCGGATTCATGCTGCAGGGATGTCGGCAGGACGCGCCGACTCCGGAGCAGCCGGTGTGGGGCAAGCAGCCGTGTGATTACTGCGCGATGCTCCTTTCTGATCGCCTTCATGGAGCGCAAGAGCTGACCGCTGAGGGGGACCGTCTGTTCTTCGACGACCTGGGCTGTATGGTCGCTTGGGACGCCGAACACCCGCGCAAGACCCGGTCGCGCTGGGTGCGCCGGTTCGATCAGCCCCCGCAAGGTACCGGCTGGCTGCCGGCCGAGCAGGCGGCGTACGTCCGCGTACCTGGAACGCCCATGGCTTTTGGTTTCGCGGGGGTGGCCAATCCCCTCACCATTCGCCCCCCCCAACCACAAGTCTCGTGGACCCAAGTCGTTGCGGCCGTGCACAAGCGGCTGGGGGTGAAGTAGATGCTTCCTCGCTGGCGGCGGATTCTGGTGGTGGCACGTCTGGAAGGGGCGGACTCGCTGCGGTCACGGTGGCTGCAGTTCACGACAGCAATCTACGCGCTGGTCTTCGGTTCGTTCATCTGGCTTGGACTTCGCGAGTCGTCGGTGCTGGGCTTCACCGGCTTGTCCCGCGTTGTACTGCACATGGCCAACGCCGCAGTACTGGCCGTGCCACTGGTTGCGCTTGTCGCGAGCTGCCAAGCGGTGACGAAGGCGAGAGCATCCGGGCACTTGGAGCTGCTGTTGGTGGCGCCGTTGCGACGAAGCGACTGGTTCGCTGGTCTGGTGCTGGCCCGGGCGGCCGTGCTGCTCGCGCCTCTGGTGGCCATGCTCGCGGTGGCGGCACTGGCCGGCAGTCTGTTGGACCCGCTGGACCAGGCGCTGGTGCCGATGACGGTGCACGCGCTGCTGGTCTCGGTGACGCTGCTGTGGGCGTACCTGGGCGTCGGCCTGTGGATTTCGTCGGTGGCGAAAACGCTTGAGCGCGCCGTGGTGCTGGCCCTGCTGGTTTGGCTGGCTTCGGCGGCGCTGCACGACTTTGCGCTGATCGGCCTGCTCCTTCAGTGGCGCGTGCCGACTCCGGTGGTCTTCGGACTTGCGGCACTCAACCCTGTAGAGGCTGCCCGGCTGGCGGTGCTGGCCGCCGTCGATCCTGACCTGTCCCTGCTCGGGCCGGTCGGATTCTGGATCGCGAATCAGCTGGGACCGCAGTGGACGTATGGGCTTGGTCTGGGCTGGCCGGCGATCGTCGGCACCGTCGCGGTGCTGCTGGCTGGGCGGCGAGTGGTGAAGCGAGATGCGGTGGCGTAGCACCACCGACGTGTGGCCAAGGGAACGTGCCGTCCAGGGGGGCGACACTTGCGAAGCGGGCTAGGGACAAGAGGTTCTCACCAGAGGGCCCCGGGGGAAGCAAGACGATGAACTGGAAGCGAATGGGATGTGTCGTGGCACTGATGGGCGTCGTGGCGTGCGGCAAGCAGGAGCCGCTTCCCGCAGCGACTGCCACTGAGTCGGCCAAGGTCGAGGCGCAAGCTGAGGAGGCTGCCGCGGTTGCGCCCGCCCCTGGCCCCGAGAGCCGCCCGGACTTCGGCAAAACGGTGGCAGGTATCGCGGCCGCCTCCAAGGACCACACGACGTTGGTGGCTGCGGTCAAGGCAGCCGACCTGCTGGGAGTTCTGGCAAGCCCTGGCGGCGCATACACCGTCTTCGCACCGACCAACGACGCCTTCGCCAAGCTGCCGGCGGGCACCGTCGAGGGCCTGCTGAAGCCGGAGAGCAAGTCGGCCCTGCAAGGGGTCCTGAAGCACCATACGATGGTCCCGGTGCGCCAGATTGGCGAGTTCAAGGATGGCGAAGTGCTGCTGATGGCCGACGGAAGCAAGGTCACGGTCGCGGTCAAGGACGGCGTCGTCACGGTCGATGGCGCCAAGATCGTGGCCTCAGTGCCCGCCAGCAACGGCGTCGTGCACGTCGTCGATGGCGTGTTGGTGCCCAAGGCCCTGTAGCCACTGGTGTCGTCGGGAAAGTCATCTCGTTGCCCTCGCACCGCCACTTGCGCCTGCCTGCCGGCCCGAAGGACTGCAGGACCGCGGCGGTTGACTGGACTTCCCCTGCCTCACCACCTACGCTGCCGCCTCGACGCCGACCGCATCCGGCCAGAGGACGCAACCCTTGCAGATTCAAGGCCTTCGCCACTTGACCACCGCCTCGGCCGCTGCGGGTTTGTGCGTCCTGCTGCTCGGCATCTCAGCCCCGGCCGCGCCCGCCGTCTGGCCACTGCCCCCGCCGCTGGCCCTCGACCGCTTCACGCTGGACAACGGTATGCGCGTCGTCGTGCAGACCGACCGGTCGGCACCCGTGGTCGCGCTTGGCCTGATGGTCGACGTGGGCGCCCGCGACGAAACGCCCGGATTGTCCGGACTTGCGCATTTCTTCGAGCACATGATGTTCCAAGGGTCGCGACGGGTCGCGAAGATGGAGCACTTCACCGCGCTGGAGGCCGTCGGCGCCGACCTGAATGCTTCGACCTCGACCGACCGCACCTGGTACTACGAGGTGGTGCCCAAGCCCGCGCTGGAGCTGGCGTTGTGGCTCGAGGCCGACCGCTTCGCCGCCCTGCAGATTGACCCCGCCAACGTCGACAACCAGCGGGCGACGGTGCTGGAGGAGCGCAAGGAGCGCAACGAGAACACGCCCTACGCCGCCTCGCAGGAGACGCTGGAGCGCCTGGCCTTCACGTCGTGGGCGCAAGGGCACCCCGTCATTGGCGAGCCGCAGGATCTGGAGCGCGCGCCCGTCGAGGCGTTTCAGGCCTTCTGGGAGCGGTGGTACTCGCCCAACAACGTGATCTGCGTGCTGGCGGGCGACATCACCGTCGACGAGGCGAAGTCCCTGTTGGGCAAGACCTTGGGACTGCTGCCGAATCGTGCGACGGTCAACCGGCCGCCGCTGCCCAAGGACCTGACTCCCGCTGCGGTCTACCTGCCGTCGGCGCCGACGCGCACGCATGTCGTGAGCGTCCATGAGGAGAAGCTGGGCAAGACCCCCGCCCTGCACTTGGGCTGGCGGGTGCCGGCGTATCCGCACGACGACGCGCTGGTGCTGGACCTGCTGGCCGAGCTGCTGGCGGGCAGTGACGCAAGTCGACTGGAGAAGCGGCTGGTGCGCGAGAAACCCCTTGCGACACGCTACTATGCAACCACCCATGGTCGGCGCGACTTGGACCTGTTCCAGATCTACGTCGAGCTGGCAGACGCGAGGCCCAAGGCGCTGGCCGAGGTCCGGCAGCGGATTCGCAGGGAACTCGAGGATCTGGCGCTTCGTGGGCCGACCGCCGCTGAGCTCGACCGCGCCAAGGTGGCCTTCGAGACCGGCTATGTCTTCGCGTCGTTGGGCGTGGGGCGGCGGGCAGAGCTGCTGGCGACCTTTGAGCTGACGACCGGCGACGCCCATGCGTTGGGCCAAGTGCTGCGACGCTACCGCTCGGTGTCGGCGGCCGACGTGCAGCGGGTCGCGCGTGACCTGCTGGACTGGGACCTTGGTGTGGAAGTGCAGGCGCTGCCTCAAGGTTTCCCGACGCCGCAAGGAGCCGTCGTGCCGCGCATGGCACCGCCGCCGCCTCCGTCGGCCGCCCTGAGCGAGATCCTCGCCCGTGATCTGGCCACACGACGCGCCGCCGAACATCGGCAAGAGCAAGTACCTGCGCGGATTCCGCCCGTGGATGCACCCAGACCGACGGTGGCCGACCTCGCTGACGCGACCTTTCCCACGCCCGTCGTTCAACAAGTGGCCGGGGTGCGGTTGGTGATCGTGCCGCGCCACCAAGCGCCGGCGGTGTTCGTGCGCTGGGTGTTGCCGGGCGGGAAGACCCGGGAGTTCGCGGGCAAGGACGGCAAGTTGCGATGGCCGGAGGGCACGCTGGAGCTGGCTGCCGATCTGGCGCTGCAGGGTACGCGCAGCCACCCCGGGACCCGGTTTGCCGAGACGCTGGGGGCCCACGGTGGCGCGATCTCGCTGACGGCGCTGGCCGACGCGGTCGTCGTCGACGGGCAGGTGCTGAGCCATCAGCTGACGCCCTATCTGGAGCTGCTGCGCGAAGTGCTGACGGAGCCGACGCTTGCCGCAAAGGATCTCGCAAGCCTGAAGCAGCGTTATCACGCGTCGCTGGAGAATGACGAGGCCGACCCGGCCACCGTCGCGGACAAGCTGGCGCAGCGGCTGGTGTTCGGTGTCACGACGGCCGGTGCGCCGCACCCCTACGGTTCGTCGGGTCCGACGCTAGACTCACTGGCGGCCATCGGATCAGCGCAAGTCCGCGCGGCGACACTGGATGCGCTGTCTCTGAGCGGCAGCACGCTGGTCGTGGTGGGCGACGTCGACGCCGCGGATCTGGCCGCGCAGCTGCAGCGTGCATTCGGCAAGGCGCTCGATCGAACGGTGCCCGTGCCCCCTGCACCACCGCCCCCAGTCGCCGAAGCCGCCGCGTGCCATGTGGTCGACGTGGCCGACGCGGGTCAGGCGGCGCTGGTGATCGCGTGGCCGGCGCCGCCGCGTCAGGTGCAGAATCGGGTGGACATCGCCGTGGCCAATCAGGTTTTGGGCGGATCGGCCTCGTCGCGCCTGTTTCAGGAACTGCGGGAGAAACGCGGCCTCTCGTACGGCATCTACAGCAGCTGGTCAGGACGTCGCCACGCGGGCGAGTGGTCAGTAACGGGTTCGGTGCGGCCAGACTCTGCGGGAGAGGCGCTGGCAGCGATTCGCGCAGAGGTGCGTCGGGCGCGCGAAGTCGCGGCGTCTCCGGACGAGGTGCTGGCAGCCCGGCGGTACCTTGGGGGACAGTTTGCGTTTGCCCTTGCGGCGGGTGACGAAGTCGCGGATCGACTCGCGGCGATTCCTCTGTATGATCTGCCGCCAGACGCTTGGACCCGCCTGCCGGAAACGCTGCGAGCAGCGACGCCGGAGCGGGTGCTGGCGGCGACACGCGACCATCTGGGTCAGGGCCCGGAAACGGCTGTGATCGTCGGACCGATCAGCGAAATGGGCGCCGATCTGAATGCGGCGTGCCCCAAGGTTGTTCATCACGACGCACGTGGACACATCGTCCCCGCCCCCAGTCGCCCCGCCGCGCCCCCCGCGCCGAAGCTGCCGCCCAGGAAGAGCCCATGAACCGCAAGCTTCTGATTCCCGCCGTTGTGGTGTGTTGCGTGGCGTGGCTGGGGACGGCATTCGCCCAAGCCCCGTCCATCGAACCGCCTCCGTCGCGCTCGGCGCAGACCGGCGCAGTGCTGGCCCTGCTGCAGGCGCCACACCCGAAGGTCGAGGCGCGCCACCTGCAGCGCATCGGTCCGGACGTCAACACAATCCTTGTAGAATTCGCCACCTCGACCACTGCCGAACCTCCAGTCCGGTTGCGCGCGATGGCGTGGCTGCAGCACTTCCCGACCCCGCAGACCCGCGCCGTGCTGCTCGACATCCTGCGGGCCCGCGATGCGCGTGTGACGGAGAAGCGGATCTGCCTGCGCGCCCTCTCTGCCGCGTTTGGTGTCGAGGTGCTTCCAGTGGTGCGCGAGCATCTCGAGAGCCGCAATCCGCTGGTGCGCGAGGCCGCCGCGTTGGCTCTGGGCGACATCGACGACCTGCGGGTGCGAGAGATCCTGATGGACCACGTGGACCGCGAAAAGGATGCCACCGTGCGCGATGCCGTGATGGCCAGCCTGCAGCGTATCGAGGACCGCGAGGCCGCTCGCGCCCGCCCCAGCCCGGCCGCCCCCACGAACCGCGGTCGCTGACTTGCGAATCCACGGATTCTCTGTTGTCCTCTCTCCCCCTCCGGTATGCAGCCGGGTCACCACGCTCAGGAGCCTGCCCCCATGACCTTTCGACTCGAAGGCACGATGACCGCGCTCGTCACCCCGATGCGGGACGACGCGGACCGCAGTCTGGACTTGCCGGCCTTGGCGCGTCTGGTTGAGCAGCAAATCGCAGGCGGCATCGAGGGTTTGGTCGCGTGCGGCACCACGGGTGAGGCGGTGACGCTGTCGGACGAGGAGTACGCTCTGGTGGTCGGCGGCGTGGTCAAGCTGGCGCACGGTCGCGTTCCGGTCGTCGCGGGTGCGGGCTCGAACAGCACGGCCAAGACGATCGCCAATGCGCGCCTGGCCGAGTCGCTGGGCGTCGATGCCCTGCTGGTGGTGACGCCGTACTACAACAAGCCGACCCAGGCGGGCCTGCTGGCGCACTTCCGCGCGGTCGCCGACGCCGTGAAGACCCCAATCATCCTTTACAATGTCCCGGGCCGTACGGGCTGCAACCTGCTGCCGGCCACCGCTGCCGAGCTGGCCAAGGATCCGCGGTTCGTGGGCGTCAAGGAGGCCTCGGGCTCGCTCGATCAGGTGCAGGAAATCGTGGGGCGGGTGGCCGCCTTGGGCCGCGAGGACTTTGGCGTCGTGTCGGGAGAGGACGGCCTGAACGTGCCGATCTACTCGGTGGGCGGCCGTGGCGCGATCTCAGTCGCGTCGAACCCGGCGCCGACCCTGACGACGGCCCTGTACCGCCTGTTCCGCGCCGGTCGAACGGCAGAGGCGGGACGCGGCCAGGTGGCCCTGCACGGCTTTATCAAAACCCTGTTTTCGGAGCCCAATCCGCAGCCCGCCAAGATGGCGATGCACCTGTTGGGGCTGATGGAGCCGGTGACGCGGCTGCCCCTGCTGACCGCCCTGCCTGCGACGACTGAACAGCTGCGCAAGGACATGAAGGCCCTGGGCCTGCTCGCCTAGGCGAGCCCCCGCGAGGAAGATCGAGCGATGTACAAGGTCCTCGCACATGGCGCGACCAACGTCGGCTGCGTGCGCAAGAACAACGAGGACACGTTCCGCCTGGCCCCGGACGCCGGCCTTTTTCTGGTCTGCGACGGCATGGGTGGACACGCCTCTGGTGAAGTGGCGAGCCAGATCGCGGCCGACGCGATGGTGCGCTTTGTCGCCTTGGACCGGCATCGCCCCGATTTCGAGTGGCCGGTCGCCTCGCGCCACATGCCCACAGAAGAAGCGCGGACGCTGGACGCTGCCGTGCGTCAGGCCAACCTCGAGGTCTACGTCCATTCGCTGGGCCACCCGGCCCACAAGGGCATGGGTACGACGATCGTGAGCCTGCTGGCTGGCACCGACGCGCTGGGTGTCGTCCACGTCGGGGACAGTCGCATCTACCGGATGCGCGACCGCGAGCTGGAGCAGGTCACCGACGACCACAGCCTGCTGAACCACTACCTGCGAACGCGCGCGATGACGGCGGAGCAGATCAGCACGTTCCAAGGCAAGAACGTGATCGTGCGCGCAGTTGGACTGCACGAGACGGTGGAGCCTGAGGTGCAGTCGATCCCCTACCGGGCCGGCGACCTGTACCTGCTATGCACGGACGGCCTGACGGACATGGTGGGCGACGAGCAGATCGCCGAGGTGCTCCGCGACCGCTCTGAGGTGTTGCAGGAAGGTGCTGACGAGCTGATTCGACTGGCGCTGGAGGCCGGGGGCAAAGACAACGTCTCGGTCCTGCTTGCTCGCATCATCGTCCACGTTCCCGTCGCCTCGCATCGCCGCAAGACTGAGCCTTACAAGGCCAGTTTCGGCGACACCAGTCCTGGCTTCGATGTCCGCAAGTCCGCGTTCGGCGACACGATGACAGGCACGTCCCCCGATGTGAGGCCGCGGCAACCGAACTGGGGCTTTGCCCGCACCGATATCGCCCCACCGCGCCCAAGCAGCCAGCCGCTGCAGCTGCCGGACAGCGCCCCCGCCCCGCCGACGCCCACGTCGGTGGAGCCAACCCTTCGCATGGTGCGCCCGTTCGCCAAGACCCCCGTGGACGGTGTGAAGCGGGTTCGTGCAAACGACGAGACCCCGGCCACCGGCTCGCCGGTGCCGCGCAAGGAAGATCTGGAACGTGACCCCTCGCAGAGTTGACGCAGACGCCCACCGCGTGTAGGCAGGCGCCCCGTTGGCAATCGCCACCCCCCACTAGAGGCATTTCATGGCAAAGCTTGGACTCGAATCCCACATCGTCGACCAGGGCGTCCACAAGCGGACCGTGCAGCGTTTCCGCGACAAGGGCATCGCCCTGCCGACGTTCGCTCAGCTCGAGAACCCCTCGACCATTCCCGCCCGCATCCGTGAGCAGTTGGCCAAGATCGAGCCCGATGCGGCGCACCCCCTGAACCTGTTCCGCATCCACTGGTACAACAGCGCGGATCGCAAAAGCCTTGCCGATGTGCCGGGTTACGTGGTGCTGCCACCGTCGCTGACCGGCGTGAAGGCCCCGATTCTGGTCGCCCTGGGCGAGCGCTTTCCGATGATCGAGGCCCACAAGGTCCTTGCGGCGTACGGTTGTCTGGCGCCCCGGCTGGTGACCGGCCAGTTCGACCCCACCCACAACCTCGCTATCTGGCCGTCGACGGGCAACTACTGCCGCGGCGGTGTGGCCGTGTCGCGCATCATGGGCTGCCGCGGCGTCGCGATCCTGCCCGAAGAGATGAGCAAGGAGCGCTTTGCCTGGCTGGATCGCTGGGTTTCGCAGCCCGAAGACGTCATCAAGACCTTCGGCAGCGAGAGCAACGTCAAGGAGATCTACGACAAATGTGCCGAACTGGACGCGCAGCCTGAGAACGTGATCTTCAATCAGTTCTGCGAGTTCGGTAACGTGCTGGTGCATTACACCGCCACCGGCAAGGCGCTGGGTCACATCTACGAGGACGTGCGCAACAGCCACCCCGGCCTCGAGTTGTTCGCTTACGTATCGGCGACCGGCTCGGCGGGCACCCTGTCTGCCGGTGACCGTTTGAAGGACGACTACGGCGCGCGCATCGTCGCCGTCGAAGCCGCCGAGTGCCCCACACTGCTGAAGAACGGCTTCGGCGCCCACAACATCCAGGGCATCGGCGACAAGCACGTGCCGTACGTCCACAACGTCTTCAACACCGACTTCGCGGTCGGCGTGTCGGATGCCGCGTCGGACAGCCTGTTCTACCTGTTCAATACCGACGTGGGCCGCAAGTACCTGGCCCAGCGCCGCGGCGTGCCCGCCGAGATCCTCGCCGCCCTGCCATCGTTCGGTTTCTCGGGCATCGCCAACGTGCTGGCCGCGATCAAGGTCGCCAAGTACTACGATCTCGGCCCGGACCAGGCGCTGATCACGGTGGCCACCGACGGCTCGGCCATGTACTCGACCGAGAAGCAGAAGATCCTCGAGCAGCGCTTCCACAACCGCTTCGACGACGTCGACGCGGGCCAGGTGTTCGGCCAGTACATGCTGGGTCAGGGCGTCGACTGGCTGCAGGAGCTGACGCGCGAGGACCGTGAGCGCATCTTCAACCTCGGCTACTTCACCTGGGTCGAGCAGCAGGGCGTCTCGCTGCCCGAGTTCATCGCCCGCCGGGACCAGAAGTTCTGGCGCGACCTGCGCAAGGTCGTCCCCGAGTGGGACCGCCTGATCAACGAGTTCAACGCCGAGTCAGGCGTACTCTGATCCTCACCCGACAGGGAAATGCACCATGAGCCACCTCGATGTGCGCGTCGCCTGCGCCGGCTGCCAACAGCCGGTCGGGTCTGACGTCGTTCTGCCGTTTCGCTGTGCCCAAGCCGACGCAGGCGATGACGCAGATCACTTGTTGTTCCGAACCCTTCCGTCCATCCCTGGCGATTCCTTGTGGACCGACGCGGGGACATTCGAGCCGTTCCTGCGCTACCGCCATCGCCTGTACAGCTACGCGGTGGCGCGGGCGCGGGGGCTGTCGGACGCGGAATTCGTTCAGCTGGTTCAGGACTTGGACGCCCGCATCGTCCAGGTTGACGAGGCCACGTTCACGCGCACCCCGCTGGTGCGTTTGGGCGAGGTCGAGGCCCTGCTGAATCTGGGCCCGGACGGTCGGCTGTTCGGCAAGGTCGATGCGACGAGCGTGTCGGGGTCGCACAAGGCACGGCATCTGTTCGGGATCATGCTGACGCTGCTGGTGCGGGAGCGGTTGGGCGATACCGTCGGGCGCAAGCCGCTCGCTATCGCCAGCTGTGGCAACGCGGCCCTGGCAGCGGCAGTGGTCGCACGCGCGGCGGACTGGCCGCTGCAGGTGTTCGTGCCGCCGGACGCCGAGGCCGTCGTGCTGGACCGGCTGGCCACGCTGGGTGCCTCGGTCGAGCTGTGTGCGCGCCAGCCCGGTCAGGCGGGCGACCCCACCGTGCTGCGCTTCCGTGAGGCCGTGGTGGCAGGGGCGCTGCCGTTCTGCTGTCAGGGCAACGAGAACGGTCTGACCGTCGAAGGTGGCGAGACCTTGGGCTACGAGCTGGTCGAACAGCTACACGAGCAGGGCGCGCGACTGGACCGCCTGCTGGTTCAGGTGGGTGGCGGCGCGCTGATGAGCGCCATTGTGCAGGGTCTGGAGCACGCGGTTGCGGTGGGCGCCCTGCCTGCGCTGCCCCGCATCCACGCCGTGCAAACCCGCGGCTGCTATCCCCTTGCACGCGCTTGGGAAAGGGCGGCAGCGGCCATCGAGGCGGAGGTCGACAAGTGCGGTTGTGGCGAGAAGCTGCCGGGCACGACGGCCCCGCTACCGCAGCGGGCAGCGTGGCTGCACAGGCACTTCGACAACTCCTGCACCGACCGCGTGCTGGAGCGGATGCGCACCCATCGCTCCGACTTCATGTGGCCCTGGGAGGAAGTGCCGCACAGCGTGGCCCACGGCATTCTGGACGACGAGACGTATGACTGGCGCGTGCTGGTCGAAGCGATGTTGCGGACCGGAGGCTGGCCGATCGTGATCGACGATCCGACCATCGTGCGCGCGCGCGCGTTCAGCCGCGACGCAACCGGCGTGACGATCAGCGCGACCGGCGCCGCTGGCCTTGGCGGCTTGCTGGCGCTGCAGGGCGGCCTGTCGGCGGGCGAGCACGTGGCCCTGATCCTCTCAGGCCGCGACCGCTAGCCGCCAACCCCCGCTTCGTGCTAGGAGATCTCCCGCACCGCTTCCCCCCGGCCGGCGGCAGAGCCGTTTGACCTTTTCGCAAGGCCGAGGTCCCCCATGTCCGACCTGTTTCAACCCTCCGAAGAGCATGTTGCGCTGCGGGCCATGGTCCGCGAGTTCGCCGAGCGCGAGCTGCAGCCGCAAGCCGCCCAATTCGACCGCGAAGAGCGCTTCAACCTGCGCCTGTTCCGCAAGGCGGGCGATCTGGGGCTGTTGGGCCTGACGGTGCCGGATCGGTGGGGTGGCGCCGGCATGGACGCGACGGCAGCCGTCATCGCGCACGAGGAGCTGGCGGCCGTGGACCCGGGCTTCACGCTCGCGTACCTGGCCCACTCGATGCTGTTCGTGCACAACTTCTTCCAGAACGCGAACGACGATCAGCGCAAGCGTGTGCTGCCCAAGGTGATCTCGGGCCAGTGGGTCGCCGGCATGGGCCTGAGCGAGCCGCAGTACGGCACCGACGCCTTGGGGATGACGACCTCTGCGGTGCGCAAGGGCGACGTGTACGTGCTGAACGGCGCGAAGATGTGGATCACCAACGGCGCGATCGACGACCACGCGTTGGGCGACGTTTTCCTGATCTACGCGCGCACCTCTGCGGGCCATCGAGGCATCTCATCTTTTCTGGTGGAGAAGGGGATGCCCGGCTTCCGTCTGGGCCAGAAGATCAAGGACAAGCTGGGGATGCGGGCGTCCGGCACGGCCGAGCTCGTGTTCGAGGACTGTCAGGTTCCGGTGGCCAACCTGCTGGGGGCCGAGGGCGAGTCGACGCTGCACATGATGCGAAACCTGGAGATCGAACGCTTGACCCTGGCCGCCATGAGCTTGGGCATCGCCCGCCGTTGCGTCGAGGTGATGAACCGCTACGCCAGCGAGCGCCACTCGTTCGGTCAGCCGCTGCGGTCGTTTGGGCAGATCCAGCGCCACATCGCAGAGTCGTATGCGGAGTGGAAGGCGGGACGCTCGTATGCCTACGCAACCGCCGCAGCGCTGGACCTGCACAGCACCGGCAACCGCATCGACTCGGACGGCGTGAAGCTGTACTGCGCGGCGATGGCCAAGAACGTAGCTGACCGCGCCATTCAGGTGCTGGGGGGTTACGGCTATGTCGGCGAGTACGACGTCGAGCGGCTGTGGCGGGACGCGAAGTTGCTCGAGATCGGCGGCGGCACCAATGAGGCGCACCACAAGAACATGACGAACGATCTCGCCAGGATCTCCATCCTGCGCTAGCCGGAGCCGTATGGTCCTCCTCAATCGCATCTACACACGCACCGGCGACGACGGGACCACCTCGCTGGTCGGCGGCGAGCGCGTCAGCAAGGACGACCCGCGCATCTGCGCCTACGGCACGGTCGACGAACTGAACGCGACGCTGGGCATGGCCCGCGACCAGAACGTGCGGTACGGCCACGATGATCCGGCGCGCGCCCGGCTGGAAACGTTGCTGTACGGCATCCAGCAGAAGCTGTTCGATCTGGGCTCCAGCCTGGCGACCCGTCTGGAGAGCCGCTTCGCCGGTCAGCCCGTGGTGGTCGCGGACGATGTCACTGCGTTGGAGGAGGCGATCGACGAACTGAACGCCGAGCTGCCGCCGCTGAGGTCCTTCGTGCTGCCCGGCGGTGGGCCGGTGGCTTCGACCCTGCATCTGGCGCGCACAGTGTGCCGACGGGCAGAGCGCGAGGCGCTGCATCTGTCGCGGCTCGAGCCGGTCAGCCCCGACGATCTGATGTACCTGAACCGCCTGGGCGACCTGTTGTTCGTCGCCAGTCGGTGGATCGCCCGACGCAACGGCGAGCCTGAGCCGCTGTGGCAGCGGTGACCGCTTAGCTCTCTACGGATTCATGCAGAATTTCGAGCTGGCTGAGGCGCTGGACTGACACGTCATCAGCGCCGGGCAGTCGAAGTCCACGCTGCAGGTGCGCAGGCACAGCGACACGCCGATGTCGACGCAGATCGTGCCGAACGGACACGCCACCGCACCGCCGCAGTTCGCCGCGCAGTAGCCCGCGGTGCCTGGCTTGTTGGCAAAGCAGTTCTTGGACAGGCAGTCGGACGAGGCCGTGCAGGGCGCTCCGGCGGTGGACTTGGGTCGCGGAGCGCAGGCGTACCCCAGCATCGCCGGGGTGCCTGGGGGCGGAATCGGCTGTCCGTACAGGCACTCGAGGTCGGGCACGCCGCCACAGCTCGCAACATCACCCGGTCCCTGGCAATTCGGCTGACAGCTGCCGTTGTAGTTGGAGCCGCTGGCGGGGACGCACACACCGCCCGACGGGCACGGCTTGTCGCCGGAGCATGGTGCGCCGCAGATGCCCTTCTCTGCAGCGGCCGCCAGCTTGCATGGCCCTGCGGCGCCGCACTGGGCGTCGTTGAGGCATGAGGTACCGCCAATCGTGCACGTGCCCTTGGCAAAGATGCTGCACAGCTTGGACTCGCAATCGAGATCGGCCAGACAGGGGCCTCCGACGGGCGACGCCTTGGCCGTGTCCAGACACACCTTGACCGATTTCTTCCCCAGGTCGGTCTTGGCGACGCAGGAGCGCGGGTCTTTGCTGGGGATCTGGCAGTCGCCGTCCACCGCGCACGACTTCAGGCACATGGGCTTGCCGTTGCGCAACACGCACGCAGAGCCCGCGTCACACGGATCGTCGACGCCGCAGCCGACTCGCGCGCAGTAGCCGCCGGGGATGTCCGTCAGGCAGGTGGACGAGCCGGCACAGTCGAGCGCTTTCTCACACGCAAACCCAAGAGGGCTGGAACCGCCCGGCAGGCACATCGACGCCTCGATGCCGCCAAAGTCCTGGGTCATGCGCTTGCAGCCGTAGCCGTCACCCTTGCGGCAGTCCGCGTCGGTGTCGCAGCCCTGGGCACAGGACTGGGTGAACTCGGTCTGGCCCCAGCACACCGACGACCCGGGGCAGTAGGTGCCGGGCGCGTCGCAATTCGTGATGGTGCAGTAGCCCTTGGGCCAGTTGAAGCACGACAGGCCGGGCAGGCAGTCGAAGTCGTCGACACACGCAGAGCCCACGGCCATGGTGCCGGTCGGGGGCAGCTCCTTGACGTCCTGCTTCAGGTCAGGACCGGTATCGACGGCGTCGTCCGTGGCGTCGAGGTCGACGTCCTCCGCGGTTTCCTCAGTGTCCTGGCCGTCTTTGGGGTTGAAGCTGTCGACGATGGTGGTGTCGGTCGGCGTGGTGTCCTTCTTGATGTCCGTGGCATCCTTGACGTCGGGTTGTGGCTCGGACGCGATCTCGCGGCACTCCTTGCCGACGGCATAATAGCCCGCCGGACACAGGACGATCTCGTTTCCGCAAGCGGACATGGCAAGGGCCAGCACGGCACAGGTGGCAAGTCGCATGTCGGAACGCTCCCCCAGAATGGACGCCGGCCGGGCCGGTGCCCCGAATCATGCGGATGCTTGGCGGGAAAGGCAACGGACGAGCCCACGGCCCGCCGGGGTACGCGCCCCCCGAATCCGCACCGAAAGCGTCACTGCGCCCTGTGCGCCGCCTTGCCGTGGGCTATACTTGGCGACCGCGAATCTCCCTCCCCCCGCGAGGCAATCCCGTGGCCAAGATCTTCCTCCCGCTCGCCCGGACCGCTGCCCTGACGACGCTGGCGCTCCTTCTGCTTTCCATGGGTTGCGTCCGCACGCCCGATGAGCTCGCGCGCAACGCCTCGGGTGACCCTTGGCACTCGCCTGCCGCCGACTACAACGCCACGCTGGACGGCGGCCCGCTGCTGGACGTGCCGGTCACCGATGTGGATTGGCCTCAGGACACGCTGACGGACGCCCTGCCCGACGGCACCGATCTGCCCGACTCGACCCCGGATCTCGTCGACGGCTCCGACACCGCCCTGCCCGACACTGACATCCTCGGCACCGACATCCTCGACACCGACATCCTCGACACCGACATCGTCGACACCGACACCGTGACATGGCCGACAGGACCCGCGACGTTCCTCAGCGCTGCGTCTCCCGACGGCGTTCAGGTGCGCGCCCGCTTCAACAAGCCGCTGGACGCGCAGAAAGGCCAGGACCCCACTGCGTGGAGCATCACCGGTTCCGACAACTCGTCGTTGGCCGTGGCCTCCGTCAAGGTCCTGATCGACAAGCCGATCGCCGAGCTGACGCTGGCCGCCAACGCCAAGCCCAACCCCGCGGTGACGTACTACCTGCTGCCCAGCAAGGCCAAGCTCAAGGCCGCGGACGGACAGGCCCTTTCGTCCTCGACAACCAAGCTGAAGATCACGCGCACCGTCTACCTGCAGCTGCTGTTCCACCAGCACCAACCTACCTATCTGGACCCGGTCGGCGACGTTTTGATGTCGCCCTGGGTCCGCAAGCACGCGACCAAGGACTACTACGACATGGCCTCGATTCTCGAGGGCTATCCGAACGTGCACCTGACGATGAACCTGACGGCCGTGCTGCTCAACCAGCTGCTGCCCTACTACGTCGACCGCATGGGTCCTTACGTCGACACCAAGGCCACCACCATGGATGTCGCGGGCTTTCTGGCCAAGTGGAAGGGGCACACCGACCCGTGGGTCGACTTGCTGCTCGAGCCCACGCCGTCGCCCGAAACGGCGACCGAGAAGCAGCTGGGCCTGTTGTACGCCGACCCGTGGAGCTGCGTGTCGACTGCGCCCGTGCTGATGGACCGCTTTCCCGACTACAAGAAGCTGCGCGAGAAGAACCCGGCGACCTACACCCAGGCCGACTTCCTGGGGCTGAAGTTTTGGTTCGAGATCGCTTGGATGGACCCCGACTTCCTGCAAGGTCCGGTGACCCTGGCGACCGGCGACGTGGTGAACCTGACGGACTTTCTGCAGCCGCTTGCCGGCGGCAAGTACGGGCTGAAGGTGCCGCTGACCGACGAGCTGGCGCGCCGTGTCGTCGTGGAAGAGTTCAAGATCATGAAGGCCGTGGTCCCCATCCACAAGAAGCTGGCCTATCACCCGGTGGAGCACACGGGCCAGATCGAGCTGACGACGACCCCCTTCTACCACCCGATCCTGCCGCTGGTGCAGGACACGAACCTGATGAGCCAGGGCCAGCCCTTCGACGCCAAGCCCGCGTCCCCGTTCAGCTATCCCAAGGACGCCGCAGCGCAGGTCGGCCGTGCGGTGGCGTACTTCGAGGACCTGTTCGGCGAGAAGCCGCGGGGCATGTGGCCGGGCGAAGGGTCGGTCGCAGAGGCAGTGGTGCAGCACTTCGTCCAGCACAAGGTCATGTGGGTCGCCACCGACCAGCAGGTGATGGCGCAAAGCGGCCAGTCGCCCGGCGGCGCCCCACAGAACCCCTTCCAGGTCGACGTGGACACGGTGTCGGGTTCCGGAGGGTCGACCGACGACGTCCTGGGCGTCTATTTCCGCAACACCCAGATGTCCAACGACATCGGCTTCAAGTACCAGGGCATGGCGGGCGAGGACTCGTCCAACGACCTGATCAAGAACGTCAACGCCCAAGCCCCGTCGTTCGGCTCGTCGGAAGACCGCGTGATCACGCTGATCCTCGACGGTGAGAACGCGTGGGAAACGTTCGTGATCGAGCACGACGGCAAGGGCTTCTTCCACAAGCTGTACAGCAAGTTGGAACTGGCCTTCCAAACCGGCGAGATCGTCACCGTCACCGGCAGCGAGTACCTGATGGGCAACCCGGAGCGCGGTGTGCCCGCTCACCCGGTCGAGAAGCTCAAGGAACTCGAGCCGCTGTTCCCGGGATCGTGGATTGGCGGCACGTTCTCGACCTGGATCGGCGAGGGCGAGGAGAACGTCGCGTGGGGCTACCTGCTGCAGGCGCGCAATGATCTGGCCAAGAGCGGACTTCTGCAGCCCGACCCGTACTTGAAGCGCCCGGTCGACACCAAATCCGCCGACTACCACACTTGGGTCGCCTTCGACGAAATCTACGCGGCAGAGGGGTCGGACTGGTTCTGGTGGTACGGGTCGGACATGACCTCACCCAGCAACGACGACTCGCCGTTCGACCAGGGTTTCCGCGCACATCTGGGCGGCATGTACCTGCACATGAATCAGGCGCTGACGCTGCAGGGCAAGCCGACCATCACGCCGCCAGAGTTCAAGCCGATCATCCAGGCCAACCCGCAAGCCCCGCTCGCGCCTCTGGATCCGCCGCCGACGCTGGACGGTCTGTTCACGCCGAACGAGGGTGAGTGGACCGTTGACGGTGGCTTCTTCTTCGACTCCGACACCTCGGGGGCAGAGGCATCGCCCGACGACTGGTTTGCGACCGTCTACTACGGTTTCGGCAAGCAGGACGCCAAGGAAGGCGTTTTCGTCGGTCTGGCCCACAACTGGAACCTGACGACCTTGTCCAAGGGTGGCATCGGCCTGTACTTCTCGAACAAGCACATCGTGAACGCCGCAACCGGGCAAGTGACGGAGGAAGCCGGCGTGAACAAGAGCCGCAACGGCGACACCCTGAACTTCAAGGGCAAGGGCGCCGCTCGCGAGCTGTGGATCGACCTGAAGAGCGGCAAGGCGACGCCTGAGTGGCGCAAGAGCGACGGCACGGCCAACTGGACAGGCATCGCGGCGTCGGCGTTCGGCGGCAAGGTCGGAGGCCCGGTGACCGGCGGCAAGCTGCTGGAAGTCTTCATCCCGTATACGGATCTGGGGATCTCGGCCGGCGATCCGCTGCAAATGCAGCTGGTGTTTACCAAGGACGGCGTGACCAAGGACCTGGCCCCGTCGCTGGAAGCCCGGCTGCTGGTCGAGGACCCGACGCTGGCCGTGTTCGTGACCTTCCAGTGCGACGCCAGGGGAGCGACGGCAGGCAATCCCCCGCTGGACGCCTTCGGACCGATCTACAACTGGCCGCCGCCAAACGGAAAGGGCATCGTCTACATCACGGGCAACGACCCCAAGCTGGGCATGAAGGCCAAGTGGGTGCCGAACAAGATCGGCCTGCGAGACGATGGTCTGTCGGGAGACGAGAAGGCCGGCGACAGCATCTGGTCAGGCGTGTTCGCGTTCCCGCAGGGTGCAAGCCTGAAGTACAAGTACACGATTGGCTTGCCCGAGAACGAAGGCCAGTGGGCGGGAACCGAAGAGTTCCCCCTGACCGAGCGCGGCATCGAGATCACCAAGGATCCGACCAAGAAGAAGATGAGCGTATCGGACGTGTTCGCCGACCGCCCGCCGGTGTCGGGTCAGCAGGGCACCAAGACGGTCATCAAGGCGCTGTAGTCACGGTCGAGGCGGCGGACGAAGCTCGCCTCCCCCGTCCTCGAAGCGGGCGCCAGTCCTCAGCCCCACGTCATGAATCATCGCGTGTGGATCGGGGAGTTGCCATCCCCGTTCCGCCATCGCAATGGTCAGGCGTTCCAAATGGTTACGGAATGTGGGGGCGGACGCGCAGCAGCGCAGGGGCAGAGGCGACAAGGACTGCACCTCAGCTGGCCTTGGCCCCGCTGAACACGTCGCCAAGGCTGGGGATTGTCGAGGAACCGGCTGTTCTTACGGGCAATACTGCGAGATGTCCGGGCAGCAGTCGCCGTACTGCGCGCACTGCGTGTCGCAATAGCAGGCGCCGGACTGGCCGCCGCAAGCGCCCTTGCACGAATCGCCGCCGGGAGGGGTGCCGCCGCCACCGCAATACTGCTCGTAGTCTGCGCAGCAATCGCCGTAGTCTACGCAGCCGGCGTCACAGTAGCAGGCTCCCGACGCCGGCTGGCTGTCGCACAGGCCTTGGCACGAGTCGCCGCCGCCGCCGCTGACGCATCCCTGTGCCTGCGCGCAGGAGGCGAGCGCGTCGTAGCCCGCCTGAGCCGCCGGGGTGCCCTGATCATAGCAGGCCTGATAGCACGAGCCGTCCGGGCAGGTGTCGAAGCAGCTGAAGATGCCCTTGCACGCCGCGCTATTGAAGCAGCCGCTGTACTCGGCGGCGCACTTCTGGGCGACGCACGCCATCACCTGGTCGCAGTCCTGAGGGCAGGTCTGAGCGGTCTCATCGGCGCTGCAGGTGCCGTCGCCGCAGGAACCGGTGCTGCCGCCGCAATCGGCCGGGCAGTTCACGGCCGTCTCGCCGGACTCACAGTTGCCGTTGCCACACTGGGTGATGGTGCTGCAGTCGGCCGCGCAGTTGCTCTTCGTCTCGCCGGACTCGCAAGTGCCGTTGCCGCAGACGGGGCCGGTGGAGCCGCAGTCGGACGCGCAGTTGGCCTTGCTCTCGCCCGACTCGCACTTGCCGTTGCCGCAGACGGGGCCGGTCGTGCCGCAGTCCTGCGGGCAGGTCGACGACGTCTCGTTGGTGTCGCACTTGCCGTTGCCACACTGGTTGGCGGCCCCGCAGTCGGCGGCGCAGTTGGCTTGGGTCTCGCCGGTCTCGCACTTGCCATCGCCGCAGGTGGGGCCCTGACCGATGCAGTCGGTGTTCTGGGCGCACATCAGCAGGTTGGTCAGCGCCTGGGGCTTGCCGGAAGTGTCGTAGCACGCGAGCACGCACGCCTGATTGCTCAGGGGGCAGGCATCCATGCAGGTGATGCCCTTGGTGCAGGACGCATCGCTCTTGCAGCCGTCCCACTGCGACGCACAGGCGGTCTGGACGCACTTCAGGGCAGCCGTCGGGCCTCCCGGCGTGGTGTCCTGCGGCGTGGTCGAGTCACCCGGCGTCGTCGTGTCCTTCGTGTCGGTGACGATGGTGGTGTCGCCCGTCGTCTGGTCGTTCGTCACGTCGGTGACAAAGCCGCCGCCGTAACCGCCAGCTGAGCTGCCGCAGCCGCTGAAGAAGGCTACGGAGAGGGCACAGAACGCCGCACACTGGGTGAATCTCTGCATGTCGAGTCGTCTCCTGGCGGCATGTCGTGCACCCGCCGCCTAACGGGCCCAATAGAATAGGCTTCACCGGCCCATCACTCAAGCCCGAAATGGTGGTCGTTTGATCGCCGACAGGCCCGCAGACCCGCTGCCTTGCGTGCGATCGACTTGCAATCGCCGTGGGGTGCCCGCACAGTCCGCGACGTCGCTTCCCTGCCCGCGAGGTCCCTGTGATCGTTCGACCGTCGCCCCGTCTTGCCGTGTGGTTCACCCTGTCGTTGACCGCCGCCGTCTGGTCCGCGACCGCGATGGCCACCGATGCACCCGCCGCCCCGGGACCTGCCCCGCTGCCGGGGACCGAGGACCCTGCATTCCACGAGGCCACCGGAATCCGCAAGCGTCAGGCCGTGTCCCTGACCGGCGTCGCCGTGCCGACAAGCGAAGGCAGCCGTGCCGACGCGATGGCCGCGGTGATGAAACACATCGCTTGCACCTGCTACAAGGACGGCGACCTTGTCATCGACGTGGACAAAAGCGTGCTGCCTCAGGAGTGCGCTTGCCCGCAGGCGCAGATCGTTCGGGAGGACCTCCAGCGCAGCGTCGCGCCCCTATCCACGCCCCAGCTGGCGGACAAGCGGCAGGTGGCTGAGGCGCTGGAAGGCACGTTCGTGCCCCTGCGTCCCGAGTACGAGCGGGTGTTCCGCTATCCGCAGGCGGACTACCTGTGGTTCATGGAGCATGTCCGCTGCGTGTGTGAGGGCTGCAAGGCCACGGTCTTCTTCAGCAAGTGCCAGCTGACTTGTACGCCCGCGATCCTGTACAAGCTGCGGGCGCGGGTGTTCATGGCGATGGGCTTCTCCCGCGACGAGCTCGTGGACTACTACCTGGCTGAGTACAACGCCGACAAGCCGCCCCGCGAACAGGCGAGCCGCGACTGGCTGCTGCCCGAAAAGCAGAAGGAGTACGGATGGTTCGTTCCCGCGGTGGTGGTTCCCGGCGGCGCGCTGTTGCTGTTGTTCCTGTTGGTAGGGTGGGTGCGCAAGGGGCGGCGCGACAAGGCGACCAAGGACCTTGTCGCCGCCGCTGCGGCGCCGGACACCCCCACGGAAGCTGCGACGCACGCGCGAACCCGCGAGCGGCTGCGCGACGAGCTGGACAGCGACACCGAGTGGTGACCCAAGGCCCCGTTAGTCGTCCAGACGATACACCTTGACTTCCGAGCACTTGCCCGCAATCACGGCCACCACGACGTGGGCAACTCCGGGGTACAGGGGCTGACCGTCCGGGGCTGCTCCGGCCAGGTCGTCGGCCGAAAAGTGTGCGTCGGTGTCCACATGCGAGTGCCAGAACGCGACCAGCGGCCGCCCCTGCTCGGCCTGCCTCGCCACGACCCGGGTGTCCAGTTGCCATGCCGTCCGCGAAGTGCGGGGATGGCTGTCTGGATCCGCAACATGGCGTTCGTCCTGCAGATTCCTCGTCGGCACGACTTCGAGCCGCCCTGCCCCGTTTCGCACCAACAGACCGCAGGCCTCGGCGGGCGCGCGGGTCTGACACTCGTGCTCCAGCACCAGCATCGCGTCGGCGTCGGCCAGCAGCTCGCCTTGCAACACCGCGTCGGCCCGTACCGTGCCAACCCGCTGCGCAGGCTGGGGTTTTCGCGACAGGCGGGGCAAGACCGGGTCCGTCCAGTCCCAGCACAGCGACGAGGGCAGCGGCGCCAGCTCAAACACTTCGTCCAGCAAAAGTCCGGCCGCCGCAGCGCCCACGGCGACCGCGTCGACCATTCCGGCGGGATGGCCAACGTCCCAACGCAGCGTGCAGACCGTGGGCGAGGTGTCCGCCGAGGTCAGCCGCACGACATCGACCGTCATGCCAAACCCGCGCTGGGCAAAGAAGAAGTGCGCGGCCGGAGGAACCGCTTGCCCGGGTCCGTCGATCAACTCGACTGCGGGGTCCAAGTCGGCCAGGGCCAGCAGCTCGGCCTGCGGAATCGCCACATGTCCCAGTCCGGCACCGACCAGATAGCGGGCGGCAACGGCAGCGGCCTCCGCGGCGACGGGGGAGCCGTCGTGCCCGAACACGGCCGCCCAGCCGTGCAGTGCGGCTTGGCCGTGGAAAGCCGCGCCCGGCACCAGCAGCTGCCGACCATAGCGCGCGAAGACTTGGCGCGGGTCACGCATGGACCCTCCCGCCGGTCAGCCGTGACGCTGCGCAAGGGCAGTCGCCGGCTGGGGAAACCGCCGTGCGGTGCACGCCGCGCGGGTCCAGCCGCAGCAACGCCGACTCGGCCGGGTCCGCCTGCCCCTGCAGCACGGCCAGCAGTGACCGCGCGGCCCAAGCGCCGACCTGCCCCACTGCGGGTCCCATCACGCCGGCGACGGCGCATGTACCGACACACTCCGGCGGGGGCGGTTCCTCGAACAGGCAACGGTAGCAGGCGCCGTGGGGCGTGACGGTGAACACCTGGCCCTTGCGCTGGATGGCGGCGGCGATCGTGGCGACTCGGGTGCGCCCGCCCGGTCCGGGACGGATGGCCCAGTCATTCACCAGGAATTTCGAGAGCGTGTCGTCGGTCCCTTCGACCACGGCGTCGCAGCCCCGCAGCACCTCGTCGAGGGTGTCGGCCGTCACTCGGGCGACCACGCGTTCGATGGCCAGCCCCGGCACCCTGGACTGCAGCCAGCGGGCCAGCGCATCGACCTTGGGAACGCCCAAATCGCTCTGCCCGAACGCCACTTGCCGATGCAGATTGGCCAGTTCGACCACGTCGGGGTCCACCAGCCGCAGCCGCTTCACCCCGCCCAGCGCCAACGTCCACGCGGCCGGCACGCCCAGACCGCCGCAGCCCAACACGGTCACGCAGGTCTGGTCGAGCGCGCGGCGGGCAGGCTCGGACCGCACCGGCGCTGCGCTGGTCATGCGGGCCTCCGCATCGCTCGATTGCGCGTCAGGTCCGCACGCGCCACCCGGCCAATCCAGACGGCGACCAGCACGGTGAAGCCCAGCCCGATCCACCGCAGCCACGTCGTCTCTGGGCTGGCCACGACCCCATCGAGGGACACCGCGCGGGCCGACTCGGCCATCATCGCCCCTGCCATGCCGTAGACCGAAGTCCAAGGGATGCCGCCCAGCGCCGCTGCGAGCGCAAATCGCCACCACACGATGCGGGTCACACCCGTCAGGTACGAAAGCAGCCCATACGGCATCACCGGCGACAGGCGCAGGCCCAACAGGATGCGCAGGCCGCGGGCGTCAATCGTGTCCGCCAGCGAGGCCAGCAACTCACTCGTGCCGGTCCACGCTTGCACATGCGGCCCAAGAAAGCGGCGAGAGATCCACAGGTTCAGCAGGCCGCCCAGCACCGCACCCAGAATCGCCAGCGCCGTGCCCTCGACGGTGCCCCAGACATAGCCGGGAACGATCGCCAAGGGTCCGACCGGCACCAGCGTCGGCACCAAGGCGGCCACACTCAACACCACGATGCCCTTGCCCATCCACCCCGCGTCGCGCAGCAGCACCGTTGCGCGAGCCAAGGGCTCCGGCCCCAGAGGCTCGAACAGCCACACGGCGAACAGCGCAAGCGCCAGGAACATCGCGAAGCGTTTCGCGACCTTCCACAGCTGCGAGACGACCAGCGGACGGCTGGGGGCAGTCTCGACGCGGCGGACAGTGTGGGGCTCGCTTGGCGCGGCTTGGTCGGCGGGGTCGACCTCATACACGACGGACGGCCGGGCCTGACGCCACCGTGGGTCGGCGGGCAGGATCTCGACGTCAGGGTCACGTTCGGGGTGGCGCGGTCCGTTCTGCATCGGTTCCGGTTCGGCTCAGGCCACTGGGGGCCGGGTGTGGGCGACAGACGACAGGCCGCACGCCGCGCGCACGCGCTCGAGCACGCCGCGCGCGACAAGGCGAGCACGGGCCGCACCGTCCGCCAGAATGTCTTCCAGGTCGTCGGGACGCGCCATCAGCTCGTCGTAACGCACGCGGGCGGGGCCAAAGTGGCGCTCAGCAAGCTCCAGCAACGCCAACTTGGCGTGTCCATAGCCGAAATTTCCACCGTGGTACTTCTCAGCCAGGGCCTCCCGCTCCTGCGGAGTCGCGAAAAGCGCATACAGCGCGAAGACGTTGCAGGTGGTCGGGTCCTTGGGCTCCTCCAGCGGCGTCGAGTCGGTCTTGATGGCCATGACCCGCTGCTTGAGTTCCTTGGAACCCGCGAACATCGGAATGGTATTCCCGTACGACTTCGACATCTTCTGGCCGTCCAGCCCCGGCACCACCGCCGACGCCTGCTGCACCAGCGCCTGTGGACGCTTCAGCAACCGACCGTCCCACGCGACGTCTTCGACCGTCCCCCCTTCTGGCGCGCCCATGAAGGCGACGTTGAAGTAGGTGGCCATGTCGCGTGCCATCTCCAAGTGCTGCACTTGGTCCTTGCCGACCGGCACCAAGTCCGAGTCGTACAACAGGATGTCGGCCGCCATCAGCACGGGATAGGTGACGACGCCCAAGTTCAGGTCCTTGCCCTTGGCCCGCGCGTCCTTGTAGGCGTGCGCCCGCTCGACCAGACCCATGCCGGTCACGCAAGACAGGGCCCAAGTCAGCTCGAGCACTTCGGGCACATCTGACTGCCGCCACAGCACCGACTTCGCCGGGTCCAGACCGCTAGCAAGCAGCGACGCGGCGATGCCCAGACTGTCCTTGCGCAGCTGGGCGGCGTCTCGCACCGTCGTCAGCGCGTGCAGGTCGGCGACGAAGTAGTACGCCTCGTGCTCGCGGGCGAGCTCCAGCGCGGGCCGGATCATCCCGAAATAGTTACCCCAGTGCGGCTGCCCGGTCGGCTTGATGCCCGACAGGCACCGCATGCGTCTCGTCTCGGTCATGGGACTCCGTAGATTCAGGGTCGCGGATGGAACAGCTCGCGCACTCTAGCGAGCGGCCATCGTCACCTTCAAGTCAACCCAGGGCAGATACAGCAAGTGCTCAGCATCATAGTCCTCGCCCGCTGCGACGACTTCGATGCGGACGTCGAACACGACTCGGTCGTCCTTTTCGTTGATCACGACCTTGCGATCGTCCTCGCCCTGCTGGACCACAAGCGACGCGGTGGCCGTCCGCAGTTCCTTGCCGTTGGGCGCCTGCATCGTCTGCCAGTCGGTCCGCACCAGCGAGACCACGACCTTGGGCCCGTCGATGCCGACCGGGTGGCGACCAACACGGAACACGTCGCCCAGCTGGAACTTCTCGCCACGGAAGGAATTCCAAGCGTTGGGCGGGGCCTCTTCACGCGGGGCGGGCTTCTGGACCGTCGATGGATCGGGCGCGGGCTGCACCATTGGATTGCCGCACGCGACGGCAAGAGTGATCCCCAGGAACACGGCCGCCGCGTGTTGCACGGCGAAAGGCAGCTTGATCATCGTCTGCTCCCATGGCCCGGGGGCGGGCCGACCGCAAGAGGATACACCCAAGCCGCCAACACCGGGAGCCCCTGCCGCATGGGCTATTCGTCAAGGATGACCTTGCGCGCCGCCCTCGGGGCTGCTTCTCTTTGCAGACGTCCTGTCCGGGCGCAAAGCAGGCCGATGTCCCCCACCATGCCGACGACGACCGCCGACACCTCAGCCTTGGTGCAGCATTTTTTGCTCTACCACGGCGCACGCTATGTCAGCCGCGCGTCTGAGGACAATTGGAAGCGGGTGCCCGTGACCCTTCAGGTGCCGCCCCCCAACGTAGACGACGCCGACACCGCTCGCCTGCCCGCCCCGCCGCTGCCGCCGGGCGCCTGGCTGGTGCTGCCGTGGGACGCCCCCAGCTACGAGCAGGTGGACGCCTGGCTGCAGCGTCTGGCCGACGCCCGGATGATGCCAACGGTTTTCGTGCTCGTGCTGCTGACTCCCGTGCTGCGCGAGGCGCCGTTGATGCAGCTGGCCCGGCAGTTCGGCGTACGAATCGTCGCAGTGTCGGCGATCGACGCGATGGCCTACGGAGATCCGACGGCTGCGGCGGCGGTGCAGACGCTGTTTCACCCGCAGCAGCTGCAGGCCCTGAACAACATCAACCCTCTGGACCATCTTGCGGCACTGGGGGATCCCCGCAACCCCGACGTGTTCTTCGAGCGCCTGCGGCGGACTGGCCGTGGCTCGCCGGTGACCATCGGCCTCATTGCCGTGAACGTCCTGGTCTTTGTGGCGATGATGGCGATGCGCCCCGACGCGTTCTCAGGGTTTCTGGGCGAATTTGGCGGCAAGCAGCTCGCAGCGACCGGCGCGAACATCGCGGCGCTGACAGTGGGTGCCAACGAGGCATGGCGCCTGCTGACGTGCACGTTCATGCACGCCAACCTGCTGCACATCGGCATGAACATGTGGGTGTTGAAGTCGGTCGGCGACACGGCCGAGCGGCTGTTCGGGTCCGCGATGTTCGGTGTGCTCTATCTGCTTGCGGGCCTGGGCGGCTCGATCGCCTCGCTGGGGTGGACGCTCGCCGACTCGCCGCAGCTGCCCAGTCTGGGTGCCTCTGGAGCCGTGTTCGGCCTGATCGGTGGCCTGCTGGGATTCGCCCTGTCGCGGCGAGGCTCTGTGCCGGCCCAGGTGTTCCGCGGGCTGACGCGATCAGCCTTGATGTTCACCGTAGTCAACGTTGCGTTTGGACTTAGCTTTCCCATGATCGACAACGCCGCCCACATCGGCGGGCTCGTGGTCGGTTTTGCCTCGGGCGTGGTCCTGTCGCGCGACCTGCCGCCGGCCCCACAGCCCAGCCGCATCCGCCGAGCCGCGGCCGTGTCGGCGTGTCTGGTAGTGCTGGGCATCGCGTTCCAGTTCGCTTCCAGCCTGGTGCGGATGTAGCCTGACTTCCTGACGAATTGCCTAACCGCCAATCGCGCTCATCGACTCTGGCGTGGCAACGGCGACTTCGAACCGATGCGCGTCGACCTTGCCCGTCAGCGCCCCCCGGATCGCCGCTTGAATGTCTGCATCGTCTCGACCTGCGCGCATCAGGTCCCGCAGCGATAGCGTCCCCGGAGCCGACAGACACTCCCTCAACGTACCCGTCGAAGACAGGCGCACGCGGTTGCACGTCTGGCAGAACTTTTCGCTCAGCGCCGAGATGAAGCCCAGCCGTACTTCGACCCCGTCGTTGCGCCGTCGCCCGCGCCACGCCACTGCGGGTCCACCGCCGACCGGTGGCGGCCCGGACTCAGGCGCGAGCTCCCACTGCTCCGCCAGCAACGCGCGGACGTCTGCGGCGGGGAACCACTTGTCCGGCCCCCAAGCGGCGTCGATGCCGACCGGCATGTACTCGATACAACGCAGGATATGGCCATTCGCCGCGGCATAGTCGGCCAGCGGCAGGACGTCGCGCTCGTTGATCCCGCGCAACACGACCATGTTCAGCTTGATGTCGCGAAAGCCCGCCGACTGCGCCGACTTCAGCCCCTCCAACACGGCGGCAACGTCGCCCTGCCGTGTCAATTCAGCGAATCGCTTGGGGTCCAGCGTGTCGATCGACACATTCAGCCGTTGCAGTCCCGCCCGACGCAAGTCGCCCGCCAGCCCGCCCAACAGGTGGCCGTTGGTCGTCATCGCCAAGTCCTCGACCCCTGGGATCGCCGACAGCCGCGCCACCAGTTCGACAACCCCTCGCCGTACCAGTGGTTCGCCGCCGGTCAGGCGCACCCTCCGCACGCCCAGCGACACGAACAGCCGGGTCAGCCGCTCAATCTCATCGAAGGAGAGCAAGTCGGCGCGGGGCACGACGTCCACGCCCATGACCGGCATGCAGTACGCGCAACGGTAGTTGCAGCGGTCGGTCACGCTGATGCGCAGGTACGTGACGGTGCGCGAGTGCAGGTCGACCAGATCGTAGGGATTTCTTCCAACGTCCAGCCCCGAGAGCTGCCTGAATGCTGGATCGGAGGCAGCGTTTGTCCCGAGCGAGAGGTCCGCAACTGCCGTGCGAGACGCGCTTCGTGCGTGAGTCGGACGGTCGGTCACACCGCCTCCCCGCCCGCCGCGACGATCTGGACCACGCCCCCCAACAGCCGGTACTCCGCGGCGACGTGCTCGGCCGACGCCTTTTCTTCGTACCGCGCGACGTTCTGGGGGCCGACGGTCAGCTTGGCCAGCAGGGCCAACCGCGCGCCGTGGTCCAACCCCGGATTGTGCTTCTGAACGACGCGCTCAGCGCGCTCATGGCGGTGGTGCGGCAGCGAGACCAGCTTGACGTTGTACATCGCGCACTCCTTGGTGGGCCGAAGGACCGATGGGTAGCATCGCCGCCGACGGCGGACCGGTCAACGATGCGTGCAAAGGCCACGATGCGACAAGCGATTGTGCCCGCGCCCTGGATGTGACGGAGATGAAGCGCCGCGGTGGGGCCAGTGCGCCCTCCAACGTCCAGCCCTCTTTGACGCGCCGCAAGCAGGAAGCTATCGTTTGAGGTCCCCCCGACACGTCTGTCTGGGCACCACGCAGGTGGCCCCATCCTCAGCGAGGAGTCTCTCATGCGCACCCTGTGGCTCGTGCCGTTCGTCATCGTCCTCGGATTTGCTGGCTGCGGCCAGCTCGTCGTGCCGGCCGGGTCCCCTCCCGACGCTGTGGCGGATGCCGACGACACCACGACGGACGCGGCAGGCTCGGACACCAGCGTCGATGCGCTGGAACCCGATACCACGGACCACGACGTCAATCCGGTCGACATCGTTCAAGGCAACGAGTGCGAGACCAACTACGACTGCAACGACAAGGTCTTGGGCAAGACGCCGTGTACGTTGCCCGTGTGTGACAACGGCTACTGCAAGAAGAAGCTGAAGGCGGTCGGCGACATATGCGTGGATGACGCGCAGGGTCCTGTCTCCGAGTGCCGCAAGCTCGCCTGCGACGACGTGGGCCAATGCGTCCAGCGCGACCGGGACGAGGCGACCCCTTGCGGCTTCGGGGCCTGCGGCAACCGCTGTACGGCCGGTCAGTGCGTGGCGGCCAGCGACGCGGACTACGAGGACGGCAATCCCTGCACCAAAGACTTCTGCAATCAAGGCAAGGAGGTCGTGCACCAGCCGATCACCGACGTCACCGGCTCGTGTGACGACGCCAACCCGTGCACCGTCGCGGACGTTTGCACGAACGGCGTGTGCAAAGGACAAGCGGCCGATTGCAGCGACGGCGTCGACTGCACGCTCGATGCCTGTGACCCGCAGCTGGGCTGTACCCACGCAGCGAAGAACGAACAGTGCGACGACGGCAACCCTTGCACGACCCAGACTTGCGATGCGGCGCAGGGCTGCGTCGTCGAGGGCTTCCAAGCCGGCGCGGCCTGCGACGACGGCAGCATTTGCACTGAAGGCGACAAGTGCAGCGCGGACGGCCAGTGCTCCGGCTCGTCCACTTGCGCCTGCCAAACGGACGTCGAGTGTGCGGTCCAGAGCAACAACAAGTGTCTGGGCGCGCTGAAGTGCGTTGCCAAGAAATGCGAGGCAGACCCCGCGCTTGCCGTCAAGTGCGACCCAGCGAACGACAACGCGTGCATGACGTCGCAGTGTGACAAGGGCACCGGCCAATGCGTGCCGACGGCCGTGAACGAGGGTGCCGCGTGCGACGACAACAACGCTTGCTCGACCGGCTCCAAGTGCGGGCAGGGCAAGTGCGGCGGCGGCGCCCCCCTTCCGTGTGACGATGGCAACGCTTGCACCGCCGACTCTTGCGACCCCCAGCTGGCCTGCCAGTTCAACCCCATGGCCGCTGCGTGCAACGACGGCAACGCGTGCACTCAGGCCGACGCGTGTGACAAGGGCGGCTGCGTGGGCGTGGCCAAGGCGTGCGACGACGGCGTTGCGTGCACACTGGACGGCTGCGACGCAAAGACCGGTCAGTGCACCACGACCGCCAACGCAGAGAGCTGCGGCGACGGCAACCCCTGCACCGTGGACACGTGCGACCTGCTCAAGGGCTGCCTGCAAACGCCCGACGACAAGGCCGCGTGCGACGACGGCGAGGCGTGCACCAAGGACTCGTGCAGCGGCGGCAAGTGTGTCTCGATCAACGAGTGCCAGTGCCAGCCCGCCACCGGGGCCAAGGACTGCGACGACAATAACCCCTGCACCGTCGACTCGTGCGACGTGGCGACCAAGAAGTGCAAGAACGAGGCGGCCGCCGCCAACGGCAAGGCGTGCGACACCGCCAACAAGTGCCAGAACCCCGGGTCGGGCGTTTGCCAGGCCGGCGCGTGCACGGGCGGAACGGCGAAGGACTGCAGCGCGTCCGCCAACGCGTGCAACACCGGCGCGTGCGATGCCGCAACGGGTGCGTGCACCTCGGTCCCGAAGGCGGACGCCACCCCTTGCGATGCCGACGGCAGCGGCTGCACGGTCAACGACGGCTGCAAGGCGGGCAAGTGCCAGCCGGGCGACGCGCCGGACTGCTCTGCGCAGAATGACGCGTGCAATTCCGGTTCCTGCGGGTCGACCGGAGTCGCCACCTACCAATGCGGCAAGTCACCGAAACCTCAGGGAACCTCCTGTGAGGATGGTCAGTACTGCACGCTGAACGACGCCTGCAGCGCCAACGGTACCTGCGTCGGCGGCCTGGCCAAGACTTGCGCCGAAGTTGCGGACGCCTGCAACGTCGGCCAGTGCGACGACGGCGCCGACCAGTGCAAGAAGGTCCCCAAGGCTGCGGCCACCCTGTGCGACGACGGGCAGTTCTGCACGGTCGGCGACATGTGTGACGGCAAGGGCACGTGCGCAGGCGCAACGCAGTCCTGCCCCGGCGGCAACTGTCTGGTCGGACAGTGCGACGAACAGAACGACAAGTGCACGACGACGGCCGCGGCACTAGGCACCTCTTGTTCGGACGGCAACGCGTGCACGTCGTCTGAGGAGTGCAACACGGCCGGCGTGTGCGGCGGCGGACAGGTCAAGGCCTGCACAGGCGACCAGTGCAACGACCCTACCTGCGACCCGAACACCGGTGCGTGCGGGCTGAATCCCAAGGCCGGTGGCTCCAGTTGCAGCGACGGCAACGCCTGCACCAGCGGCGACCAGTGCTTGGCGGGTGCCTGCAAGTCGGGCTCGTACACGTGCGCCTGCACGGTGGCGAACCAAGCCAAAGACTGCAACGACGGCAACGCGTGCACACTCGACGCCTGTGTCCTCTCGGGGACCATCTACAAGTGCCAGAACTCGGTGCAGATCAACGCTGCGTGCAGCGACGGTAACGCCTGCACCCAGAGCGACACCTGCAACATTGCGGGCGCCTGCGTCGGCGGCGCTGCGAAGGTCTGCAACGGCGACCAGTGCAACGATGCAACCTGCGACACGGTGACGGGCAACTGCGGAACCAAGCCCAAGGCGACCGGTACCACTTGCAGCGACGGCCTGTTCTGCACGGAGAACGAGGTTTGCGACAGCAACGGCAAGTGCGGCGGCGGCAGCGCCAAGGTCTGCCCCGCAGCACCGACCTGCCAGCAGGCCGCGTGCGACAACGCGTCGGCGAGCTGCAAGAACTCCGCGCTCGTCAAGGGGACGGCGTGCACCGACGCCAACGACTGCACTTCCGGAGAGGTGTGCGACGGCGCCGGGACCTGCTCTGGGGCCTCGCCCGTCGCCGACTTCTCCGCGTGCAGCGACGGCAAGTCGGCCACCTCCGGCGATGTCTGCGTCAACGCAGCGTGTGTCGGCTTCTCGATGATGGACGGAACGCCCGGACCCGTCGTCGGCCTGGCTTATCAGTCCAAGTTCAAGAACAGCTGGGCCGCGGTCATGGCGCCCAAGCCGGTCGCCGACCCGGCGGCAAGCCCGGAGTACGCCATCACCACCCTCGCTTCCAACGGCAAAGTGGTCGACCCAGGGTTCATCATTCCCGGCACGCTGCTCCACGCGTCAGACCAAGTCGTCGTCGGCCTGAAGGGCGCGGTCTGGATGTGGATGCCTGCCTTGAACAGTTGGAGCACCTCCAACCCGCTTGTCGCCGGACTCAACAGCGCCGGCCTGAGTGGCCTGGACTGGCGAACCGTTGGCTCAAAGTTGGTCGGCACCACGCTGTACGTGCATCTCGCCGGCCCGACTGCCGTTGCGCGCTGCTACGGTCCAGATTCCGGGACCGTCAAATTCACTTGCGCGGGGACGCCAGTGTCGAGCAAGCAGTTTCCCGTCGCCGCGACGGTCTCCACCTACAAGACACTTTGCTTGCCGCCTTGCATGTCTTCGACCACGGCCGTCTACAACGTAGCCGTCGCCACCATGCCTGTCCTGTCCACCTTCAACCCCACGATCGTCGACTGGGTGTGGGACCCATCGACGGGCGCGTATACGAAGACAACTGCGGGCGCCTACGCCAACTCTATGGAAACGTTCGGAGACGCGGTGGTCTACGACCAAGGGATGTTCCTGTCGGACGACACCTCCCGGTGGATCATCGGACCGTCGGGCTTCCTCGCCTTCCAGAAGGGCAACGCTGCGACATTCTACAGCGCGAACAGCATCGTCAGCGCGTACGCGATCCGCGCCGTCACCACGTACAACGGCTACGTCTTCCTTTGGGGTTCCCGGACGATCAAGGGTGTCATCGAGCCGGTCGTCCTGATCCACAAGGACGCCATCGGCACCCAGCTCGACCCGGCAACATGGACCGTTCGCGTGCTGGCCACTCCGAATTTCAGCGGAACGGCCTGCACCAACAGCGCCTTTACCGCCGTCGCCGCCGACGCACGGTCGGGCGGTGCCTTGTTCGTCGGCAACGTCTGCGCGAACTCGTCGACGATCTCGCCTCCGCTCCTGCGAAGCGTGACGTATGCGCTGCCGCTGCCGTAGGGGCGCGGCCTAGCGGAACACCCAACGCTTGGACATCAGGTAGTTGACGATGGTCGCAAGGCCGATGCCGACCAGGTTCGCGCACGCCAGCCAGTGCTCGACCAGCCGCTGCCAGACCCACCCGACCGCACCCGGCGGACCCTGATGCAGCGCCGTCCACTGCGCGGTTGTCCACTGGTCTGTCACCCATGCCAGCGTCCAGAACAGCGCGTTGAAGACCAGCGACTGCAGGGCCAGACCGATCGACGCCATGACGTAGTAGCGCAGCACACGGCGGCGGCGCGACGACTGGTAGTCTCCAGCGCGGTCGCGGAACGTCAGCCAATCGTTCAGCAGGAAGTTGGTCGCCACGGACACGGCCCAGCCGCCCACCATGGCTGCATTCGCCGCCAACCAGCGGTCCGGGCTGCCGGTCGCCTCCAACGCCGCGCTCAGGCTGCCAAACACCACTAGGTTGACGAGCACGCCTGACGCCCCGACCGCGCAGAAGACCAGAAACTGCTTGTGGCGCAGAGGGATGGCGGCCATGCGGCCCAGGATTCCTTGGGGTTGGACCTCGTTCACGCCGTCGCCTCTTGGGCCGCCGGGCCGAACAGCCCGTGCTCCGTGCACACTGCGGTCACGCGACGGTCGGAGGGTGAGCGCGGCGTCCAGTCCAGCACGCAAGCTGCGGCCGCGACGCCCACCGCGACGCACTCGGGTCGCAGTCCGGCAAGGTAGGCGTCCAGCAGGTCGTCCGGTCGTCCCAAGCGGCCCAGATCACCCCGCACAACCTGCGCAGGCACAAACACCAAATCCAGCTCTCGCGGGTCCAGCACGGGACCCGTCGGCTCGAGCAGCCGCGTCCGTGGACGAGGCGCAAGGAACGTGGGACCGTCGCAAGCGGCCGGGTCCAGCGCCTCGCCCCGGGGCCGAAGTCTGGGATACGCAAGAAGAAAACCGTTGGCAAGCAAACGGTTGGCCAGCTCGCGGGTGTCGACCTCTGCACCGACGGGACTGTACAGTCCGACGCGGCGGGCGCCCAGTGCCTGTGCAGTAGCCAGCCCGGCTTCGGCCAAGCGCACCGCGTGAGCCTGACGGACCGGTGCTGGGCGAGAGCGCAACTCCGCGTCGGCCAACGCTCGCCAACCTGCCGCGTCGGCAGCCGCACCGCGTGAAGCCGAGACCTCGACCGGACTTGCAGCCAGCGACGCCAGCCAGGCCTGGCGCACGGTAGGGTTCGAGGCAGGTGGCATCGCCGCCGGGAACTCACGCATGGGTCCTCTCGTGGGGTGTGGCAGGGGGCGAGGCGCCTAGGCGTCACCCACCGCGGACTTGATCCGCATGCGCAACCGCTGCACCTGATCGCGCAGACCGTCGTCGCGTCGGGCGTGGCCAGCACGCTCCTTCTCGAGGTCATCGGCGATCGTCAGCGCGGCCAGCAGCGCCAGCGACTGCGGAGGCAAGGAAGCCGCGCGAACCTGAAGCTCGGCCACGCGGGCGTCGACCAGTGCTGCAACCCGCTGCACATGGGCCTCGTCCTCATCGGTCTGCAGCGTGAAGGGCTTGCCCATCAGCGTGACCTTGACTGCCTTGGACATGATCGCTCCTCCGTGGCGGGACGACCGGGGCGCCGGTGCGTCGATCGGCGGATAGACCGGCGGCGCGATCGTGTCAAGCAGCCGTTTCCCGGCACGCTGACGTTGCCTCGATTCTGGCCGTCTGGACCCAGACTGCGCGAATTCATGTGGACATACCATCGCATGTCGGATTATGATCTGCGCCGCTTTTTGGAGCAGGGATCGGGGGTTCTTGGATTCCTCGCCGCCACACCGGGTGTGCGTCGCCCGGCGACCCCTTCCGCACCATTCGACTACAGAGGTACCGGCATGTCTAAGCGCTTTTGGGCTGCAGTGTGTCTTGCAACGCTCGCTCTTGCCTTCTCGGCTTGCGGCAATACGAACACCCTCCCCTCCGGCAACGTCACCCTTCCCGACGCCGACGGCAGCGGCTCGACCGACGTCCAGTTCGGCGACGCTGAGCAGCCCGACGGCACCGACTCCGACCTGATCCCAGCCGAAGACACCACGGTGCCCTCATGCAAGGTCGATGCGGACTGCACGGGCAAGATCACGGAGCCCGCGTGCCAGAAGGCCGTGTGTCTGGCGACCGGCCTGTGCGGTCTGGCCGACGCTGAGAACGGCGGCGCGTGCGAGGACGAAGACGCCTGCACGGAGAAGGGAACCTGCAAGGAAGGCCAGTGCCTCGGCACGCCTGTGACCTGCGACGACGCCAACCCCTGCACCGACGACACGTGCGATCCCAAGACCGGTTGCGTGGCTACCGCGAACACGCTGGCTTGCAACGACGGCGACGCCTGCTCCACCGACGACGGCTGCGCCGACAGCAAGTGCCAGGGCAAGGTGAAGGACTGCGACGACGGCAACCCCTGCACCGACGAGACCTGTGACGCCGCGAAGGGCTGCCAGTACACGAAGAACACTGCAGCGTGCTCGGACAACAACGCGTGCACCTCGGACGACAAGTGTCTGGAGGGCGTGTGCGTCGGCGGCGCCCCTACCGTGTGCGACGACTCCAATCCCTGCACGGTGGACAGCTGTGACGTGGTCAAGGGCTGCGCGCACGTTTCCGTGGAAGAAGGGGCGCTCTGCAGCGACGGCGACGCGTGCACGATCGAGGACAAGTGTGCGGCCGGCAAGTGCACCGGAGCCGTCCTGTCCTGCGACGACAAGGAGTCCTGCACCGCCGACACCTGCGACAAGACAAAGGGTTGCATCAACACGGCGGACGACGCCCTGACCTGTGACGACGGCAACTCCTGCACCAAGACCGACCTGTGCAAGGGCGGCAAGTGCGAGGGCACCAACGGCAAGGTCTGCGACGACTTGAACGCCTGCACTGACGACTCTTGCAAGGACGATGCTTGCGTGTTCGTGGCCAACGCCCAGCCTTGCGACGACGGCGACAAGTGCACGGAGAACGACGTGTGCGCCAAGACCGCCTGCGCGCCCGGCAAGCCCATCCCTTGCGACGACGGCAACCCCTGCACCACCGACAAGTGCGACTCGGCGACCGGCGCGTGCGGCTTTGCCGACAACACCGCTGCCTGCGACGACGGCAACGGCTGCACTGCCAGCGACATCTGCGCCAGCGGCTTGTGCTCGGGCACGCCCAAGGTGTGCGACGACCAGAACGACTGCACCCTCGACTCCTGCACCGCCGACACAGGCAAGTGCAGCAACGTGGCGCGCGCTGATGGCTCCAGCTGCAACGACGGCTCGGTCTGCACCCAGAACGAAGCCTGCGACAAGGGCAGCTGCGTCGGGGTCAAGATCACCTGCGACGACGGCAACCCCTGCACCGACGACGTTTGCGACCCCGTGGGCGGTTGCGCGGCCAAGAACAACACGGCTGCTTGCGACGACGGCAACGCGTGCACGGCGGGCGACGCCTGCCTCGACGGCACCTGCAAGGCCGGAGCCTCACCGACCAAGTGCGATGACGCCAACCCCTGCACCGCCGACTCGTGCGACCCGGCCGCGGGCTGCGTGAACGCGAACAACACTGAGGTCTGCAACGACAACGATCTCTGCACCATCGACGACAAGTGCGCCGACGGAGCGTGCGCCGGCACCGCCAAGAAGTGCGACGACGGCAACGTCTGCACCGACGACGCCTGCGACCCGGCGAAGGGCTGCCTGTTTGCCGCCAACACGGTCAAGTGCACCGACGGCAGCATCTGCACCCTCGACGACAAGTGCACCGACGGCAAGTGCGCGGGCAGTGCGACGATGGACTGCAATGACAACAACGCCTGCACCATCGACACTTGCGATCCCAAGCTGGCCTGCCAGTACGCATCGACGGTGAACGGCTCGAAGTGTGACGACGGCAACACCTGCACAAAGGGCGACGCCTGCAGTGCCGGCAAGTGCGTCGGCATCGGCAAGATCTGCGACGACGTCAACCCGTGCACGACGGACACCTGCTCGAACAACATCTGCACGTTCACGGCCAACACGCTGACGTGCAACGACGGCAACATTTGCACCGCGACCGACACGTGCAACGGCAAGGGCGTGTGCGTGGGCGCCAATCCGGTCAAGTGCGACGACATCAACCCGTGCACCAACGACAGCTGCAGCCCGAAGCTCGGCTGCCTCTACGTCAACAACACGTCCGCTTGCGATGACGGCAAGTTCTGCACCGTCACCGACACCTGCAAGGACGGCAAGTGCCAGGTCTCTGTCCCCAACTGCAACGACGGCAACGTCTGCACCAACGACAAGTGCGACGAGATCGCCAAGAAGTGCGTGTACGGCAACAACCTCGCGCCGTGCTCCGACAACAATGCGTGCACGCTGATCGACACCTGCAAGGACGGCAGCTGCGGCGCTGGCGCCCCCAAGGACTGCGACGACGGCAACCCCTGCACGCTCGACAACTGCAACACGACGTCGGGTGCGTGCTCCTTCGCTTTGGCCGTCGGCAAGTCGGCTTGCCCCGCCCTGCCGGTTCCTGTTTCGCTGGCCATCGACTATGCCGACCCGCTGTGGACGGGCGTCACCAACAGCACGTTCGTGAAGTGGATGACCGACGCGACGCCTGCCATCCCCGGCAAGCTGACGGGCGCGGCTTCGCTGAACGTGAACAAGGGCACCAACTACGCCGATACCATCCCCGTCCAAGCGACGGCCTACAGCAAGTTCCTGGTCGATGCGACCAAGGTGACCGGCACCTACCTGACGTTCGTCTTCTACTCGTACCACGGCATGTCCACCTCCAACACGCTGGACAAGCGCGTCGTGGAGTTCAGCACCGACGGCTTCAACACCATCGCCAAGGCCTACATGCTGGACAACACCAAGTTCTCCAAGGTCTGGCACATGGAGACGCTGGACGTGAACTCGTTGGTCGGCAAGGCCTTCCAGGTTCGCTTCCGCTTCGACTCGGTGGCCGTGGGCGCCTCTGGTCCCGGCTGGTTCGTCGACGAACTGAACGTCTACGCCGGTCCCGTCGCCGTCGTCGCCGCCGGCAAGACCTACATCGAGGGCTTTGCGAACAACGTCAACGGCTGGCAGTCCTCTGCCGCGGTCAACGGCTCGGTCTGGGCCATCGACGCGACGCCTGCGGTTCCTGCGCCGCTGTCGGCGCCCGCCAGCATGAACTTCAACAACGGCACGGACTACGCGGGGACGGTGTCGGGCAGCGTGCTCTCGCCGGTCATCGACCTCGAGGCGGCCACCGGCAACGTCAGCATCGTGTTCCGCGAGTGGATCGGCACTGAGGTCGACAACGTGGGCTCGTACGACAAGCGCTGGGTCGAGATCAGCGGCGACGCCTTCGTCACCGTCCCAATCAAGCCGCTGTTCGTCAACTCGGCCAACGTCATGTCGGGCTGGCGCTACAACACGGTCGATCTCACGCAGATGAAGGGCAAGAAGATCCGCCTGCGCTTCGTGTTCGACTCGGTCGACCTCAACTACAACGACGGCGTGGGCTGGCTGATCGACGACGTGGTGCTGGAACATCGGCCGGTTCCTTCTTTTGCCGACGGTATCACCTGCGGCGACACCAGCGGCTGGACCGTCGCCAGCGCGTACCCGGCGGGCCCCCACTGGGCCATCGACAACAACGGCGTGACCGCCCTTAGCCCCGATTGCTCGTTGAACTTCAACAACGGCAAGGACTATGCGTGCTCCGCCTCGCCCAAGGTTCAGGGCACGGCTACTTCCGGCAAGTTCCAGATCCCGGTTCCGGCGACGCTGGGAGCGAAGACGCTGCTGACGTTCTCCGCCTACGTGGACGCAGAGACCAACCCGCTGTACGACAAGTTCGTGGTGGGTCTGACAGAGATTGCGCCGATCCAGCCGAAGTCCTGGGCCGTAGCGGTCGACAAGACAGCGGCCGTGAAGAAGTGGACGACCTTTACCTATGACGTCACCGCGATGCAGGGTCTCACGGTCACGCTGGCCTTCGCGTTCGACTCAAGCGACTGCAGCATCAACGCCGGCGCGGGCGTCTTCATCGACGACGTGATGGTCCGCGCGGACAAGTAGCCCGGCTTTAGCGAGTTGATTCCTGCACCGGCGGCTGTAGGCTCCCTTGCCCGCAGCCGCCGGCGCACGTTTTGCCCACCCGAGGTCCGATGAGCCAGAGCCCCGCCCCACGCCCTCCAGAACGGACCGTCATCCCCAGTGCTCCCAAGGCGTTGCGCCGCTTCATTCGCGACCAAGCCGAGCGTGCCGACCAGCTGCTGTCGGTGGGCAAATCCCTGCTGGGCAAGCACGGGGCCAAGCTGTCCGAGCCGGTGCGCGAGTCCCTGCAGACGCAGCTCGCCACCCTGAGCTCCGCCCGCCCCAAGGAACTCAAGGACATCGACGCTGCGGCGCTGACGACGGCGGCTGACGCATTCGAGGCTGGGCTGGACGAGCACCTGGGCCGCTATCGCAAGTCCGTGGTGCGCGAGTACGCCGAGGCCATCTTCTGGGCGGTGCTGCTGACGCTCGTGATCCGCGCCTTCGTCTTCGAGGCGTTCAAGATCCCGACGGGCTCGATGATCCCGACGCTGCAGATCCACGACCACCTGTTCGTCAACAAGTTCATCTACGGCCTGAAGATCCCGTTTACACGCGTCAAGTTCCTGACTTTCCGCGATCCCCGCCCCGGTGAGGTCATCGTCTTCGAGTACCCGTACGACAACGACTCGTCGACCGGCAACGACCTGATCAAGCGCGTCATCGGTGCCCCCGGCGACCGCATCCGCATGGTCGACTACCAAATCTTCCGCAACGGCAAGCCGGTGCCACGCAAGGCCATCGCCAACCCCGGTGAATTTCACGACATCGGTCGCGCGCGCTGGCCCTACGTTGCCGAGCAGGAGTGCATCAACGGCATCGTCTACACGACGCAACACGGCACCGGTGGCGACGTCAAGGACTGGCCGATGGAGGAGTCCGACCCACAGTTCCCGCACGCCAAGGGCTATGGCCGAGCGGACAACAAGGACTTCCCGGACTACGTCGTGCCGCCCGGCAACCTGTTGGTGATGGGCGACAACCGCGACAACTCGCAGGATGGCAGGTTCTTTGGCCTTGTTCCCCTGGACACGGTCAAGGGCAAGGCAGGCTTTCTCTGGTGGGCGTTCGACGCCGACGCTTGGTACAGCCCCACCTTCAGCCGGATGGGCGACTTTGTGCACCAGGAGCGGCCCGAAGGCACGTGCGAAGGCTTCTGACGGGCCCCGGCTCGCCGACCTAGCGCTTGCGCTGCGGCATGTGCTGAATGAGCAGCGCCAACGACCACTTGGCGGTCAACAGCGCCAAACCGACTCCCGCCGCAATCGTTCCAACCAAGACCAAGCCGCCCATCGCACCCTCCGCAACACGGCCCCAAAGGCCAAGACGGAGCCTAGGGTCTTTCCACTGACCGGCAAATTTCTGTATGTGCAGCGGCTAGCCGCGCTTGGGCGGCCCCAGATGCCAGCGTTCGAGAGCCGCGCGATTCGGGTCGCAAGGACGACGCGTGGTGACCTGCTGCCACGCTTGATCCAGACTCAACCCGTTGTGCTGCATAAGGTAACCGATGGCCACGGTCGGACTGCGATTGACCCCGGCAGAGCAGTGCACGTAGGTGACACGCCCGGCGGCCCGCAGCTCAGCGATGGCAACGATGGCCGCGGGCAGCCCTTGGATGAGGGCTCGGTCGTCAAAGTCGGTGATCGGCTGACGGCGGGCGGCGATGCCCTGCCCCATCATGAACCGCCACAGCAAGTTCCAGTCGAGGTCCATCCCCATCAGGTCGTCGTCGGTCTGCAGGCTGACGAGCCCGTCGATCCCGGCCTTGCGCAGCTGCTGGATGCGCTGGGGAGAGCTGGGACAGGGCCCGACCCACAGACCCGAGTCAACCTCGTTGAAATCAAAGGCGGGTTCCATCTAGAACCGCATGCCCAAGCGGGCCACTGCGCCGCCTTGCGTCTGCGATAGCCGGATGTCGAACTTCGGCGTGTCCTGCACCGGCGGGCTGGCGCTGGCCTCGGCACCTTGCTTCAGCAGGATGGTGCCTCCGACGAAGCCCGCGGTGCCCAAACCCATCAAGGTCCAGCGGACCGTGTCGCCGCCCAGCGAGTCGTAGTTGGCGAAGGCATCGATCGCGACAGCGGCCAGAATCAACGCACCGCCGCCGCCAATGCCGGCCCACGCGTAGGCGCGCAGGTCGTTCTCAGGCTCGAACATCGCGAGATCGGCGGTGACGGACGCGCGCTGTCCGGCCCCCAGCTCGACGTCGCCCTTGCGACCAAAGTAGCCGGAGCGGGTGATCACAAGACTGTGCTTGCCCATGTCGACGTCGACTTCTGCCTTGCCGTCGCTGGTGGGCACTTCCTTGCCGTCCAGCTCGATCTTGGCGCCGCGCACCGTCGCGACCTCAATCTTGCCGCGGGTGGTGACGTCCAGGCGCGCAGTCGCACCAGACGCCACGGCGACCTCAGCCTCCTTGACGACGGCGCCGGCGGCAGTACGCACCACCACCTTCGCGGTGCCGGCGGCGACTTGCAGCGCGTTCTCGCCCTTTTTCAAGGCGGTGACCGCCCCGGCAACGTCGGCGGCGAGCCCGTCCACATCGACGACGACCACAAGCGTGCCCGGCGCAGCGGGTGCGACTTCGACAACGGCGGACGCAGGCGACGGAGGCGGCTCGGCGCGAGCGGCAGCGGGCCAAATCGCCAGTCCGCACAACGCGGTCGCGACGCCGACCTTGGCAAAATCGAGGCGAGACAAGAACATCGTGGACTCCGGATGGCGGCAGCGGCCGCAACGGGCGAGGGCGGCGCGGGCAGGTCAGCCCTCGGCGCGGGTCAACTCGGTCTCGGGCTTCTTGCGGGCAGAGACAATCGAAGTGCGTTTGTTCAGGCGTTCGGCCAAACCAGCAAGACCCGGAAGGCCCTGAAGGTCGAGACCGAATCGCTCCAGAATCGTCAGGGGTTGTGCCAGCGCCAGATCCGCCGGGGTCAGCGCGTCGCCGACGAGCCACTGCCGACCACCCAGCAACTGCTCGAAGACGTGAAGCATCTGGCGCACTCGGCGCGTCTCGGTGCGATAGACCTCGAGGCTCCACATTTGGCCCTCGCGGCCCACCATTTCTCGGTCGATGTGCATCAGCGGGTTCAGCAGCCCTTCTTCGACCATCTGCTCCGCCATGGCGCAGCGAGCGCGTGCGAGCGGGTCGAGAGGCAACAGACCGGGTGAAGCCGTTTCGGTTGCGTCCAGGAAAGTGAGGATCGTCGAGGACCCGAACACCGGCCGCCCTGCGTCCGTCACCCAAATCGGCAGGCGCCCCAAGGGGTTCAGGCTGGGCAGCTCCGGAGGCGGGGCTCCGCGTTCGACGGCGTTGCTGGCGTATGGGATGCCGCGCTCGGCCAAATAGGCGCGAACGCGGAAACAGTAGGGGCAGTCCATGTAGTGGTAGAGCGTCGCCATGGTCCCGCCGGAAAGAACCCGCGGATGATACGGCCCCAAGCCGATGCGGACAAGCCGCAGGAACGACGGCGGGTTGCCGCCGGACGCGGGCGCGACTACGCTCCGGTGCTTGCCCCCGCGTTCGCACGTCGCCGACCGCGGGCGCCCTGCTGGCCCCACTGCTCGGAAACTGCCACCCATGCGCCACCGCCTGCCCGTCCTGCCCGTCGCGCTCGCGCTGCTTCTGTTCGTCGGATGCTCCGACGAGACCGCCGCCGGCCCCAGCGACGCGCAGTCGACCATCGACAATCCGCCCATCGGCACGGACGCGACCACCGCAGACGCCGTCCCCGGAACAGGTCCCTACTGCGCGCCGTGCCTCAGCCCCAAGGACTGCAGCCCCGCGACCCCTGAATGCCGACAGGACAAGAACGGCAAGGGCTACTGCACGAAGGGGTGCTCCTCCAGCGCCCAGTGCGCGTCGGGATCATCGTGCGCGCAATACGGCACGGGGCTTGGTGAATTTGCTTGTCGTCCCGACTACGGCGCGTGCTCAGGTGGCGGCGAACACTGCAGCCCGTGCGCCTCGCAAGCCCAGTGCGCCACCGGCAACCTGTGCATCACCTCGCCCGACACCAACGAGCGCTACTGCGCGGCCACCTGCGGCCTGGCCGGGGTGACTTGTCCCGCCGGATTCACTTGCGGCAAGGTCATGGGTGCCGCTTCGTCGGTATGCCTGCGCAAGTTCGAGGACCCCTATGGCCTGATCGCCACCTGCCAGGGCGGCGACAAGGGCTATTGCGACCACTGCGACGAGGCATGGGAGTGCGGGTCGCGGCGCTGCGCTACCAAGGAGGGAGAGAGCTTCTGCGTCCAGCCCGGCAGCTGCACACCCCAGACCGCCGCAAAGGACTGCCCCTACGCCAGCGAAGGTGCCACGTTCTGCGTCCCCTCGGACATCGGCATGATCTGTGCCCCGCCCATCGCGTTCCAGTGCCTGGGCTTCAAGGCTTGCCTCACGCACATCTGTCCTGACGGCACCAGTTGCGTCAACGGCCTGTGCAAGCCGACCTGAACCCGCCAAACCGCCATCAAGCGGGCCATTGACTAGGGCGCGAGGCTGGACGACGCTTCGCCCGCGCAAGCGCACATCCCCCCCGGAGGAATCGACATGACGACCCTGCTCGATACCGTGCTCCTCTTCTCGCTGCCCGCTTCCGGCAAGTCCGAAGTGCGCCGCTACCTCGAGTACTTGACGCCCACCCAATGCCGCGAGGAGTTCCACATCGGGCCCACGCTGCAGCTCGACGACTATCCGTACGTGCACTTCATGCATCGCATCGACGACGAGCTGAAGCAGCGCGGCCAAGACTACGTGTTCTACCACGGCTCCAGCCGCCCGTTCCGCGAGCCCTTCGACTGGCTGACGCTGACCGAGATGCTGAACGAGGACTACGCCGACCTGGTCGCCGGCCGCACGGCCCATCCGGCCTCTGCCGCGCAGCTGCTGTTCGACCGTCTCGACGCCGCCCGCGTCCGTGCCGGCGTCGCCCCCGCCCTTGGCAACGTCCCGTACCGTATCCGCTGCGAGATCGCCGCCGCGATGGAAGCGGAGTGCGCGGAGGAACTCGCGGCGAAGAACCGCAACGTCAGCCAGGACCGCGCCGGCAAGACCCTGTTCATGGAAGCCGCCCGTGGTGGCCCGAACGGCGCGGCGTTCCCGCTGACCCCGCCCCGTGGCTACCTCAACCAGTTCCACCAGCTGCGTCCAGAGATCCTGGACCGCGCCGTGATCCTCTACATCTGGGTCAGTCCTGAGGAATCGCGCCGCAAGAACATCGCCCGCGGTCGCCCCGACGGTCAGGGATCGATCCTGCACCACTCGGCACCGTGGGAAGTGATGCTCGCCGACTACGGCTGCGACGACATGGAATGGCTGATGTCGCAGTCCGACAAGCCGAACACCGTCAAGGTCGAGCGGATCCTTCAGGTCGAAGAGAACGGCCAGAAGAAGTACGTGCTGCGCAAGTGGTACATTCCGGTCGCCCGCTTCGACAACCGCATCGACAAGACCAGCTTCATCCGCAAGGACACCGCCGAGTGGGGCAAGGACGAGATCCAGGCCATCCACGGTGAGCTTGCCCGCGCGCTGGGCGTTCTTGCCGACACGGTCGATGGTCTGCGGGCCGAGAAGGCCTAGCCGCGGCCTATTGTCTGTCGCATGTCCGGTCGGCTGCTGAGTTTTCCGCAGTCCTGATGATGCCTTCCAGATGACGCCGAGCCTGCTTGCGCGTTGACACCGGGGCAACTTGTCCCTATCCTGCCGCGCGCTTCAGGGTCAGGTGCCATCCAGGCCGACGACCCCGTGCACGAACCTTCACTGCGAACTCCGAGGAACGAGACATGGCTGACCCGATCAACGCCCCGGCCGCCGAAGCCGCCGTCGCCGCCCGTATCCAGAGCAACGGCTTCACGCCCATCGTCGACCAGTGCGTCGGCTGCGCGCACGTGCGCCTGCTCGGCGAAGTCGGCTACTGCCACGCGTACGCCAGCCCCACGGGCAAGTGGGCCGCCGGCATGTGCAACTTCGCGACCCACGCCAAGATCGAGAAGGTGAAGTCCTCGAAGATGCTGAACCCGCTGAAGGCCTCGAAGCGCGGCGGCAACTAGTCAAGGAAAGGGTCATGGACGGCGACCTCGTGCTCCTCGAACGTCGCGGGGCCGTGGCCCTGCTGACGATCCATCGACCCAAGGCGCTCAACGCCCTCGATCGGCAAGTGCTCACCGTGTTGGCGCAGCGGCTGGACGAGGTTGCGGCCGACCGTTCGGTACGCGCGGTCGTGCTGACCGGGTCCGGCGACAAGTCCTTCGTCGCGGGCGCCGACATCGGCGAGATGGCACATCTGACGCCGGAACAGGCCTTGGCCTTTGCTTTGGCTGGGCAGGCGATCCTCAGCAAAATCGAGCAGATGCCCAAGCCCGTCATCGCGGCGGTCAACGGCTACGCGCTGGGCGGCGGCACGGAACTCGCGCTCGCCTGCGACGTCATCCTCGCGTCGACTCGCGCCAAGTTTGGCCTGCCTGAGGTCACCTTGGGCGTCATCCCTGGATTTGGCGGCACGCAAAGGCTCGCACGACTGATCGGACGCAACGCCGCTCGCCGCTGGGTGCTTTCCGGCGACGTGTTCCCGGCTGAAGAGGCGCTGCGTCTGGGCGTCGCACACGAGCTTCACGCGCCCGAGGCGCTGCTCGATGCCGCCGTCGCGCTGGCCGACCGCATGGGGCAGCGCGGTCCGGTGGCAGTGGCTCAGGCCAAGGGTGTGATCCTACAGGGAGAAGATGTGCCGCTGGACGAGGCGCTCAAGCTCGAGGCTGCCGCCTTTGCCCAGTGCTTCCGATCGCCGGACCAGCGCGAAGGGATGACGGCGTTCCTGAAAAAGCGTCCCGCGAAGTTTACGGGCGATTAGGCCGCAGCTCCACACGCGTCACGGGGCGATCGGGGCGCACTTCCACCCGCCGCCGCAGGGACTTGCCACCGACCATCACGTCGATCAGGTGCTCGCCCACGGCCACGCCAGACAGCTTCAGCGTCTCGCCGGGCTTCAAGGGCTGGACCTCTCCGCCGTCGACCGCCACGGTCACCGACGCCTCGCCAGCCAGCGCGATCTCCAGCTCCGCCTTGACGAGCGGCGGCTTCGGGAGGAGCACTTGCTCGGCGGGCGTGATCGGGTCGGAGTAGAACGCGGACCGTCCGGTCTTCGGGTCCCGCACCTCGACCGTCGCGCGGCCAGGAACGACCGGCAGCACCGCGTGACTCCCCGGCGCGACCTCGGCCACCTGCACGCCCCGCACCAGCACGACCAAGGTGTGTTCGCCCGTGCGCTGGTCCAGATGCAAGGCACCGGACGGAGGCTCGAAACCGACCAGCGCCCGCGCGCCGTCGGCCACCTGCAGCTCGGCCGCCAATCGGGTCCCGGTCCACTGCGTTACGAAGGTGATCCGGTGCTTGCCGGGGGTCACGGCCGTCCGCAACTCTCCGCGAGCAGGAATGGTGCCGCGCACAGCACCGTCCACGGCAACGGTCGCCGGCTCGTCATGGCCGTTGACCAGTGTCACCGTTGTCTCTTCGGCGCGAATCGACCATGCCGCTTGCGCCGCCGCCTCCAGAAACAGACCCGTCTCGTGCTTGCGCCCGCTGGTCTTGGCCTCGGCCGTTAGCGCAAGACGCCCCGCCGGCACGCCGACGACCCGCTGGGCGCTCGCCGGAACCTCGACCTTGCCCCACGGCCCCACCTGCACCGACAGCGGCTCGCCCGTCACGTTCATCAGCTTCACGCTCGCGCGCGGGCGCTCGATGCGCCAGTCGAGCAACGCGGGTCCATCGGGCTGCACCTCCAGCCGATAGGTCAGCCCCGAATCGACGCCCGTAGCCGAGATACCAAACGCCGACCGCGGTACAACCCACTCCGCCTTGGCACCAGGCGCGATCGGCGAGCCCAGATCCCGCATCGCGGCAACGAGTTCCAGCACTTCGCCCGTCTGGTTTTGGACACGAATGCGGATGTCAGGGGACAGCCCGGGCGGTTCCGTCGTCAGGGTCGCCTTGGCCTCGAACTCACGCACGTCGCCAGACGTCACCCCGACCAGACGGACTCGGTGCATCCCGGGGGCCAGACCCACCACGTCCACCGTCGCGGGCGCCGGGCCAATGCGACCGTAGGCATGGCCGTCGACGTGCAGGGTTGCCAGCTCTGACAAGGGGTTGACCACCGCCATGCGCGAGGCGGGGGGCGGCAGATCGGCCTCAGCCACCGCTCCCGCGGCGACGTTGAAGCGCAGCGCGGTCAAGGACGCACTGCGGGTGCCGTGGGCGACGACCGTCACGGTGCCGGGCTCCAGCTGCGTCACGGTCCGCTGGGCGCCGTCGTCCAGTTCGCCCATCGGTCGCCCGGCGATCTCCAGGATTTGCGGCTCACCCGTGCGATTGCGCACACGCACACCGGCGCAGGGGACCAGAACCGGCACCTCACGCGACTGCAGCCCGGCCAGGTCGACGGTTCCCTCGTAGACCCAGCCAGCGTCCGCAACGACGCGATACGTCAGCTTGTCGCCCGGCGCCGACGGGCAAATGCGCGCGGTCTGCCCAGGCCCAAGCACCCGGGCCGACTCGCCGGTAGGCTCCAGCCGAACGGGCGACTTGGACGGATTCTGAAAGACGATCCACGTCTTGCACGACTCGGCCGGCGCGGCGAAAGCAGCCGACGGCAGGCAAGCGGCCAGAATGGTGGTCGTCGCAAGAAGGGCCTTTGCGGCAAGGTTCGAGGTGCGCATGGCCCGGAGCTTCGGATTCACGCAGCGGCCGGTCAAGAGACGGGACCCACGGCATGGCCGTCCTTGCCGTCGAACAGCGTCTCGACGAAGAGATCCGCATCAAAATCGCGGAGATCCTGCATCCGCTCGCCAACCCCCACCAGCTTGACGGGCAGCTTCAGGGCTTCGGCGATCGCCAGAACCACGCCACCCTTGGCCGTACCATCGAGCTTGGTCAACGCGATCCCGGTGACGTCGATGGCCTCGCGGAACAGCTCGGCTTGCTTCACCGCGTTCTGCCCCATGGTCGCGTCCAGCACCAGCAACACCTCGTGCGGGGCTCCCGCCTGCGCCTTGGCGGCGACCCGGCCCACCTTGCGCAACTCTTCCATCAGGTTCGAGTTCGTGTGCAGGCGACCCGCTGTGTCGATGATCACCAGATCGGCGCCGTCCGCCTTGGCCTTCTCGATGGCGGCAAAAACCACGCTGGCGGGGTCGGCGTTCTCCTTGCCGCGGAACAGCTCGACGCCGGCGCGCTGGCACCACACTTCCAGCTGGTCGACCGCAGCCGCGCGAAAGGTATCGGCGGCGGCCACGATGACCTTGCGGCCCTCAGCGGCATAGCGATGGGCAAGCTTGCCGATCGTCGTCGTCTTTCCCGAGCCGTTGACGCCCACCACCATCAGCACGGCAGGTCCGGAGTCGTTTTCGACCTGCAGCGGCCGCTCACTGACGGATCGCAAGATCTCGAGCGACTTCTGGCGCAGGGTCTTCCAGACGTGTTCGGTGTCCTCCAGCTCCTTGCGCGAGGACGCCACCTTCAGCGCGTCCAGCAGCCGATCGGCGGTCTTCACGCCCAGGTCTGCGCGATACAGCACCTCTTCGATCTCGGTCAGCAGGGCTGCGTCGATCTGCTTGCCCTGAAAGAGCTTGCCCAGCCTCGCGACAAAGCCCTCGGACCGCGTCTTGGACAGCCCGGCCTCCAGATAGGCACGCTGCTCCCCATCATCCGCTTGCGGGGCGCGCACTTGCGAACGTCGGGTCGCCGAATCCTCGAGCTCGCGACGGGTCTGCTGGTCCAGATCGAACGAATCCAGCCGCTTCAGCTCGCCGTCGGCACCCACCTTTACGCCGCCGCGGGCCGCACGCCGCAGGGCCTTGGCCGCCTGACGCGCTTCGTCGCTCGGGACGTCCACGACCGCCGCGGGCGCCGCCTTCTGCGTGTCGTCCGTCGGCGCAACACGGCCAGACTTCGACTTCAGCATCGCGTAGGCCGCGATGGCCGCACCGACCAGAACGGCAAGGCCGATCGCCAAGCCGGTCGAGTCGACAGCGCCGTCTGTCGCCGCCTGAGCGGGAAGAAGCGGCAAAGAGACAAAGAGTTGCAGGGAATCGAGCATGTCGTCGCAGGCCTTGTTGGGCGGGGCGTGTTCGGGCGACCCGGGCGTTCGGAGGGCCAGCAAGGTAGGTCGACTCCCTTGGCAATTCAAGCACTGGTGAGCGGTTCTGGGTCCCGATGACGCGCACTCGTTGACAGCGAACCTTGCGCATCGGCAGGATACCGCCCGCTTTCCCCCCCAACACTGCGCCAAGGAGCCCCCCGTTGCACAAGGTGCTGATCGCAAACCGTGGCGAAATCGCCTGTCGCGTCATCCGGGCCTGCAAGGAGCTGGGGCTGCCGTCCGTCGCCGTCTACTCGGACGCGGACGCTCAGTCCCGTCACGTGTGGCTCGCCGACGAAGCCGTGCGTGTGGGTCCCGCCGCATCTGCCGAGTCCTACCTGTCCGGCCCGCGCATCCTGCAGGCGGCCAGGGACACCGGGGCGACGCTGATCCACCCGGGTTACGGTTTCCTTAGCGAAAACGCATCTTTCCGCGAGGAGTGCGACGCCGCTGGAGTCACCTTCGTGGGGCCTGGCAGCTACGCGATGCGCCAGATGGGCATCAAAACGCTGGCCCGCGACACCATGAAGGCTGCTGGCGTCCCGGTCGTGCCCGGCTCTGAGGGCCCGCTGCGGGATTTCGCCGAAGCCCGACGCGTCTGTCTGGAGATCGGCTACCCCGTCATGCTGAAGGCGGCGGCGGGTGGCGGAGGGCGCGGCATCCGACTGGTGCAAGCCGAGCACGAGCTGGAGGCGGCCTTCGACGGCGCCCGGCGCGAGGCAGCGGCGTGGTTCAGCGACCCGACCGTGTACATCGAAAAGGCCATCATCCGACCGCGCCACATCGAGATCCAGGTGCTGGCCGACGGCCACGGCAACACCGTGCACCTGTTTGATCGCGAGTGCTCGGTGCAGCGCAGAAACCAGAAGATCATTGAGGAATCTCCCGCCCCCGGCCTATCGGACCAGACCCGGCTGGCCATGGGAGAGGTCGCCGTTCAGGCGGCGCGTGCCGTGCAGTATGTGGGCGCGGGGACGATCGAATTTCTGGTCGATCCCGATGAGCGCTTCTACTTCATGGAGATGAACGCCCGCCTGCAGGTCGAGCACCCGGTCACCGAGCTCGTCACGGGCGTGGATCTGGTGGTCGAGCAGCTGCGCATCGCGATGGGCCAGCCGATGTCGGTCTCTCAGGCGACGCTGTCGCAGCGCGGCCACGCCATCGAGTGCCGGGTGTACGCCGAAGATCCGTCTCGCGGTTTCCTGCCTTCTCCCGGACCCTTGCGCGTGTATCGTCCGCCCATCGGTCCCGGGTTGCGGGTAGACGACGGCGTGGTCGAGGGCGACGTGGTCTCAAACCACTACGACGCAATGATCGCGAAGTTGAGCGCTTGGGCCTCAGACCGCCCGGCCTGCATCGGTCGGATCCGCGCGGCATTGAACACGTTCGAGATCGGCGGCATCCAGCACAACATTGAGCACTTGCTGCAGGTCGTCGGCAGCGAGCGCTTTATCGCCGGGCGCTACGACACGGGCATCGTGGGCACGTTGCCGCCGCTGCACAGCGAACCGGAGGAGGACGAGTTCGCCGAGGCGCTTGCCGTCCTGCTTCACGACCGGCAGCGTCGCCAGACCGTGCTGACCCAACCCGCCGCCGACGAGTCCGCCTGGGCCCGCGCCGCGCGCCAAGCTGGCCTGCGCACCCGCTAGAAGTCGCCGTCGCCGAAAGGAATTGTCATGCCTACGGAGTACCTGCTCGAACACGGCACGCACCACAAGTCGGTCACCGTCCTGGAGGATCACGGCGACCGCGCCGTCCTGCAGGTCGGCGAACGACGGCTGGAAGTGACGTTGCGCACGCTGCCGGATGGCCGCATCGCCGTCAGCCAGGACGACCAGCGGCGGCTGTACCGGACCTTCCGTGCGGGCGAAGAGACCGTCGTGGTGCGGGGTTGGACCCAGCACGCCTTCAAGCTGACCGACGCCCGCGAGCGCTGGCTGCACGGCACGGGTGGACGGCATGGCGATAGCAGCGGCCGAGTCACAGCCTCGATGCCCGGGCGGGTGGTGCGGTTGTCGGTTGCCGTTGGCGACATCGTGGCCCCTGGCGCCGTGGTCGCCGTGCTCGAGGCGATGAAGATGGAAAACGACGTGCGGTCGGTGGGTGGCGGGCGTGTCACTGCCGTGGTGGTGCAAGAGGGCGTGGCCGTCGAGTCCGGAGCCCTTCTGGTTCAGCTTGAGCCGATCGTCGTCGAGTAGCCGCCTTTCCGCGTCCCCCCTGCCTGGCTGCCAGGCGCGAGAACTCTATGACTTCCCCCCAAGAAACCGCCGACGAGGTCGCGTCGCTGCCCGAATTCGTGGAGGTCCGCTTCAGCCTGCCCGCAACGACCCTGCCCCTGCTGGAGCCGGTCCTGTGGGTGCTTTCGCCGGGCGGCATTCTGACCGAAGACGCGGGAACGCTTGGCGCTCGGGACCTTCCCGCCGGCGACTGCCGCGTCGCGGTGTATGTGCCCCCCGCAGACCTGCCGGTCGCGCTGGAGGAGCTGCGAACGGCCCTGGCCCGCCACGGCGCCCCGTTTGCACCACAGCTGCAGGACATCGAGCGCCAAGACTGGAACCGCGTGTGGAAGGCCCATTTCCATGCCTTTGACATGGGCCGACGCCTTCGCATCGTGCCGGAATGGGAGCAGCAGGCCGACGCCCGGGCCCTTGCCGCAGCATCGGTAGAGCGCGTGTCGATTGCGATTGACCCCGGCATGGCGTTCGGCACCGGCACCCACGAGACGACCCGGCTCGCACTGTGCACAGTGGAGGCTTGGGCCGACGCTGCGCTGGGTGCCGGCGAAAACCTGCATCAGCAGCGCGTGTTGGACGTGGGCACCGGCAGCGGCATTCTGGCCATCGAGGCAGTTCTGCTGGGGGCGGGCTCTGCGGTCGGTACCGAGAACGATGCGGAGGCCCTGGAAAACGCAGCGGTGAACCTGCGCCTGAACGGCGTGGCCGACCGCGTGCGGCTGCTGCACTGCGAGGATCCGTCGGGATTGGGGCAGTTCGAGCTCGTGATCGCCAACATCATCTCCAGCGTGCTGCTTGAGCTGCTGCCACATCTGGTCGCCGCTTTGGCGCCAAGTGGCGTGCTGGTGCTGTCGGGCATCCTGTATCGCGAGGTCGATGACGTGCGCGACGCCTATGTCACTGCTGGACTTTCTTGGCTGGAGACTCAACGCGACGGCGAGTGGTGCTCGTTGCGGCTGAGGTCGCCCGCGTGAGGCAGCTCTACCATCCCCTACCCGCAGACCCGGCGCAGCCGTTCGCGGTAGCGTCGGTCGTGCGGCATCGCCTGGAGCGTGTGCTGCGGCTGCCCCAAGGTGCCCGGCTGGTGGTCGCCGACGGCTCTGGCTGGCGATTGCCGGTGCGCTGGCACTTCGACCACTTCGAGCCCGATGGCCCGCTGCGTTCGTGCCGAGAGCGTCCCTGGGTCGAACTGGGGATCGGTCTGGTCAAGGGTGACCGTTGGGAGTGGCTGGTCGAAAAGTGCGTGGAGGCCGGCGTAGACCGTCTGGTTCCACTGCAGCTGGACCACTGCGTCGTGCGAGTGGACCCCGCCCGTGCCGGCGACAAGGTGCAGCGCTGGCAAGCGGTGGCCATCGAGGCGTTCGAGCAGTGCGGTCGCGATCGGCTGCCGCAGATCCTGCCGCCCGCAAAGCTGGAGACGTGGCTCGACTCCCTTGGCGACGTCACCCTTTGCGCGTGCGACGAAACCGACCCGCCGACGTCACTGCTGCAGCTGGTGCAGGACCGGCATCCCGCGCGGCTCGCCTTGCTGGTGGGGCCGGAAGGCGGGCTTGCCGCAGCAGAGCAGGCCCGCGCCCGGACCGCTGGCGCAGTGGCCGTCACGCTCGGCCCCCACGTTCTGCGCGCGGAGACCGCGGCGATGATCGCAGTGGCGATCGCCCGTGCCGCCTTTCACGATGGTTTTGCCATCGACCCGCCCAACCCGCTTGGATGACGCCGTTTTCCGAGGCGCGTCGTGTCCGGATCGCCCGCCCGCTGAAGCCCGACCGACCGCTGCCGACATTTCTACCGCCAAACGCGACACCGCGAGCCATTCTCCTGCCTTCGGAGCCGCCACGGCGCGCGCTGGCCGTCCTGTGGACGCATTTCGACAACCAGCTGAAATTACCGAACAACGTCCGATCGCAAGCGACGGAACGCGATCCCCCATCAACGAAGCATTGATCGTCCCCCGCGGGCTGGGGTAAGGTGGCGATCCGGCCCACAGGGGCGGTTTCACTCAAACGCAAACGATTCCAAGGACTTGCGTGATTTCACCCACCACCACCTCCCAGATGCCGCACTTGTTCGGGCGTCCGCTCGAGCAGTACCGCCGCATCTTGGGACCGATGGCGATGGGGACACTGCTCCTCTGGTCGGTCTGCGCCGGCGCCCAACCGCGACGCGCTGCGGCTGAGCCCGAGGACGCCGAGCTGATCATCCAGGACTCCGACGGCATCGACGCCAAGGCCGCGTCTGAGCTGCAGCTTCCCGCCGGCACCAACCTGCGCGAGCTCGAGTTTGCCGACGAGGATGACCTCGACACCCCGTTGGCCACCACGGCGCCGGCGACGACCGAGCCCGTCCGGGGCCACGTCCGCACCCGCACCAGTCTGGCCACCTACAACGCCAAGACCGGCGACACGTTGCGGAACATCGCCTACCGCTACTGCACCTCACCCGCCGCGATTGCCGCAGTGAATGCCCTGCCTTTCGACCCGACGTCGGACGCCCCGGTGCGCCCCGGCACGAAGGTCAAGGTGCCGCTGGCATTCGGCGCTCCGTCCGGCCTTCCTAACGCCGTGCAGCTGCTGACGGGTCCTGGCGTCGTTTCCGGCAAGCCCGACAGCAACTGGGGCCGGCCTGAGACCGTCGAGATGTTCCGCAGGACTTTCCGGGAGATGCAGAAGCGCTGGCCGACCCGCCATCCGCTGCTCGCCGGCTCGCTCTCCCGCAACTCAGGCGGCCGACTCGGCCACCACAAGTCGCACCGCTCGGGTCAGGACATCGACATCGGCTACCCAACGCTCGAGTCCAACCGCAAGCAGTGGGGCCGTCCGGGTCTGGGCGAGATCGACTACCAGCGCCTGTGGTTCCTGATTGACTCGCTGGAGCGTACGGGCCTGATGGCCGCCGTCTACATGAGCCCAGACATCCAGCGCCGCCTGCAGGCCTACGCGAAGAAGCAGGGCGAGCCGCTGGAGCGTCTGGACATCCTGTTGCAGTACCCGCCCAGCCCGGCAAGAGGCGGCACGCTGATCCGCCAGTCGCCCGGCCACCGCGACCACGTGCACATCCGGCTCATTACGCCCACCGATGTCCGGACGCTGGTGCGCGAGCGGGATACCTGATCCGCCTCTCCGCGACATCGCTCCATACGCTGTAGGTCTCTCAAGGACGTCGCGTTCTTGCGTGGCCGCGCCTGATGCCGGCCGCAAGCTCGCCGGTCGCCAGCCAGACCTTCAGCCCGCCGTTGTCGACGGAGCAAAGCTGCAGGTCTCGAAACGGCAGGGCTCGCGCCAACTCCTGCTCCGGCACCAGCACCGCCGCTCGCCACCCGCCACAGCGTCGCGCCAGCACGGCCCCCAATCGCTCATACAGGCGCCGTGCGGCGTTGCGCCCGCCTAGCCGTTGGCCATACGGGGGATTGGTCACGACGAAGCCGGGCTCGACGGACTCGAACCGCTGCGCCGCCAACTCAGCGTCCAGCCAAGTGATGCGCTCCGCGACGCCAGCGCGCGCAGCGTTGCGGCGGGCGATCTGCAGCACCTCGGGGTCCAAGTCGCCGCCGACCAGCCGCACTGGACCGTCCACCGGATCCGCGGCCGGCCGCACCGACAGAACAGACAAGTCTTTGATTCTCCAATGGTCTACACCGAAGTCGCCCAGCTCTCGCGGCAGTTCTCGCCCCCACAGCGCCGCCTCGATCAAGGTTGTGCCGCTGCCGCACATCGGGTCCCATACGGTGCCGTGACCGCCATAGCCGATCGCCCGCAGCATCGCCGCCGCCACCGTCTCTCGCATGGGCGCCGGGCCCGCTTCCAACCGATAGCCTCGCAAGTGCAAGGGCTTGCCGCCAGCATCGACCGACAACGAACAAATGCGTCCGTCCAATCTCGCCACTAGCGCCACGTCGTCCGGTGCCTCAGTCACGGCGGACGCCACCACCCGGTCAGCACCGAACCGCTCGCCCAAGGCACGTAGCAACTCCGCTTGCACCCAACGAATTCTGTCCGGCGGTGCCCCCTGCGCGGTGAGTCTCAGTGCGATTCGGGTCGGATGGGCGGGCAGAACGGTCCAGGCCACGCGCTCGACGAGCCCTCGGACGCTGGTGGGGTCTTCCACGCGCCCCTCGGCCATGCGGACCAGCACGCGCGACGCCACCCGCAGATGGCGCACGATCGCGGCCAACTGCTCGATCTTCGCTTGGAATTCCGTCCCACCTTCGACTTCTCGCGACGCGAGCCCCAGCTCCCGAAGCTCCTGAGCGACCCACGGCTCGAATCCGGGGGCGGCGGCGGCAAAGCACAGCTGGGCGGCGCAAGCGTGACGGTCGTGGTGGTGGCGGTCGTCCATGCCCTTCGCTTGGCCCTCCGGGGCAGCCATTTCCTTCGTCACTTCCGCGTCCTTGCGGGTTTGACGCTACTGCCCCCGGTCGGTAGACTTCATCGGCCGTTGCCGCGCCTTGTTCCAGCGGTGGATCAGAGCGGCGCCCCCCCTTCAGGACGGCAAGCGAGTCCGGCTCCGCTCCTCCGTTTCCCCAGGCATCCCCACCGGGTGTCCAACCGAGTTGCCACGAGGCCCCCCATGTTCGCACGTTCGACGCCTGCCGTCATCGCCCGCGCCCTTCTCGTCGTCCTCGCGGGCGCCGGCGCGGCCTGCTCGGACACGACGACTCCGATCACCACCTACTGCATTCCGGGAACACCGGGCTGTGCCACGGGTGCTGACACGACCGGCAACGACGGCACGATCACGCCCACCGATACGCAAGGCGGCACCGACACGGTCGGCGACACGACCTCGCCCGACGGCACCACCAACCCGGACGGCACCACCAATCCCGACGGCACCGTGAATCCTGACGGCACCACCAACCCCGACGCGGTCGGCCCCGGCTCCAAGTTCACCGGCTACCCGTCGGCCGAGCTTCGGCTGCGCATCGTCGGCCCGAGTGGACGCGGCCACGCCACGGTGTCGGGCTCGATTGCCGAGGTCAACGGTGTGCTGTTCGGCAACGCCGACGACATCTCTTGGTCCAGCGCCACGGGCTCCGGCTCGGCCTCGGGGAGCCCGTTCTTCCAGACCAGCCCGATCACACTCGTACCCGGCGACAACGTCGTCACCGTGACCGCCAAGAACGCCGAAGAGACCGTCACCGACACCATCACCATCACGTACAACCCCGCATTCGCCTTTCAGGATCGCCTGCGCGCCAACCCGCGCGTGATCAAGAAGGGCGCGGCAACGGCCATCAACGCGGTGCTGGCGCTGGGCAAGGCCAGCAACATCGTCAAGAACAGCATCAAGCTCTTCAGCGTGGACCAAGACGGCAACAAGACGTCGATGATTCCCGACGGCCCCATGGTCGACGACGGGCAGGTCAACACGTCGGGCGACGAGATCTCGGGCGACGGCCTCTACTCGCGCAAGGTCACGGTGAATCCCGCGATGGCCGGCCTTCTGCGCCTGCGCGCGTCGGTTCAGGTCGACTTGGGTGGCCAGGTCTACACGGCGTACACCGACATCCTCGCGCTTGAGGTGGTCGAAGACATCCTGAAGATCGAGTGCGAGGCGGCCGTGGATGCTCTGAAGGCGGCGCGCGACATGGCTGTCGGCGCCGGCAATCCGGTCGACGGTCAGAACGAGGCGCTGACGTCACTGAAGAGCAACGCCGCAGTCGCAGAGGTGGGCGCGGCTTCGGGTACGGCGTCTGGCACGGCGGTGTGGGTCCGATTCAAGTCTGGCCTGTTGGGTGCGGTGCAACTGGGCGCCGCCGGTCAGCGCGGTGCTCCGGCCGACCCCAGTGGCGTACATGTTCCGACCGCAGAGCTTGGGTTGTCGACCGTGCAGGTCCAGTCGAAGAACGCACTGATGCTCGACCCGTTCGCAGCGTCTCTCGGAGCGACGGAAATCTCTGCGGCTGCCGCGCAGATGAGCGCCCAGAACTGCCCCGCGTACACCGTCGACACCTACAAGGATAGCAGCGCGAACTTCAGCGCCTTCCGCCGGATGGGCGACTACGGTGTCGTTGCGGTCGCCAGCCACGGCGACGCCTATTTCCGCGACATGGCTGCCGACGCCAAGGCCACCTACGACTTCCACCATCAGGGCTCGCAGGAGGTTGTCTGGACCGGCCATGCCATCAGCTGTGCGTATTTCGCGACCAGCAGCACCGTCAAGTCCTGCAGCGAGTCCCAGGCGTGCGGCCCAGAGTCCGAGTGCTTCCTGAACAAGACGGGCGGCACCGGCGTGTGCGTCGACCACCTGACGGCCGACCTGCGGCGTGGGCGCGCAATTCTCGGCAGCGACGGCACCTACGGCATCACGCCCGGCTTCGTCCGGCGCCACGCCGAGCAGTCCTACCCTCGCAGCTTGGTCTACTTGGGCTCCTGCAAGTCGCTGTGGAACGGCTCGATGGCCGGCGAGTTCTTCGCGGCTGGTGCGGCGGCGGTTGCGGGCTACAACGGCCCGGTGGCCAACGAGTTTGCAACCAAGTGGGGGACGTCGTTCTTCGCCAACGTCATCACGCAGAAGCAGTTGTCCGGCGTGGCGCACGTGAAAATCGAGGACGACAAGAACGCCGGCACCTACTTCTCTCTGGTCGGCGCGCAGAATCTGGATGCGGCAAGCTCAGACGTCATCAATCCCAGCTGGGAAAGCGGCAACCTGCAGGGCTGGACCAAGAAGGGCGACGGGCGTGTGATTGCCAAGCTGGGTTCGTCAGTTCCGGTGGCCGGCAAGTTCATGGGCATCATCTCGACGGGTCTTGGCTACACGACGCAGACCGGCGAGCTGAGCCAGAAGTTCTGCGTCCCCGCCGGCAAGAAGACGTACTCGTTCTGGTGGCGCTTCTACAGCGAGGAATTCAAGGAGTACTGCGGCACCACCTATCAGGATGCGTTCCTCTGCAAGCTCGAGGGCAAGGTCGGTGCCAAGACCGTCGTCAACACCAAGGTCGACGACCTGTGCGGCAAGGGCGACAACGGCTGCTTCAATTGCGGCAGTCAGGCCAAGGGCTTGACCCCGTCTGACGTCCAGTTCGACCAGGGCGGCGTGTTCATGACGCCGTGGGTCAACTCGACGGCCGACGTTTCGCCGTTTGCTGGCAACGGCAACGTGATGCTGCGCCTGTTCACCACCGACGTCGGCGACTCGATTTACGACACCGCCGTGCTGGTCGACAAGGTCGAGTTCAACTAGTCCCTCGTCACGGTGGATTTGACCGGTTGCCGGATCTCAGGGGCTGAACCCCGGGCCATGGTGGCGCCGACCGCCTCAGCGGGCGGCTCGGGCCCGGGGCGTCCACGGCGGTGGACGCCGCAAAGATAGCCGGCCAGTTCACTGGCTGGGCAGCCGCCCGGCGATCGTTGACCCCGATGCGGCGTCGACGGCCTCCGGTCGCTGGTGTGCGAGCGCTTCCCCGCTTGGTTTCGTGTGTTGTGGAGTTGGCGCTATCGCCGGCGCAAGCACTTGCCCGCGAGCTGCAATCGCCCGCGCAACCGACGTCAGGGCTGCGGAATGACGGCAGCCTCAGCGGCGGGAGCGGCGGGCGCTTCCTGAGGTGCGGCGACAACTTCGGCGACCTTGACCGGGGCGTCGGGCCCACGCAGGTGCACCAGATTCTTCGTGGCGATGCTCGTGCGAACCGCGTGGGCCGACAGGGTCGCCACGTTGATCGCCTTGCCGGGCATGACACCAATCGCCAGAATCGCAGCCGCGGCCAAGCCCATGGCCCACGACAGCGAGGGCTCCGTCACGTACTCGCGCTCGATCTTGGGCTCGGGGCGCATGTAGACGTAGACGGTGACGCGCAGGTAGTAGTAAGCGCTGACCACCGAGTTGAGCACCAAGATAATGGCGTGCGGCAGGTACTTGGCGTTGTCGACGGCCAGAACCTCGCGCAACAGTTCCAGCTTGCCGAAGAAGCCCAGCGTCGGGGGCACGCCCGCCAGCGACAGCATCGCAAGGCTGAGCACGGCACCGGCGAACGGATAGCGGCGACCCAAGCCAGCCAGCTGGTGCTCGGTCGTCAGTTCCTCGCCGTTCTTGCCCAGTGACGCCAAGGCAGCAAAGCCGGCCAGCGACGCGAGCGAGTAGCCGATGAGATAGAACGGCACCGCACCGCCGGGAACCGCATAGGGCGCGCCCAGCACCGGGTCGACGGTCGAGGCCACGGTGCCCAGCAGCAGGTAGCCGGCATGGGCGATCGCCGAGTAGGCGAGCATCCGCTTGACGTTCTTCTGCACCAAAGCCAGCAGGTTGCCGACCGTCATGGTCACAAGCGCCACCGTCGAGAGAATCGCTGCGACGGGCAAGTGCAGGTCGTCCATGCCCTGCCCCGCCAGCGCGGCGTACAGGATCTTCAGCAGCGCGCCGAACGCCGCCACCTTGACGCCGCTGGCCATGAAGCCGGTGACGGTGGTTGGGGCGCCTTCGTAGGCGTCCGGGGCCCACATGTGAAAGGGCACGGCGGCGACCTTGAACAGGAAAGCAGCAAGGGTCAGAAGGACGGCGAGGCTCAGCCAAATGGCTTGGTCGGGCTTGGCGGTCACAAGGGCGCGCTGGATTTCAACAAACGTGGTGCCGCCGGACAGGCCGTACAGAAAAGCCATGCCGTAGAGCAGCAGCGCCGAAGCCACCGAGCCCATGATGAAGTACTTCATGCCGGCTTCGACCGAGGCGATCGAGGTGCGCTTGAACGCGACCAGCACGTAGATGGCCATCGACATGATCTCGAGGCCGATGAAGAGCGTGATGACGCTCTCAGCAGAGACCATCGTCGCCATGCCGAACGTCGCGAAGCTGACCATCGCGAAGTACTCGCCGTAACCTACGCCCTGCTCGAGCATGTACTTGGGGCTCGACAGGTGCGTCATCATGCCGACCAGCGACACGAGCGAAACGAAGAACAGCGAGTACGTCGAGGCCGACAGGTGCGCGCCGAACGCGACCGTCTGCATGCCGTGCTGGCCCGACTTCCACATCAGCGCGGCGGCCACGATGGCGGCGGCGGACATGGCGGCGTTGAAGGGCCCCCAGAAGCGTCGCGACTGGTCCCCAGCAGGCAGGAACGGGTCGACGACGAGCGTGAACAGCCCCGCAAACAGCAGGATCAGCAGCGGAGTGGTCAGGGCGAGATCGTGCAGCATGTCGATTCTCTCGTGGCGCCTGCGTGACGCAGGTCCGCGTGGGCGTATCGCTATTCGGCCTTGGCCTCTTCAGCCGTCTGGGCAGGGGCCCGGCGCGACTGCTCACGTTGGTAGTCCAAGGGCGACCGAACCTGCAGGATGGCCGGCCGATTGGGCTGGACCATCGCGTGCACGGTCGCCTCGCTGACCTTCAGGAACCCGCCGGGAACCAAGCCGATCCAGGCGATCATGACCGCCAGCACCGACATCAGCAGCTTCTCGCGCAGCGTCAGGTCGTGCAGCGCCTCGTTCTCAGGCTTGCCAATGGCGCCGAAGAACACGCGACGAACCATGGACAGCATGTAGATGGCGCCCAGCACGATGCCCGAGGTCGCGATGCTGACCCCGACGAGCACCGTCGTGCGCCAGGCGATGCCGGTCTCGGGTTGCAGCATCGCGGAGTGGATGCCCTCCTTGAACGAGCCGCCGAAGATGAGGAACTCACCCACGAAGCCATTGGTCAGGGGCAGCGCGATGCTGGACATGGTGACGAACACGAAAAACGTCGCGTACACCGGCATGCGCTTGGCGATGCCGCCGAAGTCCGCGATCTCACGGGTGTGACGCCGCTCGTACAGGAAGCCGACCAGAAGGAACAGCGCGCCGGTCGACAGACCATGGTTCACCATCTGCAACACAGCGCCCTGCAAGGCCTCTTCGTTGTAGATGACGATACCGAGCATCACGAAGCCCAAGTGGCTGACGGACGAGTAGGCGACCAATCGCTTCACGTCGGTCTGGACGTACGCCATCATCGCGCCGAACACGATGCCGATGACCGCAAGCGACAGCAGCAGGGGCGAGAACGTGCCCATCGCCGCCGGGAACATCGGAATGGCAAAGCGCAACAAGCCGTAGGTGCCCAGCTTCAGCAGCACGCCGGCGAGGATGACGGAGCCGGGGGTCGGGGCCTCGGTGTGCGCGTCGGGCAGCCACGTGTGGAAGGGGAAGACCGGCACCTTGATCAGGAACGCGAGCGCGAAGGCGCCGAACAGCCAGAGCTGCTCCTTGTCCGTCAGGTGCAGCGCGGCAAACTCGCGCAACGAAAACGACCCACCGGTCTTGCTGTACAGATACAGGATGCCGACGAGCATCAGCAGCGAGCCGAACATCGTGTAGATGAAGAACTTCAGGGTCGCGTAGATGCGGTCCTTGCCGCCCCACAGGCCGATGATCAGGTACATCGGCACCAGCATGATCTCCCAGAACACGTAGAACACGAGCAGGTCGACCGCCAGCAGCGAGCCGAGCATGCCGGTCTCGAGGACCAGCATGGCAATCGTGAACTCCTTCCACCGCTTGTCGATCGCCGACCAGGCGCCCACGAACACCAGCGGCGTCAGGAACGTGGTCAGCAGCACAAGCGGCAGCGAAAGGCCGTCGACCGCCATCGTCCACCGCGCGCCAATGCCCGGAATCCAGGCAAAGTCGTCGGCCAGCTGCATGTGCCCCAGACCGGTGTCAAACCGCGACCAGACCACCATGCTGACCAGGAACGTGACGATGGAGCCTGCGAAGCCCAGCGCCTTGTGGGCGCCGGGCTGGTCGCCGGGAAGCATCAGGCTGATGGCGGCAAAGACCAGTGGCAGCGCTGTCAGAAGCGTCAGCAGCGGAAAACCGCCGACACCGTTGAGCTCGAGCCAGGCTTGCGCGAACGTGGTTTCCATATCGCGGTCCTCAGACGAGGTAGTAGGCCAGAAGGGCGATGCCAAGGACGACGCCGACGAGATAGGTCTGAACCTCGCCGTTCTGCAGCAGGCGACCGGCGTGGGAGACGCCGAGCAGGACGTAGCCGGGTCCGCGCACCATCACCAAATCGACGATGATGCGGTCGATGACCTGGAACGCCGCCTGCGACACCGCACGCAGCGGGCGGACGACGCCCCGATCGTAGAACTCGTCGACGTAGTACTTGTTCAGCAGCGCGTCGTAGACAAAGCTCATGCGGTTCGCAAGGTTGGCTCCCAGCTCGCTGGGCCCCTTGCGGTACATCCACCACGCAAGCGTCACACCCAAGGCCGCCACGACCGTCGAGGCAGCCATCAGGCCGTACTCGAGCGCAGGAGTCATGTGACCGTCCAACAGCTCCTCACCGCGGGCGAGCACGGGCTCCAGCCAATGGAAGAAGAGGTTGTACTGGTTGTGGAAGAAGGGCGTCCCGACCCACCCGCCGACGAACGAGAGGAACGCGAGCAGGACAAGCGCGGTCGCCATCGGCCAAGGTGCGTCGTGCGCGTGGTCCCAGGTGTGGTGGTCGCCGCGGTAGTCGCCGCTGAACGTCAGGAAGTAGAGGCGGAACATGTAGAACGCGGTCATGAACGCGGCCAGCAGGCACAGCGCGAAGGCAAGCTTGCGCCAGATCGCCAGGCCTTCGACCGACTTCACGTAGGCATCGCGCTCCGCCTTGACCGCGACGGCCAGCTTGGCCTGGTCGGGCGCCTTGTCGGCCATCACCTTGACGCGGGCCTGACGCTCGAACGACTCACCATAGTAGGCGGCAATCTTCTCGGTGTTGGGACGGAAGGCCAGCGTTTCCGCAAGGATCGCGTCCTTGGAGAAGAAACCCGCCAGCGGCGGCAGGCCCGCAATCGCGATGCACGAGATCAGGAACGTCCAGTGGATGATGGGCAGCTTCTTCTTCAGCCCGCCCATCTTGCGGATGTCCTGCTCGTGGTGCAGGGCGTGGATCACCGCGCCGGCACCGAGGAACAGCGCGCCCTTGAAAAAGGCGTGGGTCATCAGGTGGAAGACGCCGGCGGCATAGGCTCCAGCCCCCACGGCGACGATCATGAAGCCCAGCTGGGACACGGTCGAGTACGCCAGCACCTTCTTGATGTCGTTCTGCACCAGACCGATCGACGCGGCCACCAGCGCAGTCGTTGCGCCCACCATCATCACGACGGTCATCGCGCGCGGCGTCAGCGCGAACAAGAAGTTCATGCGGGCGATCATGTAGACGCCGGCCGTCACCATCGTTGCGGCGTGGATCAGGGCCGAGACGGGCGTCGGGCCCTCCATCGCGTCGGGCAGCCAGATGTACAGCGGGATCTGCGCAGACTTGCCGGCTGCGCCGACGAACAGCAGCAGCGCGATGAGGGTAACCGTCGGCGCGTGGTCCAGCATGTGGGCAGAGTCGGAGAACACCACCCGCAGGTGGTCGAAGTCGACCGAGCCGTTGCCGTACGCCAGCAACAGCATCATCGCGGCCAGAAAGCCGACGTCGCCGATGCGGTTGACGATGAACGCCTTCTGGCCCGCCGCGGCCTTGTCCATGTCCTTGAACCAGAAGCCGATCAGCAGGTACGAGCAGGCGCCGACCCCCTCCCAACCGATGAAGAGCATGGCCAGGTTCTTGCCCAGCACCAGCATCAGCATCGAGAAGATGAAGAGGTTCAGGAACGAGAAGTAGCGCGCGTAGCCCGGGTCCTCGTGCATGTAGCCGGTCGAGTACAGGTGCACCAGAAAGCCGACGCCGGTGACGACGAGCAGCATCACGGCGCTCAACTGGTCAGCCAGGAACGCGATCTCGAACTTGTAGCTTCCCGCCGCAATCCACTCG
>JBMOIG010000003.1:0-100561 GCA_049317445.1 Myxococcota bacterium | reverse complement strand
TGACCAGCGGAACCGGAGAAGTGCCGTTGCTGGACCCGACCAAGCCTGAGGGCGGTCCCGGCCTTTGCCGCAAGGTGCCGACCGTTCCGGGTCAGCCGACGTTGTCCGCACTGTGTCTGGCCGACGTTCAGGGCCATCACGAGTACATCGCGCAGGCGGGCGACTTTGACGGCTTCCCCCCCTTCCAAGGCTACAAGGGCACCTTCACCGAGTACCATCGCAACCAGATCGTCACGTGGTTTCACTCACTTGGAAAGCACTTGGGCGAAGACCCCTGCTGGTCGAACAAGGATTGCGTCACCGCCCGCGGCCTGCGCGCCGAGTGGGACCTGCCCATCGGTCAAACGCCTTGACGTCCTTGCTCAGGCCATCCACGTTCCCGGACTGGGTGGCCTTGCTGCTGCTGGCCAACGTGGGCTAACCTGCCCACCCGTCGATTCATCGTGCAGGGGGAGAGCTCCATGGCCCACCGATGCTCACAGACTGAAATGCCTGCCTTCATCCGCCTCGTCGCCGTTGTGCTGGCGGGGATGCTGATCGGTCAGGTCAGCTCGCCCGCGATCGCGCTTGCAGTTCCGGCGACAGACAAGCCGACCGCTGCAGCCGCCCCCGCCACTGCGCCTGCCGCCGAGGCTGCAAAGCCGGAGCCCGCCAAGTCGGAACCCGCACCGACGGACCCGGATCTGGCGGCACCCGCGGCCGAACCAGCGGCCCCGGCGCCTGACAAAAAGGACGCAGCGAAGAAAGAGCCTGCGAAGAAGGAGGCAGGCAAGGCTGAGGCCGCCAAGCCCGCCAAGCCCGCCAAGGTGGTTGCCGTCAGCGCCAAGGCCAAAGCCGACGCTGAAGCATTGTCGAAGCAGGCCGCAGAGTACCTGCGCACCGGGACCCACAGTCTGGCGGCCGACACGTACCTGAAGGCCTATTCGTTGAACCCACTGCCTGAGTACCTCTACGGTGCTGCTCGCGCTGAGCACCTCGCCGGCCAACTGGAGTCCGCGATCGCGACGTACGCGCAGGCGTTGGCCGCCCTGACGCCCAGGCTGCCCCTGTACAAGAAGGTCAAGGCGGCGATGGACATGGCCAAGGAAGAACTGGCTGCCCGTCCGGCACCGACCGTGGTCGAGGTTCAGGTCGAGGCTCCGGAGCCCGAGAACGCCAAGCCGGTGCCGATTCCTCAGGACCCGACCCCGGTTGTCGTTCAGGCACCGCTGCCGCCGTCCGCACCGCTTGCTTGGGAAAAACCTGTTGGCTACGGCGCACTTGGACTGGGGGCCGTGGCGCTTATCTCGGGCATCGTCGTGTACGCGACCGCTTCCGCAGACCAATCGGCGCTGGACGACCTGTACGCCCAGAAGAGCGATCAGGGCATCACCGGCATTACTCGGGAGGATGCGATCGCGCGTCAGGACAGCATCAACAGCCGCGTCGTCACCACCTGGGCCCTGATCGGCACCGGCGTCGTGTCGGCTGGAGCCGGCGCCTATCTGCTGTGGTTCCACAAGCCTGCCGCGTCGACCAGCCCCGCCGCCCCCGCCGTTGTCGCCGTGCCTGTTCGCGACGGTGGCCTGCTGCAGCTGGCTTGGCGCTTCTGATCGCTGCTCGCGATTATCGGTAACCCTTGGGCCAGCTTGCCGAACCGCGAAGTCTGCTGCTACCCTCGTCGGCCGGCGCGCGGACCGTCGTGGGCAACTGCGATCGCCACACCCGCGTCCTGGCGACGATCACGTGCTGAAGTGGTTCAATTCGCTATTTTCGAATGACATCGCCATCGATCTCGGCACGGCGACTACCCTGATCTACATCAAGGGCAGGGGCATCGTCAGTCGGGAGCCTTCGGTCGTGGCGGTGCAGGTCGATCGTCGCGGCGAGCGGCGTGTCCTGGCGGTCGGCAAGGACGCCAAGGAGATGCTGGGCCGTACGCCGGTCGGCATCGAGGCGATCCGTCCGATGCGCGACGGGGTCATCGCCGACTTCGAGATCACCGAAGCGATGCTGCGCTACTTCATCGCGAAGGCGCACAACCGCCGCACGCTGGTCCGCCCCCGCGTGATCATCTGCGTGCCGTTCGGCATCACCGACGTCGAGAAGCGCGCCGTGCGCGAGAGCGCCGAGTCGACGAGTGCCCGCGAGGTGTACCTGATCGAGGAGCCGATGGCGGCCGCGATTGGCGCTGGTCTGCCCATCACCGAACCCGCTGGCAACATGATCGTCGATATCGGCGGCGGCACGACGGAAGTGGCAGTGATCTCGCTGGCGGGCATCGTCTACAGCCACTCGCTCAAGGTCGGCGGCGATCGCATGGACCAAGCGATCGTCCAGCACCTGCGCCGCAAGTACAACCTGCTGATCGGCGAGCGGACGGCGGAGAACATCAAGGTCCGCATCGGCAGCGCGTGGCCTCGCCCGGACACCCTGACGATGGAAGTCAAGGGCCGCGATCAGGCCGCCGGCGTGCCCAAGACGGTCACCGTCAGCTCCGACGAGATCCGCGAGGCGTTGAGCGAGCCCCTGACCGAGATCGTCAAGGCGCTGCGTGCGGCGCTGGAGCAGACCCCGCCAGAGCTGAGCGCCGACATCGTCGACAAGGGCGTCGTGCTGGCCGGGGGCGGGTCGCTGCTGCGCGACATCGACATCCTGCTGCGCGAAGAGACGGGGCTGCCCATGCTGGTGGCGGACGACCCGGTGTCGGCTGTTGTGATGGGCGCGGGCGCTGCGTTGGACGACCCCAACCTGCTGCGGCACGTCGCCATCAAGTAAGCGAATTCATGCAAAGCACTGCGCCAGACCGGACTCACGCCGGTGAGCGCGTCTCGAACAGCTCTGCGTGCTGGTGCAGGCGCTCGTCCATCGTCAGCAACGGCGCGGGGACGACGGTCTGCAGATTGTCCAAGCGACGGGCCAGCGCACGAACTGCCAAGATGTGATCGCGAGGTGTGTCGGTGGTGCCGGTGCCCTGATTGGCCAGGAACAGGTCGAACTGGCGGCTGGCGGCGACCGGCGCGCGCGACCCACCATGGCGGCACACTTCGACCACCAAGGACTCGTCATTCGTCAAGCTTTGCAGCGTGATCGGGACTGCCCCCCGGCGCGGAGCACCGACGGAAGCCACGCGCCAGCCGTCTGCAGCAGAACGGCGCGCCTTCCGTGGGGCTGCGGTCGCCGTCACCCCGACCAGCGCCGCACCGGCAAGCGACATGCCGAGGAGGGCCAGGAACTCGCGTCGAGATACGGACATGGGCCACTCCTCGCAACGTTGGAACACCGGACACAGGAGTCTAGGGAGCAGCGAGCGGGGAAGTCAAACGCTTGCCGGAAGCGCGGTTCCGGCCGATCCTCCGGAGCCAGAGGAGCGACGGATGACGCAACGGCCACAGCAGACCGCGGTTTCGAACCAGTTCGATCTGGTCGCCACCCCGCTTGCGCACGTTTGCGGTCGCCCGCACCTGCACCTCCGGACACCCACCGGAACGCGTACTTACGCCCTACCTCCGGGCGACACAGTGCCCGTTGAGCTGCCCAGCACCTTGGCCCGCGGCCAGCTCTATCTGGACGTGTCGACCAAGGCACGGTTGGACGATTTCGCAAACGATCTTCGGCGGATCGAGCCGGTCGGCCCACCCGTCCGCTGTCGGCCTTGGACGGCGTCCTGTCTGGGCATCTGGCGCAGCGCGGAACCATTCGGATTTGCAGAGGAAGAGTCGCGGTTGCGGGCGGTGCTGTCCGGGCTGACGGGCGTGGTCGTCGACGTAGGCGCGGGCTGGCCGCAGTCGCTGGACGCGCTGGCACCGGCACTGGCGGACCGCCGGGTTTGCTACCTGGCGCTGGATCCTCAGCTTCGGTTGGACGAGTGGCGTGATCGTGCACCGGCGGCGATCAAGCTGCGGGCTGCGGGCGAGCAACTTCCGGTGCGCAACGAAAGCGCTGACGCCGTGCTGATGCTGAGGTCATTCAACCACTTGCGCGATCCGCTTCGGGCGCTTTGCGAGGCGGCGCGGGTGCTTCGTGAGGGAGGGCGGCTGGTGGTCGTCGACAACACCGCGTTCGGCCTTTTGAGGTCGCCCCGTCAACTGGTCCGCGCCCGCGCCGTCACCGTCGAAGCCACACCTTTCGAACATCTGCGCAACGCTGCGGCAAGCGATGCCGTTGCCTTGCTTCGTGCCGTGGCAGGGGCGCCGTTTGTCGTGGAGACGGTGCGCGACGTTGCACAAGGTACAGCAAACCAATGGCTGGTGATTGCGCGACGGGACCGGCTTGGGCCCAACGGAGTTGAAGCCTTGCGGGCGGCACGGTAACCTGTGCTGTTCTGGGAGTTGGCGCGTCAGTTCCCGTTCTTCGGCGCGTGCGGTTTCCCGATCGATCGACTGCAGAATCCCTGCGGGCCACCGGGCTTCGCAGGACGCCCGTTGCATCGGGGGGAGCTACGGTGAACACCGCACAGAGCACCGCCACCAGGCCTGCAGCCCTCGCCAGCCTGCGCCTCCTCGTACTCGCGCTCGCCCTTGCGGCGACGGGTTGCTACACCACGACTTACGGCCCGGAGCCGGGTGCCGACGTCAATCCGGTGGGTGACACCGATGCGCAGTCCGACACGGCCGCCGACGTACCGGATGCTTTGGTGGACGTGGACACTGCGGAGCCGGATCTGGCGGACGGCACCGACACGGAGATCGTTGACGTTGCCCCGACCGACCTCGCCGATACCGCCACTGAGGTGGACGACGCGCAGACCGAGACCGACACGGCGCCCACCGGCTTCCCCCTGGGCCATGCCTGCACCGACAACTTGGAGTGCACGTCGGAGCTGTGCCTGAAGGCCCTGGGCGCCGACGGCTTCTGCTCAGAGACCTGCGAAGGGTCGTGTCCGGCGGGTTTGCGCTGCGGCATCCTGCCCGGCTCTGGCTCGACGACCATCCACTACTGCGCTCCCCTGCCCGGCGATCTGTGCAAGCCGTGCAAGGTCGATGAAGACTGCAAGGGTGGAACTTGCCTGACACTGGAAGGCACCGGCGAGTCGCTGTGCGGCGTGACGTGTGGCGGCGAGGCGGGCGAGGCCTGTCCGGTTGGCTTTGTCTGCCAGTCGTTTTCCAAGGGAGAACAGTGCGTTCCGGCGTCCGGCACCTGCTCCTGCACCCCGGATCGGGTCGACGCGACCTGGGCCTGCGCGCTGCAGACGTCCCTCGGCAAGTGCCAAGGCGTACAGACTTGTTCGGAGACGGGCTGGTCGACTTGCTCAGCCAAGCTGCCCACGGCGGAACTGTGCGACGGTCAGGACAACGACTGCAACGGTCAAACCGACGAGACGTTTGCCGCCCTGGGTAGTCCGTGCGGCGTGGGTGTTTGCGCAGGTGGCACGCTCGTGTGCGCTGCAGACAACAAGAAGCTCGCGTGCTCGACCGATGGCAAGAAGCTGAAGAAGGACACCTGCGGCGACGGTCAGGACAACGACTGCAACGGTCAGACTGACGAGGGCTGCCCCCCCAAGGACGTGGACGGCGACGGCGTGCCCGATCTGGCCGATTGCTCCCCGTACCAGCCGCAGATCCACCCCAATGCGCCTGAGGGCTGCTGTCTTGCGCTCGCAGCGTCCACTGGCGGTCAGCCGGTGCCCGTTACCGCCCTGACGCTCGCTTGCGACTTGAACTGCGACGGCATGGTCACGCCCTGCGGCGCGTACGACAAGGATGGCGACGGCTTTGCCCTGCCTGAAGATTGCAGCGACACGGACGCGGCCATCCACCCCGGTGCGCCAGAGAAGTGCGGCGACGGGGTCGACCAGGACTGCAACGGTGGCGACATCGCTTGCGACTCGGCCTTGGACCAGGACAGCGACGGCTACATGGTGCCGTCGGATTGCGACGACTCGACGCCCCTGATTCACCCGGGAGCCAAAGAGATCTGCAACGGCATCGACGACGATTGCGACGGCGCCAAGGATGACGGCAATCCGGGCGGCGGCTCGTCTTGCGGCAACAACGCGGGCGCCTGCACCCCCGGCACGATGGTCTGCAGCCACCTGACGCTTGTCGCGCAGGTCATTTGCATTGATGCCAAGGGCGGAGAACCCGAGGTCTGCAACGGCTTTGACGACGACTGCGACGGCAAGACCGACGAGGACTTCGAGGACTTGGGCAAGGCGTGCGACTCCGACGATGCCGACGCCTGCAAGCTGGGCAAGTACATCTGCTCGGCCGATGGGTTGGGCGTCGCCTGCCCGACCGAGGCGACCACCGACGTGGCGGAGCTGTGCAAGATGCCCGGCACCGGCAACGACAAGGACGACGACTGCGACGGCCTGACCGACGAGATCTGCTACGGCGACGACCCGGACGGCGACGGTGTGATCGGCCCCGCTGACTGCAATCCGCTTGACGCCGGCTTCCATCCCGGCGCGAAGGAAGGCTGCTGCGACCCGGCTTTGGGAGACAGCAAGGCAGCACTTGCCGCCTGCGACCGCGACTGCGACGGTCAGGTGACCCCATGCGACCTCAAGGACACCGATCAGGACGGCCATGTGGGAGAAGAAGACTGCGCAGAGGGCGACCCGTTGAGCTATTCGGGCGCGCCCGAGAAGTGCGGCGACGGCATCGATCAGGATTGTGACGGCAAGGATCTGGATTGCGCCGAGATCGTGGGAGCGGATGACGACGCCGACGGTTTCCCAGCGGGCGTCGACTGCAAGCCCTTCGACAAGAACATCCACCCCAACGCACCGGAGCTTTGCAACAACAAGGACGACGACTGCGACGGCATCACAGACGAAGGCAACCCGGAGGCGCTGCCAGGCGCTTGCGGCTCTTCGCAGGGCCTGTGCCAGCCCGGCCAGCAGGCGTGCGTGCACGTGGGCTTCAAGGCGATGGTGGTGTGTGTGCCCAAGGTCGGCCCAGTCCCTGAGCTTTGCAACGGTCTGGACGACAACTGCAACGGCAAGACCGACGAGTACTTCATGCAGCTTGGTCAGGGCTGTGACGGGCCCGACGAGGACGTGTGCAAGAAGGGCGTCTTCACGTGCTCGACGGATGGAAAGGGCGTGGTCTGCTCCAACGAGACCGAGACCAACATCCCCGAGCTCTGCGACGGTTCGGACAACGACTGCGACGGCCAGACCGACGAGGGCATGACCTACTTCGGCAAGACCTTGGGCGCCGACTGCAAGGGCTTGGGGGTGTGCGGCGCCGGCAAGGTGGTCTGCTCGCCTGAGCTGCAGGTCGCGGTGTGCTCAACAGACGGCTACGGCACCCAGCCTCAAGCGCAGGCGGAGACTTGCGATGGCAAGGACAACGACTGCGACGGCTACACCGACGAGGGCATGACCTTCCAAGGGCAACCCCTCGGCGCGCAGTGCTACGGCAACGGCGAATGCGGCAAGGTCGCTGGCAAGGTGGAGTGCGGCCAGGCAGGAGCGGCGATCTGCTCGACGATGCTGGGCGGCACGAAGTATCAGGGCAAGCCTGAGGTTTGCGACGCCATCGACAACAACTGCGACGGACACATCGACGAGGGTCTCGACGTCACCGACAGCTCTTGCAAGAAGACCGGCATCTGCAGCACGTCGAACGTGACAGCGTCATGCAAGGCAGGAAAGTGGCTGTGCAATTACGATGCGGTGGCCGGCTTCCAGGGCGACGCAGAGGTCTTTTGCGACGGCATCGACAACGACTGCGACGGCAAGACCGACGACGAGTTCTCGGTCGGTTTGGCGTGCGACACGCCAGACAGCGACTTGTGTCCACTGGGCAAGGTGGTGTGCTCGGCCGACAAGCTGTTCAGCCTGTGCGGCCCTGAGACGCAATCGGACATCACCGAGACCTGCAACGGCAAGGACGACGACTGCGATGGCAAGACCGACGAGGACTTCCCGGTCGGCCAGCAGTGCGACGGACCCGACGCAGACCTGTGCAAGGGCGGCTTGTGGGTCTGCGCCAAGGACGGCTCGCAGGCGACTTGCGAAGGAGACGACCTCCAGAAGGGCGAGCAGTGCGACGGCGTGGACAACGACTGCAACGGACTGACCGACGAGACCTTCTCGACGCTGGGGCAGCCCTGCGACGGCAGCGACGCGGACCAGTGCAAGAACGGCGTCTTTGAGTGTGCACCCGACGGCAAGGGAACCACTTGTGCCAGCGAGATCGTGGTCGACACGGCCGAGAAGTGCGACGGCAAGGACAACGACTGCGACGGCCAGACCGACGAGGGGCAGATCTACGAAGGCGGCACGATGGGCGCGAGCTGCAAGGGCATCGGCGCTTGCGGCACCGGCAAGGTCGTCTGCTCGCCGATCACCTTCAAGGCGACGTGCTCGACCAACCCCGACGCCTACCTGATCTTCGACGGCAAGGAGCTTTGCGACGGCTTGGACAACGACTGCAACGGTCTAACCGACGACGCGCTCGCTTGGAAGGGCAAGAGCTTGGGCCAAGCCTGCGACGGCGTGGGCGAGTGCGGCGCGGGCAAGGTGGAGTGCGGCGGCGACAAGCAGGTCACCTGCTCGACCCTGAAGAACGGCACCGCTTCGCAGTCCAAGGCTGAGGTGTGCGACGGCAAGGACAACGACTGCGACGGCTTGACCGACAACGGCCTGACGCTGTCCGACGCCCCCTGCCTGAAGGCAGGTGTGTGCGCGACGGGCAAGGTCACTGCAACGTGCCAAGCCAACGGCCAATGGAAGTGCGACTACTCCGCAATCTCCGGCTGGCAGGGAGCGGAGACTCTTTGCGACGGCATCGACAACGACTGCAACGGCGAGACAGACGAGGGCTTCGACATCGGCGTGACCTGCGACGGTCCCGACAACGACAGCTGCAAGACGGGCAAGTGGAGTTGCTCACAGCAGGATCCGGCGATGCGCGTCTGCGAAGAGGCGATGGACATCCCCGAGGTCTGCGACGGCAAGGACAACGACTGCGACGGCAAGACCGACGAGGACTTCACCTACTCCGGTACCAAGCTCCTCGGACAGTGCAAGGGCTATGGTATTTGCGGCTTGGGAACAGTGGTGTGCAGCAAGGACAACCTGATCGCCACGTGTTCGACCAACCCCGATGGCGGCGCGAGCCAAGCCAAGGTCGAGGAGTGCGATTCGCTGGACAACGACTGCAACGGCAAGACCGACGACACATTGAAATACAGCGGGTTGCCGGTGGGTGCGCCTTGTTCCGGCATCGGCGAATGCGGCTTGGGGACGGTCGTGTGCATGGCCAAGAAGGCGGTGTGCTCGGTCAACCCGGACGGCTCGAACAGTCAGGCCAAACCTGAGCTATGCGACGGCAAGGACAACGACTGCAACGCCCAAACTGACGAGAGCCTCGACCCCAAGAAGTCGACCTGCAACATGAAGGGGGTGTGCCAGGCAGCGCTGACGGCGGTGTGCCTCGCGGGCAACTGGAAGTGTTCGTACGCGGGCGCAGGTTACGAGGCCAAGGAAACGCTTTGCGACAACCTCGACAACAACTGCGACGGCGTGACCGATGACCCGTACCCCAGCCGCGGGCAGCCGTGCGACGGGCCTGACGCGGACCAGTGCAAGAACGGCGTCTTCGAGTGCGCCGCCAACAAGATGGCCTTGGTCTGCGGCGTCGAAACCGGCGCGGCGAGCGACGAGATCTGCGACGGCAAGGATAATGATTGCAATGGGTTGACGGACGAGCCGTACCCGCAGCTCGGTCAGGCCTGCGACGGCACCGACGAGGACTTGTGCGCGTTCGGCGTCTGGAGCTGCACCTTGGACGGCAAGAACGTCACCTGCCCGCCCGAGAGCGTGCCGAATCAGGTTGAGGTCTGCGACGGTCAGGACAACGACTGCGATGGCCAGACCGACGAGGGCTTTGGCGTCGGCGCAACCTGCGACGGTCCTGACGACGACAAGTGCTCCAACGGCACCACGGTTTGCGCGGGACCCGCCAAGACAGAGTGCCAGGAGACCAAGAGCTTCACCGAGTTGTGCAACCAGAAGGACGACGACTGCGACGGCCAGACCGACGAAGGCTTCTCGCCCGGCACCAAGTGCGACGGGGCCGACAGCGACTCATGCGCCACGGGCATCTACAAGTGCACCGACCAGGGGGCGCAGGTGTGCATCGGCGACGCCGGGTGTGTGGGCGGTGCGTTGTGCAAGCCGGGCGGTTCGAACGGCGCAGACCAGTGCCTGTGCGGCAACGTCAACCTGTGTACGCTTGTGATCGGAAGCACTTGCGCGGGTGACGGCAAGTGCACGTGCTACGGCGGACCGACGTGCACGGCTGGCCAGACCTGCGTCAAGGACGTCGGCTGCAAGTGACGGACGGGGCGACCGGTGGCGTGAAGCAGGGTTCGGCAGAGTGGCTACTTGCGCCCTTCCACAAGACTTCTCAGGTAGTACTCGCCGGCGCGATAGCTGGACCGCACCAGCGGGCCTGAAGCGCAGTACTTGAACCCCAACGCCATCGCGCGGTCGTGCCAGCGCTGGAACTCGTCGGGTTCGGCGAACCGGACCACGTCGTGGTGCCAGGGCGACGGCCGCAGGTACTGGCCGAAGGTCACGGCGTCGACGTCATGGGCCCGCAGGTCGGCAAGGGTCTGCTCCACCTGCTCGGCGGTCTCGCCAATGCCCAGCATGATCGAAGACTTGGTGACCATCGTCGGGTGCCTGCGCCGCACCACCGACAGCACTTCGAGGCTTTGTCGGTACGACGCACGGCGGTCGCGAAGCTGCGGCGTCAGGGCCTCCACCGTCTCCACGTTGTGCGCGAATACGTGGGGCAGGGCGTCCGCGACGGTCTCGATGTCGGCCGCAACGCCTTCGAAGTCGGGCGTCAGCACCTCGACCAGTGTGCGGGGGCTGTGCTCGCGGATGGAGCGAATGGTCGCCGCGAAGTGGGCCGCGCCGCCGTCGGGCAGGTCGTCGCGGTTCACGCTGGTCAGCACCACATAGTCCAACTCCATCAACGCGACTTGTTCTGCGGCCTTTTCGGGCTCGTCGGGGTCCAGCGGTGCGGGGCGCGGGTGGGTGGTGACGGCGCAGAACCGACACGACCGCGTGCACGTGTCGCCCATCAGCATCAGGGTCGCAGTCCCCTGATTCCAGCACTCGCCGATGTTGGGACACTGGGCTTCTTCGCAGACCGTGTGCAAGCCGCGCTCGCGCAGGCGGTTCTTGATGCCGGCATAGCGCTCACCGCCGGGCAGCGGCGCCCGGATCCACTCGGGCAGTCGCCGGAGCAAGGTCGTTCCCTCGCGTTCGCGTTGCCGCAAAAGCGCCGTCTTCTCAGGGGAAATTCGCAAGGGTTCCTGCCTTGTGGCGCGTTGGGGCTAGGGCCCGCAGAGCACCGCTTGCCGCTCCGCCGACGGACCGGTCACGAACACCTGACCCACGGCGTCGAGCACATCAGCCTCCGTGCTGACGCTGAGTTGTCCACCAGCCAGCAGCGCACCCGTCGGCAGGGGCGCGGCCGCCATGCCGAAGCTGGGCTGACCCAAGCTGCCGGTGGTAACGGTCAGCACGACCGTGGCGGCGGTCACGTCCACTGACGGTTCGATGAGGGTGAACGTGTCGAGGATGCACTCGCCAACGGTCGAGCAAACGTCGGGGACGTCCATCGGCGCGACCAAACCGCCCGCGAACAGGATGTGACCGCTGGGCAGCCGGATGGCGACCGTGCCCAGACCCGCCCGCAACACCGAGCCACCCAGATCGACCGGCTTGATTTCGGCCGACTTGGAGGCGCGGCTGACGACGACGACGTAGGTGGGGGCATTCTCGCTGCGAATCGGCTGGGCGTACGGAAGGCCACCGGCGACGAGGAATGCGAGGGTATCTGCGGAGCTGGCAAGGACCACGGCGACCGGACCGATGGTGGCCAAGTTGGCATCCGCCAGGATCGCTGCGTCTCCCGTGATCGTCAGGGCCTTGCCGGTCGTGCCGGCCGGCTCCAGCACCTCGCCCAAGTCGGCGACGGCCTTCGACGCGTTACCGCCCCAGACCACGACCGTGCCGTCGGGGAATTTGAGCAGCGCCGGGCGCGCGCGCGCGGCCGAGAGGGTCACGCCCACGCTTTGCACGGCGATGCCCGCGGCCACGTCGGTCAGGTTGGGCAGTCGGCTCGCCTGCGCCAGCGGCGCCCCCGCATCGTCGACGCCGCCCGCGAACAGGATCTCCGACCCCAGATGAATCGACGAACTGAGCGGTCGCGCGCCGACGCCGATGTCCGCCGTCGACTGCGTGGACTGGCCCGCATCGCTCAACTCGACCACCTCAGCGGCAATCGGCGGCAGGGCTTCGTCGACCTTGCCGGGAGCCATCAAGGGCGAGGGCAGCGCGGTGGAGCCGAACAGCTTGACTGAGGTCACGCCGCCAGCCACGAGCACGCGGCGGATGGTGGGGTCGGCGGCCAGCGGTGGCAGGGCATGGACGTGTGGCTGGATGCGCCCAACGAGCAAACTGGGAGCCGGACGGAACGCGCCCAAGCGATAATCGTAGACGTCAACGTCGCTCGACGCGGTGCCGCTCTTGTCGGCAGAGGACCACTCCTTGATCCCGCCCGCGACGACGGCCTGACCGTCGAACAAAGCTGCGGCCCCGGCGAGACTGCGAGCGCCCTTCAGCGTCGCGGAGCCGCCGGGTCCGCCGGTGCAAGCCAACTGCGCGACGGGAGCCAGAAAGACGCGCGCGACGGTCTCGGCTTGGTCAACGACGGCGACGTCATTGGTCCGCCCCGAGTAGACGACCTTATGGGACGCGTCGCAGCCGAACAGCTCGAGGTCGATGTCCTGGCCAACGGGAAGGCCAGTCAGCAGCCATGAGCCCTTGCCTTGCACGGTGCTCTTGGACACCTTGAACGTCTCTTGGGTCTGGTCTGGTCGGGTCAGCACGGCGGCAAGGGTCGTCACGGTCGCGGGGACCACCCCTTGTCCGTTGGTGGTGGCAGCACAGCCTTGTGAGGTCAGGCTGGCGAACCACAGCTCCAAGCCGCTGCTGGCCACCGCGGCTGGCCCCGACTCCGCACAGCCGACAAGCAGCATCGCGGCGGTCAGGCACGCGGCCGGAAACAGGTGACGCGCGAGGACGTTCGACTTGGCTTGGCCGTTCATGTGCCTCCCGTGCAGCTCAGGTGGAATCCACAGCTTTGCGCTTCGCTTGGGCGTGCGCAGAGTCTGGCGGTGTCTACTCCTTCCCTCACCCGCCTGCAACGCGCGCCATTGTGGACCGAGGACGGCGCGAGCGACAAGCGTCCGGTTGTGTCGGACCGCAGGTCGGCCGGGTGGTTGCCGGTGCGGACGGGCCGGCCGGGAATGCGCCCGCCACCAAATACGCTATACTGTGTCCGACCCCTACAGGCCCCCACTTCAGGGTGCCCACGCCCCGACGGAGAGGCATGTTCCTGCTCTACTTTCTGGCCCTGCTGGTTCCACTGGTCCTGTTCCACGAGTTCGGGCACTACTTGGCTGCCCGGCTGATGGGCGTCAAAGTGCTCGCGTTCGCCGTGGGCTTTGGTCCCGTGGTGTGGAAGTGGCAGCGCGGTCCGACCGAGTTCTCCGTGCGCCTTCTGCCGTTGGGCGGATTTGTGCGCATGCAGGGCGATGACTCCATGGCGCCGACGGACCCTTCGGTAGCTGCCGATCCCGCGTCGTTCCACAACAAGCCGGTGTGGCGCCGCGCCGTGATAGTGGCCGCAGGTCCCATCGCCAACATCCTGTTACCACTGCCTATTCTGTTTATCGGCGCCTTGGCGCTCGACGGTCAGGTGGTGTCGGCCCGGGTCGGCACCGTCGAGCCCGGGTTGCCTGCGGCTGAGGCGGGCCTGCAGACCGGAGACCGCATCGTCGAGATCGCTGGCGAGTCCGTGCTGACGTTTGACCGGCTGCAGCAACTGGTGTCCGAGCGGCCCGGCCTGCCAACGCCAGTGGTCTACGAGCGCGAAGGTCAGCGGCACACGACGCAACTGACGCCCGTGGCGCACCGCGAAGTGCAAGTGGCGGAGCTTGGGCTGGTCGATCAGGTCGGCCGGATCGGCGTGCGGCCCACTGCACAGTCGTCGGTCGTCACGGTCGAGCCCGGCTCGCCGGCTTGGATGGTGGGTCTGCGCCCCGGTGACCGAATTGTGAGCGTCAACGGTCAAGAGACCCCGCGGTACTACGAGATGCGCGCGGCATTGGCGCAAGCCCTGCGGGAAGGCAAGTCCGTCTCCCTCCGTGTCAATTCGTTGCGCAGCCGTGTCCCCGTCGTGCGCAAGGCCTTGGCGGAAGCCTACGATTCGCAGCATCAGGGCCCGCCGCACCTCTTGGCACTGCCTGCTGGACTCGACGCCGATCGCATCGGCCTGTCTCCGGCAGACCTCGTGGTGGGGCCGGTCGAAAAGGGATCGCCCGCCGACACACAGGCAGGGTTGCGGCCCGGCGACCAGATCCTCAGCATCGGAGGGGCGCCAACCCGCAGCTTTCTCGACGTGCTGCAGCGCCTCAGCAAGCCCTACGATGACGTGAGGGTCGACCCTGAGAGTCGCGGGCTGTCGACCCCTGAACTGGTCACCCGGATGCGCGCGGCCCTGTCTCGGCCCCATCCCCTGCTCGTTCGCCACGTATTTGGACCCGAGGACATGGACGGTCTGTCCGAGGTAGCGGCTGGTCGCAAAGTGCCCGCAAATCCCATCGAAAAGGCGCTCCTGACCGCCCGGGACCCCCAAGCCGTGTTTGCTGCGGGCTACATGGACCTGCAGGTTCCTCTTACCTTGGGGGTGACCGTGGACGCCGAGGACCGGCCGTCGCTGTCGTTTGGCGCCAACCCCGCCCAGTCCTACGAGCTTCCGGAGCTGATCGACAATCCCGCGCCCGTCCTCAACGCCATCGACAAGACCGGCGCGGAGATGAAACGGGCGCTCAACGTCACGGTCTTGACGGTGGCCGGACTGCTGCGGGGCCATGTGCCGGTCAAGGAGGTCGGCGGTCCGATCTTCATGGCCCAGCTCGCGTCCAAGACGGCAGAGCTAGGCGCGGGCTTCTTCTTCCACCTGATGGTCTGGATCAGCATCAACCTCGCGATCCTGAACTTGTTTCCGATTCCGCTGGTGGACGGCGGCCATCTGCTCTTCCTCGCCATCGAGGCCGTCAAGCGCAAGCCGGTCAGCCTGCGCACGCGCCAGATCGCCGCCTACGTCGGCATGAGCCTGTTGGGGCTCTTGTTCGTGGTCGTGATGAAGAACGATGTGCAGCGGTTGATTGCGACGCTGACCCAATAGGCGGAGTCTTCCCCAGACGCCCCCCCGGCAAAGAGGTAAACCTCTTGAAACTGCTCGCCTTGACCACATCGACGCCTTGGCACGGTGCGGCGCTCTTCGTCGATGGTCAGCCCGTCGCCCACACCCTGCAGCACGCCGGTCGTGGCGAGCCTCGACAGCTCACGGCGTTGGTGTGGCAGCTGCTGGCGGACGCCGGCTTGCAGTCGTCGGACCTCGAGGCGATCGCGTGCGACGTGGGGCCCGGCTCGTTCACCGGCCTGCGTCAGGGTATCGCCACCGCACGGGCCCTGGCTTGGGCTCACAAGATTCCAACGATTGCAGTCGGTTCGTTGGAGGCGATGGCCGCTCAAGCCCGCGAGCAGGGCTGGTCGGGCCCCCTTTGTGTGGCCCTTCCGGCGCGATCCGGGCTCTCGTTTGTCGGCTGGTCGCCGCGGCCCGGCGCTCTCCACGAGCGGTTGTTGCCGGATGACGAGGCGGAGGCCTTTTGGCGCACGTGTGCAACGGCAGCCCGCGCGGCCGCTGCTCCGGTCGCTGTTGTCGGATCGCCGTTCACAGGTGGAAGTCCTGGGCGGGGTGCGATGGAGCGCGTTTGGAACGCTGGCGGTATCCGCGACCTCGAGGACCTGCCCCATCCCTTGGCGCAGCGGGTGGGCGCGATCGCGCTGGCACGCTCGTCAGACGCCTTTCGGACAGCTCTGGAACTCATTCCCAGCTACCTGTCTGCAAGTGAGGCAGAGGTCGCCGCGGGGCACCTCGTCGCCGATCTGCCCATGCCTTCCCTGCCCGGCTGATCAACGTCGGCGAGGCTGCTGCCGACCGATCTGCGGCGGTCCAGCCTTGCCTTGCCTGAACCCATCCGGCAGAATCCAGCATTCCTTGCGCGTTGCATCACACCGAATCGTCCATTGGCGCGACGGGTCAGGCGCAGCGCTTCGCGGGGAGAGTCTGCCGACGCGGGAGCATCACCGTGCCGGGGTTCTGTACGCTGTTCTGGAGGTCGTCCTTGATCGGTCGGGACCCGCGAGTTCGTTACGCACTGCACCCGCAGGTGGCGCACCGCGCTGTCGGACCCGAAGTGTTTCTGGTCACGGACGACCGTGCATTTCATCGGCTCTCGTCCACCACAGCCGTGGAATTGTTCGAGAAGCTGAAGCAAGGGGAGTGTCGCCGCGATGAACTCGTGGCGACGCTGACCGACCGGTACGAAGTCTCGCCCGAGCGGGCCGCTGAGGACGTCGACGCCTTCCTGCAATCGCTGTTGGAACGCCTCGTCATCGTCAGCTTGGCCGATTAGAGCAGGGGCTCCGCGACGGGATTTGGGAGGAAGGCAAATGGCTATCGCTCGTGGGCTCCGACCCGTCCTGATGATTGCAGCTGTCGTCGCCTTTGCGGTGGGCTGCTCAGACCAGAGAGTATCGGGCCCCCCGACCTGGGACGGCTGCACGGGGGACGCGTGCCTCCCCGGCGACGTCACCGACACCGACCTCGCGGGCGACGCTACCGACACGACGCCTGCGCCGACGATCGCCTTGTCGATCGAGACCGGCAAGGGCATGGCGCTTGAGGGTTCGGTCTCGTCCGTCGTCCTGACGTTCGAGGACGACAAGTACCCGGGCCTCGATGCCATCGGCGTGCAGGTCGACGTCATCGCCACGACCACCAACGTTCCCGACGGCACCATGGTCGAGCTGTTGGTCGACGGAAAGAAGAGCGGCCTGTCCGCGCCCGTTGCATCCAATGAAGCTCGCTTCCTCAAGCTGGACGTGCCGTGTCAGGATGCGCTGAGCGTCGGCGTGCGCGTCACGGTCGGCGAAGCGATGGCAGAAGAGGCCAAGAGCATCGGTCTGGTCTGCGCGAACGGCTGCAAGGCTGCGCTGCAGCTTGAGCCGGGCTGCCTGACCGTCGACGACGACCCGGTCACGCCCGGATTCCAGGCTTCTTTCGTCGTCACGACCGAGACGCCTGACTGCACGCACGCCTACATCGGGTACCTCGACGCGGACGGCAACGTGGGCCAGTCGGCCAAGGTCGCGTTGTTTCAAGGGCAGTCGGCGCCGATTCAGGTCACGCTGGCTGCCGAAGCTACGGGGCTGGTCGCGCAGACCGTCGAGCTCGTCGCGAACGTGATCGATGAGTCCCAGCCGCAACGACCCGTCGGTCAGTCCGCCAAGGCGACCCTGACCCTGACGACCGAGGCTCCGGTCATCGACATCAGCCAGCCGACGCCTGGCCAGCTGACCCTTGCGGACGACACGAATCCCACGCAGCCCGGCGTTCAGGCCGACCTCGTCGGTACGGCCACCACCATGACGCCTTTTGACGCCAACGCGATCGCCCTCTCGATTGATGGCACTCAGGTCGCGGCCGCCACGCTTCAGATCGACGGCGCGTTCACGTTCCCGCTTTCGTTTGACACCACCAAGACTTATAGCGTTTCCATCACCGCGACCAATGGTTGCGGGCTGAAGTCTACCAAGGACGTCGCCTACAGCGTGTTCACCGGCCAGTCGGCGATCGTCATTCAGGACCCCGCGCCGGGCCAGACCCTCCTGGCGAAGAATGACCAAGACCTGGCGACGCCGTCGCTGTACGACACCTCGGTCGTCGTCGGCCTCCAGCAGGGCGCAGCGAACAGCAAGATCTCCGTGTATTGCCGAAAGTTCGGCGAGGGCTTCCCTTACGGCAACGACCCGGTCGGCTCTGTGGTCTACACGGACACGCAAGCCAGCACAGTCACCATTCCCGTCTCCCTCGACTTCGACCTGCTGGGCAGCCAGGTCACTTGTCTGGCCAAGGATGACGCGCCGAATCCGTCTGCCTCGCCAGAGGTTTCGTTCGTCCTCGCCTTGCCGCCCCCTTGCCTGACCGTCCTGTCGCCGGCCGGAGCGAGCATCGCCACCAAGCCCCAGATCGACATCGCTGCGTCGACCGAGAACCTCGACGGCGCTGTCGTGTCGGCCACGCTCGCCGCTCAGGATGGCAGCGCGACCTACGGGCCGTTCCCGCTGGGCACGGCTAAGGCGGGCCTGCTTGTCACCCCGCTGTCGCTAATCGTCGGCAATCCGCCGCAGACGCTGCCGGACGGGATCTACGTTCTGCAGCTCAACGCGACCGACCAGTTTGGCAACGTTGCGACCGATTCCGCGTGCAGCGACACGAGTCGGGTCGTGCAGGTCGACACCCAAGGTCCCACGATCGCGATTCTCGAGCCGTCCAAAGCGGTTCTCAACGTAGCGACCGATGCAGACAGCGCACCTGCCGTGCCGGGTTTCCAGGTCGACGTCAAGGTTGGTGTCGGGGACGCCATCAGTGTCTGCCTCGAGGCCAACGGCATCGCCATCGGGTGCCAGGACGTCGCCCCAGGCCAGACCGAGGTCACCTTCCCCGGCGTAACCCTGCAGCCCGGCGCGAACACCCTGCGCCCCACCGGTGCCGACAGCTCTGGCAACCCCAGCTTGCCGAACGACATGGTGGTCACGCTGCTGTCGGACCTGCCCAACGTCGTGTTCACCCTGCCCACGCAACCCGCGTTCACCGCGTTCGACCAGATGACGTTCGTCGCCAAGGTGACGACCGGCGTTGAGGCCATTCCGGTCACCGGCGCGCAAACCGAAGTGTGGATCAACGGCGCCTTGGCTCAGGTCTCGGTGCAGGAGACCGCCCCGGGTGAGTACACGTTCAAGGTCACGGGTCTCGCGGCTGGCGACACCACCGTACAGTTCGGCGCCGCTGTCAGCTCCGCCCCAGCCAAGAAGGGTTACACGGCGCCGTTGGTCGTCACGCGAAAGACCGACCAGCCCGGCATCGCCTTTGTGTTCCCCGCCACCGGCCAGTTGTTCAACCTGAACAGCGTGGCGTGCACTCCCTTCCTGCCGAACTGCCTGATGTCCACCGATCTGGCCTTGACCAACGTCGAGGATGGCCGCGACGTCAAGGTAACGGTCACCTGCGCCGGCAAGGCAAAGGACTATTTCGGCAAGTCCAAGGCCAACGCCGCCAAGGTCGCCAACATTTCGCTGATCGACCGCTCGACGTGCACCCTCGACGCGACGGTGACCGATGCGGCCGGCCAGAAGGCGCAGGCCCAGCCGGTGACGGTCACCGTCGACCGCACGGCCCCGGTGTTTCTGGCTCTGGCATCGCCTGTGAAGGTCGGCGACTCGGCGACCTTGTTGCTGGCCATGGATGACTTGCTGCCGGACGTGGAAGGGATGCAGATTGACCTTCAGGTCAAGGCCACCGGCCTGCCGAAGGATGCGCCGGTCGTTGTGGACGTGTTCAAGGACGATGGGACCAAGTACGCCTCGTATCCCGCGACGGCCGTTCCCAACATTTCCGACGACCAAGTGGGGGTGGTCGCGTTCGGCATCGTGACACTGCCCGACGGCTACAAGGTCAAGCTTGTGTTCTCAGGTGCTGACACAGCCGGCAATCCGGCGACGAAGACGCTGGTGATGCAGGTGCTGAGCGCCGGTGCCGAGATTCGTGTGACTCTGCCGTTGCCGCTGCCTGCCGCGTCGTGCTCCGTCAAGGCGGACTGTGGCGCCAACGCCGTTTGCGTCAGCGGAACTTGCGCAGTGGCGTGGAACAAGCTCACCGCGAAGTCGATTGGTGTGTTCACCTTCGGCTTGCCCAATGGCTCGGCCCTGCGCATTTGTAGCAACTCGCCCGGCGTGACGGGCGAGGCGTGCGCGACCGCCGGCTACAAGGTCATCGCGACGGGCAAGATCGAAGCCTCGACGGCTATCGTGAATGTCAGTTCGCTGCCCGACGGACTGTACCACGTCATCGCAGAGGGCAGCTTCCTGCCCACAGTTCCCTGGACGCCGTCACTCGTGGCGACGCTGCCTGCCGGACGGGACCGGACGATCTTGATTGACACGGTCGCGCCGTCCATCGAGCTGCTGGCGCCCCCTACCGACGCGGCAGTGCCCGCACTGTGCCTGTCCAACGCCCTGCAGAGCACACCCGATTTGGGACTGGCCGGCGGCAAGTTCACCTTCCAGGTCACCACCACGGGTGAAGCGTCGGTCACGGTGCTGGCCGGCTCGGTCAAGGGCACCGCCGACACGGTCGGAGGAAAGGCCTCTGTCGTCGTTACGGTCCCTGCCGAAGGCGAGATTGCGATCTCGGCAGCGGCAGTCGATGCGGTCGGCAATGTCGGCGAGATGAAGACCCTTCCCAACATGATGGTGAACACCATCAGTCCGAATGGCACGTTTGCGTGGCCGTCGAAGGCCAAGGTGCTGGTCGGCGACCCGCTCGACGTTCTGGTGACCAGCAGTGCCTCCGACGTCGAGGGTCAGGACGTGAACATTCGCGACGGCGGCGTCTTCAAGGCGACTGAGAAGTTTGTCGGTGGCCAAGCCCAGTTCCTGGACGCCAAGGATGCCCTGCTCGCCCAAGGCCAACGCGAACTGCAAGCGGACCTGCGCGACGTCTGCGGCAACATCTCGACCATCGCAACCAGTCCGGCAAAGATCACGGTCGATACTGAGCCGCCGCAGCTCGGCATTCAGACCCCGAGCCCGGGAGCGACGTTCACCGACAATGACGACGCCGCGCCCGCCCTTTCCGGCTATCAGGTCTCCGTCCTGTTTGGCACGGTCGACACCGACTCGTGGACGCTTGAATTGGGCGACGACTGCGATTCCAGCTTCCTCAACTGCGCCGGCTACGAGAAGGTTGGCAGCGGCAAGGTGCTGAACCCGAACGGTGTCGAGCCCAAGGTCGATGTCACGATCCCGTTTGGCGCCACGCCGCATTACGTGCTGCGCTTGACCGGCGTGGACGTCAACGGCAACAAGACGGTGGCCACTCGAGGCTTCGACGTTCAACTCAGCGGCTGCCTTGTGTTGGTCAAGGGGCTGCCTATCGGCGGCCTGAACACGCAGGCGTGCCCGACTCCTGGACAGAACTGCGCCAGCGTGAAGCCGACCGTGACCGCGGAGTTTGTCGGTCCGTGCGGCACCCCTGACAAGATCGAACTGCGCAAGAATGGCAGCGCGGTTGCGTCGGCCGCTCCGGTGAACGCCAAGGCGTCCTTTGCCTTGGAGGTCAAGGATGGTGATACGTTCTCGGCCGAGGTCGTCGCGCTGGAAGGCGCGGCGGTCAAGGGTTCCAGCGGTGCGGTGACCGTCAAGGCCGACCTGACCAATCCCACGGTGTCGTTCATCGCGGGCCAAGTGCTCGGCTTCGACACGCCGGCGGGACCGACCGCGCTGTATGGTCAGCCTGACGACCAGTCGGTCGCTACGCCCAACCACCAGCTGCACCTGCTGATCGAGGCCAAGGATGCCGGTCTGGCGGGTGGCGAGCTGCTCGAGCTCAAGCGCACGGTGGGCCAGAGCACAGGCGACCTGCCGCAGGACTTGGTGAAGCTGCCGTTGACGTTCGATTCGGCGGCCGACCAAGTCCCGGTTCAATTCGCGACGCTCACTGAGGATGCCAGCAACACGATCACGGCGAAGGTTGCCGATGCCTTGGGCAATACGGCCGTCGCCACGGTTACCATCAAGGTCGATTGGAAGGCCCCGGCCAAGGTCGTTCTGGACCCGTTCGCCAGCGGCGACCTGAACCCGCGGCGTCCGCTCGCTCGCGTTTCTTTCACCGCCGTTGGCGACGATGGGATGACGGGGACGGCAGCCGCCTACGATGTGCGGTACTCGCGCAAAGCGATCACGACCGTTGCCGAGTTCGAAGCGGCTTGCGAGGCCAAGGCCATTCCGGGTGTGCAACTGCCCGTTCCGGCTCAGGCGGGCGTCACGCAGCAAGTCGAGATCTCAGGCCCGGACCCGCGTTCTGCCAGCGACCTCTGCAAGTTCGCCCCGCTGACCGACGGTGGGATCTCCAAGTATTACTTCGCGATTCGCGCGGTGGATGCTGCGGGCAATCACTCGGACGTCTCGACGGCCCTTTCGACCGACGCGCTGCGTTTGCACTACGTCAAGGTCACGACGGCAGACCCGAAGTACCAGACCGCTGAGTATCGCAACCGCGTGTATGCGGCAGGCGACCTGAACGGTGACGGTCTGTCCGACTTTGTCGTGGGCGGCGGCATCGACCTCGACGCCTGCGTGGTCTACGGCCGACCCTCAGCCGCCGACGGTTCACTCGCCGAAGTGACGTTCGACAGCCAAGTCGGCACGCATCACGTCTGCCTGCCGGGTACGGGGCTCGGACTTGCCGGCAACACTGCGCTGCAGCCGGGCGACGTCAACGGCGACGGCATCGACGACTTGGTCATTGGAGCTGGTCAGGGTGCCGGGTTCACCCGCGAGGTGCGCGTGTACTTGGGCCGTGACAAGCAGCTGATCTCGGCTCAACCGCAGGTCATCTTCAGAGGCATCGCATCCGTGCCGGCGTGGGGTGTCCGCGCGCTGACCACGATTCGCAGCTTCAACGGAGACTTGCACCCCGTCACTGGCCTGCCGACCGCTGAGATCGTCGTCACGTCAGCTACGTACGGAAGCGTTCTGTATGACCGGGTGTTCGTGATCCCGGGCAACTCCGCTTGGACTACGGACAAGCAGGTCATCATCGACGGCAACCTCCCGGCCGACCGCGCCGCCAACAACATCATGACGATCCACCTGACGGATAGCGTCGGCAACGTGCTGTTTGGTTACTCACTGGTAGGACTCAGCAACGTGCTCCCGGACAACGGGGGCCAGGGGCCGCAGTTCGACGACCTCGCAATCTCGCAGTACGCCACGCCCCAGCAGGTCCACATCGTGCCCGGCCGGACGTTCAGCGGCGACGTCGAAGTGCTGCTGACGCGCGATCAACTCGGCACCGCGCCCGACGACGGGTCGACGGTTCGGGTTCTGTGCGACTCCAATGTGGGCATCAACGCGTGCGGCACGGCGATGGACGCGGCCAACATCGATGGCGACGCCCTCAGCGACTTGGTCGTCCGCCATCAGGTCTCTGGGACCGTCGGCGCGATCTACTGGATCTGCGGGTCGAAGCTTGCCTCCTATGTCGGAAAACGCGTTTCCATGGCGCTGACGCCGGTTGCGAACGCTCCGGCGCTTGGCACCCATCCTCTGGGCGGAGCCGTACGGGCGTGGGTCCAAGGCCTGTCCTCGCTTGGGACGTTTGGTGACCATCCCGACGGTCTGACCGACATCGTGAACGGGTCGCCGGCCTACGGACCCACCAACACGGCGCTGTTGACCGTCCGGTATGCCATGCAGGTCCCCGCGCTTCAGGGAGCGGGCGGCTACGCATTTGACGACATTGTCTTCGGCAACCCGTTTGCTCCAGGCTCGCTCGGCTGGGGAGTCGGCACGAAGGCCATGGTCAGCACCTCCGTCGTCGGCATCGGAGACTTCAACGGCGACGGTCGTCCTGACATGCTTGTGGGTTCGGCCGACACCACGGTGGGCAGCGTCACGACGCCAGGTGTCTTGGTTCTGGTGTACTGAGCCCGACGGATGCTTGTGCCGGATCGGTCTTCGGATACACTGTGGGCCCACAAGGTGGAAGGAGTAGCGATGGAGAACGAACGCGAATTGAATACAGGTGAGGCGGAGAAGAACGCCCTCATGCCCTATGTTGCGCCCGCGATCGAGACTCTGGGGGAATCCTTGTCGGCACTGCTTTCCAGCGCGGTTGTGTGCAAGGACCCTGAAGGTGCTCCTCCTGACCTGACATGACGTTTCCGACTCGGCGCAGTGGCGGACCTTCGATGGACTGCCCGACGGCTGCCTTTGGTCCCTTCCGGGTGGCCGTCATTTTTCCGCTGGGCCGCGATTCCGGCCGAACCGGCTGGTTGGACCCGCCCGGCCTTCCTGCCGACATCAAGCTGAACGCCACACTCGACGGCACTCCCCGCAGCGACGCCGGACTTCGCTTCACCCGCTTCGACGACGATGGCTTTGCCTTTCTTTCGGCGCACGCCTTGGTCCAGGTCGATTGGCGAACAGGGACCGGCACCGCCACTCTTGCGACCGACGACGACGACCCGCGCAGTCGACCCACGGCCACGCTGGAGGCGATGTTTGGGGTCGCCTACGCGAAAGTACTGCGCGCTGGAGGGGTGGTCCTGCACGCCGCCACGCTGGCCTATGAGGGTAGGGTGTGGGTGGTGGCAGGGTACAGCGGCGCGGGAAAGACCACACTCTCCCGACGGTTTCCCGACCAAGCCCTTCACGACGAGCACGCCTTTCTGGTGCCTGGAGACGACGGCTGGGTCGTGTGGCGCCACGTGGAGCTGCGGCGGCCCCGCGCCATTGCGCCTTGGGTGGTGCCGGTTGGGGGGCTGAGCATCCTCTCGCCCGACCGTTCCGTGACGGGCTTGCGCCCTGTCGCCCAAGCCGAGCGGTTCGCCTCCCTCATCCCGCACGCCGTCTTCGCCGGTGGTGCGACCCGGAATCTGATGCTGGAACACGTGCTGAATCTGACGCAAGATTGTCCGCCCGCTTGGCTTGACCATTGTCTGAAAGATTCGCGAGAGGTCGTGGCGTCCACCGTTCAGGGTCTCCGCGATGGCTGACCTGCTCGACGACTCAGGAGGCGCGGACCAAGCGTTGGTTCGGGCCTATCGGCGTGCCGACATGCCGCTGCACGCCCACTTGGACGTCACGTATCGCTGCGACCTCGACTGCGTGCACTGCTATCTGGACGACAAGCACTGGCCCGAGATGAAGCCTGACGAGCTTCGGGGCCTGCTGCATCAGCTTCGCGACGCCGGAGTCCTGATCCTCACTTGGAGCGGCGGGGAGTTGTTTCTCCGTCCGGATGTGGATGAGGCCTTGGAGCTCGCGGCCAGTCTCGGGTTTGTCAATCGGGTCAAGACGCACGCTGGCAACCTGACGCAAGAGCGGGTGGCTCTGCTGGCGCGAAGTCGCACGTCGCGAGTCGACGTCAGCGTCTACTCGCTGCGGCCGGAGATTCACGACGCCTTTGTGCGCCGCCCAGGGGCACTCCTGCGAACGCTGGAAGGGATCCAGTTGCTGCGTCAGGCGGGCTTGGCGGTGCGCGTCTCGATGACCGTGCAGGCGAACACGTTGGACGAGATGGAGGAATTGTACGCCCGGTTCGCCGCGGACGGGTGTGAGGTGACTCTCAACGGAACGATCCGTCGCGACCATTCGGCCACAAGCACCCTGGACACGCTTCAGTTAAGCGAAGCTGATCTCGTGAGGGTGAGGACGTCGATGAGGCAGTTGCTCGGCCTCACGGGGCCGCAGCCTCCACCGCGGATGCAGGACCTTGAGGACCAAAACACTTGCGGGGCGGGGCGGACGGCTGCCTACATTGCTCCGGACGGCAGCGTGTGGCCCTGCGTGACCTGGCCCATGGCGCTGGGCAACGTGCGCGAGCAGACGTTCGGCGATATCTGGCGCAACTCGCCCATCCGTCGGGAGATCCTCGCGTGGACGAACAAGGACCGTTCCAGCTGTCTCTCCTGCGTCGGCAATTCCGTGTGCTTCTATTGCCCCGGTGAAGCCTTCAAGCGCAGTGGGGACTTCCGCAAGGCCCCGGACTCCTTTCACGCTGAGACGCGCGCCCGACTCTTGGCTTTCGAAGCGACCGGAAGCCCCCCCTTCACCGCAGAAGAATGGGCTACCGTTCCCGAAGGCGGCGAGGACGGCCCCCCCCCCGACCAGTTCGTCTTTCCCATCCACCGCGCGCAGCGAGGCGGCGGGCGTCGCGTCAAGGAACCGTCGGGAGGGGCGAAGTGACCCGCATCGACTGGTACACCCTGTCGGGACGGTCGATGTGGCCGCTGGCCGCGCCGTGGCAGGCGGGGGTTGTGCGCGTGCCTTTTGAGGACCTGCGGCGCGGGGACCTTGTGGCCACGCTGGGGGTTCGGCCGGGTGAGGTGTGGGTCCATCGCGTCGCGTCCTTGGGGCAGGGCGTGCTTCAGACCCGAGGCGACACGCGTGCGACGGCCGACACGCCGGTCGCCGCTTCGGCCGTGCTGGGGCGAGTCGCGCAGTTGCGCTTGGGCGCCGTCACGTTGCCGGTGCCCGCGTCAGGTCTCTCCGGGGCAGCGGTGCGATCGGCCGGTCTGGCATGGGCCCGCGTCGCACCCGCGCTCAGGGTCGGCTGGGGGCGATTGCGACGCGGCGTGTCGCGGAATTCTTGACGGTTTCTGTGCGAGGGCTAGCGTCGCTGCTGCGGGAGTCCGGCCACGGGTGGCCGAAGCCCGTCCTGCGAGGCGCGCGTGGACCGGTTCTCATTCAACCTCTCGATCCTGCTGGGGATCCTCGGAGCAGCCGCGGCGATGTCCGGTTGCTCTGGTGCCAGGGTCACGCAGCTGGAGACCGAGCTGGGTGAGGTCCGCGGCGAGATCGTCGAAATGAAGCGCAACCGAGCGGCGGAGCGGCTGCAGTTTGCTGAGGTCCGCGACCGTCTGGTGATGGTCGAGGAGCAGGTGGACGCCGAGCGCGTGGCGCGGGCCCGGCGCGACGACGCCTGGATGCCCGCGGTGCCGACCGTGCGCGTGCAGCCCGCCGGAAGAGCCGGGCACCACGGCAAGACTCGGGCAGCAGCAGCTGTCCCTGCCGTCGCCAAGCCGGTCGTGGTTGCATCGGGACCTGCGGGAGAGCCAGCTCCGCAGGAAGTCCGCAAGTCGCAAGCAGATCCCGCGGTGGCACTTTACGCAGAGGCCAAGGCGCTGCTGGACCAAGGGCAGCACGACGCCGCACGCGCGCTGTTCGACGAGATGGTGTTGCGGCATGGACGGCACGAGCTTGCCGACAACGCGTTGTATTGGGTCGGCGAGAGCTGGTATGCGCAGTCGCAGTGGCTGGCGGCGGCGCAGACCTTCCTGAGAGTCGCGCAGACGTATCCCAGAGGGAACAAGGTTCCCGACGCTCTCTACAAGTTGGGGCTGACGTACCTGCAGCTGGGCGACGACAAGGGGGCCGCGGAAGTGCTGGACCAGCTGGCGCGCACTTGGCCGGGGACCGAGCTGGGCCAACGCGCGGCACAGCGGCTCAAGCTGCTGCGGCGCCCGGGGCGCTGACGCGATCTGGACGCAGCGCGATCGGGAAAAGTCACCGACTCCCCGCGCTTGGGCGGTTGTCCGGCGTCCCGTTCCCCTTGCCGCTACGCCTCTGCTCAGACTAGAATCGACCCCCTGCGTCGTGGTCTGTCCGTGCCGAAGTGGCGCCACTTGCCGCCGTTTCGCGAGCCGGGTTGCCGTACGCTTGGAGGCGCGATCCCATGTACCTCGAGTATCGCGACGTGACCGGCAATCTCGTGCAGTTGCCGCTGCGGCCCGACATCGAGCCGATCACCATCGGGCGCAACCCCGGGTCAAGCGTCTACTCCAAGGAAAGTACCGTCTCGCGCAACCACGGCCGCATCGGCTGGGACGAAGAAGGCTACTACATCAAGGACTTGGGATCGTCGAACGGCACCTTCATCAACGGCGAGCGCACCCGACGGGCGGTCATCCGCGAGGGCGACGTCGTCCGCTGCGGCGAGGTGCTGGAGATCCACGCCAAGTCAGGCGAGATCGGCGATTCCCGTAGCGCCAGCGAGGAACGGCCACGGCCTCCGGCTCAGAAGGCCATGCCGACCAGCGGGTTACGCCCTGACGACAGCGTTCGACTCGCCGCTGCGGTGGCGGCGCGGCAGGCTCCGCAGTCCGCCTCGACCTCTGGCTCGTCGCCCGCCGTCGTGCCGGCGCCGCCTCCCGCTCAAGCAGCCGGCGTTTCGACCGCCCGCCGCGCTCCCCCGGTGCCCGCAGAGCTGGTCGGCGGCGAGTCGCGGCCCGCAGCGCCTCGGTCGACCGTGCAGACCGGCCAGCGCGACGCCGTCGTTCCCGCCCGCAATCCGACCGGACAAGGAGCTCCAGTCGCCGACGCCGCGGAGATGACCGAGCTGCGTCGCAAGGTCCGGGCGTTGGAACAGGCGCTGGCCGACGCCGAGGCCCGGGCAACTCGTGCAGAGAAGGAAGCCAAAGAGAGCGAGCCGCGAGCGATGCGCTATGCGGTTGAACTTGAAGGTATTTCTGACAAGTACGTCAAGCTCAAGGAGCAGAATCAGGTCATCACCCGGTCGCTGGAAGAGACCCGCCGGGAGCTGCGGCAGCGCGAGGACGATGCCTTCGAGGCTGAGCGTCGCGTGACCGAGCTGGAGCAGCAGATCGGGTCAGCGCGCGAGAAGGCGACCGAGGCCACCGAGCAGTTGAGCGGCCTGAAGGTGCGTCTGACGCAAAAAGATAGGCAGATCGAAGAGTTGCAACGGCAGCTGGACCTGCTGGAGTACGAGCTGCGGGCGGCACGTGACGAGAACGAGTCGTTGCAGACCTCGTTCAACCGCGAAGGCGGCGACGTCGATCGGCTGGAGCGCAAGATCAACCTGCTGCAAGAAGTGATTCAGGAAAAGGAATCGCTGATCGAGCAGCTGCGGATCGACCTGCGCGACAAGGACATCGAGATCCGACAGGTCCGCATGGGCGTCGGCATCAGCGACCTCGAACACGAGAAGCGCCGCCTGCTCGAGGACTACCACGCCGCCACCCGCCGCGTGGATGAGCTGAACGACCGCTTGTTGCAGCAGAGCCGCCAGATCGACGGCCTGCGGGCAGAGGTCGAGGCGAGCCGCGAGGCGACCGAGCGCAAGCCCGCGCCGTTGGTCGATGTGAGCGAGCACCCGGACTTCAAGGCCAAGGTCCGAGAGACGGAGCGCCTGCGCGAAGAGCTGAGCACGCTGCAGCGCGACCTGGCGAAGTCCGAGCTGAAGCTCGAAGCCGTTCAGGCAGACAGCAGCCATGGCAAGAAGCTGGAAGCCGAGCTGGCGCTGCATCTCAAGAAGATCGAGTCGTTGGAGGCGCAGCTGCGCGAGTCCGAGGACCAGCTGAAGGTGTTGGCGACGACCGAAGTCAAGGCCAGCGTATCGCCGCAGACGGTCGAGGCATTCGAAGCGCTGGTCGACGCCGTGGCGGCATCGAAGTCGAACGCGATTCTGGTGCGCCGGTACGCCCAGCAGCTCGAGAAGTCGGGCGTGGGGCAGAAGTCCGAGACCGGCGAGGCGATCGACATGATGAACGACATCGCGATCGTGCTGGCGCAGGACCTGATCGAGCAGGAGCGCATGGTCGTCGGTCTCAGGCACGACCTGGGCGCTGATGGTCCTGGCGACGTTATCCCGTGACGTGGAACTGAACGGCGGTACGGACGGGCCGAACGCGCCTGACCGAGTCGCCATCGTGCCGCAGGAGAAGCCGGTCATGACCCAGACCGTGTCGCCGATTGCCGAAGCCGCTGCTGCCTCGCCCAACCGACCGGTGCCCAGCGCCGTCGATGAGCTGCACTACCTGATCCGCGCCCAGTACAAGCTGATCTACGTCGTGTCGGCCGAAGAAGACCGGGTCGAGAGGTGGATGCGCGACCTCGCCGTGCTGGACAGTCCGCCGCTGCGAGAGCGTTGGGACGTCACGAACTGGCAACCGCGACAGCTGATCAAGTGGTCGTGTTCACAGGGCTTTCGCTGCGACACCGCCGACGTGCCCGGCGACATCCGCGATCCGATCCGCGCGCTCGACTGGGTTGCGAACAACCTGACCCGCGACGCCGTGGTGGTTCTGCGCGACTTCCACCCGTTCTTCAACGACCCGATGGTGGCCCGTCGCGTGCGCGATCTGCCCGGACTGTTTGCAGATTCGACGCAAGCCAAGCGCTGCGTGGTGTTCTTGTCGCCGATGGTCAAGATCCCGCTCGAGCTGGAGAAGGACCTGGTCGTCGTCGATTTCGACTTGCCGGACCGCCAGACGCTGGAAGACATCGTGCGCGACAGCGCGTTCCACGGCGCCCGCTCGCAGCGATTCGGCAAGAACTTCGCCAAGGTGCTGGAGAGCCCGGAGCTGCAGCGCGAGGTGGCCGAGGCCGCGCTGGGACTGACGGAGTCTGAGGCACGTCAGGTGTTCGCCAAGTCCACAGTGCGCGACAAGTGCTTCAACCTCAAGACGATCCTCGCCGAGAAGAAGCACATCATCCGCAAGAGCGGCATTCTGGAGTTCTACGAGAGCTCGCTGGGCATGCAGGAAGTCGGCGGTCTGAACAACCTGAAGGAGTGGCTGAACAAGCGTCGCAACGCGTTCACCCCCGCCGCGCAGGAATTCGGTCTGCCGCCGCCCAAGGGTATCCTGCTGCTGGGCGTGCCGGGTTGCGGCAAGTCATTGTCAGCAAAGGCGATCTCGCAGTCGTGGCAGATGCCGCTGCTGCGGTTGGACGTGGGCAAGGTGTTTGGTTCGCTGGTCGGCTCGTCCGAGGAGAACATGCGCCGCGCGATCAAGACGGCGGAAGCCGTGGCACCTGCGATCCTTTGGCTGGACGAGCTGGAGAAGGGCTTCTCGGGGACCAAGAGCTCTGGCCAGTCGGACGGTGGCACGACGGCGCGCGTGTTCGCGACGTTCTTGACCTGGCTGCAGGAGAAGACCTCGCCCGTGTTCGTGATTGCGACCGCCAACGACGTGTCGATGCTGCCGCCTGAGCTGCTGCGCAAGGGCCGCTTCGACGAGATCTTCTTCGTCGATCTGCCCAACCGTGAGGAACGACAGGCGATCTTCGAGATCCACCTCCGCAGGCGTCACCGCGACCCCGCGCACTTCGACTTGAAGAAGCTGACGGACGCGACGGCCGGCTACTCTGGTTCGGAGCTCGAGGAGATCATCGTGACGTCGATGTACGATGCCTACGACGAGGGACTGGGCAAGACCGACATCACGACCGAGAGCCTGCTGCTCGCCATCCGCGAGGTCATTCCGCTGAGCCAGACGATGCGCGAGCGACTGTCGGAGATGCGCGAGTGGTCGAAGTCACGCGCCCGGCGCGCCTCGCCTGCCGACGATGCCCCCATGACCGACAACGACGCCCCCCGTCTGGAAATGTGACGCGAGGAGCCCTGCATGTCGCACTTCACGACGGTCCAGACCAAGATCCAGAACCTGATGCGCCTGGAGCTCGTGTTGAAAGAGCTGGGGTTCGCCTATACGCGCGCCCAAGCCGAGCAGCTGGTGCACGTCAAGGGCTATCTGGGGCAGAAGACGCAGGCACAGATGGTCATCCACGCGTCGAAGACGTACGACATCGGTGTCAACGTCAACGCGGAGACCGGCCTGGTCACGTTCGTGGCCGACTGGGAATTCGTCGAGATGACGGCCGGTTTCAATCAGGACGAGTTCACGCGTCGCATCAACCAGCGCTACGCCTACCACACCGTCAAGGAAGAGGTGCAGAAGCGGGGGTACACGCTCGAGGAAGAGAAGGTGGACGAAGAGAACCACATCCACCTGAAGGTGGCCTCTTGGAGCGAGTAGGAGGCAAGAATGGCCACGCGTCGTGAGATCGAATTCACCATCGATGACAACGGGGAAGTCTCGATCAAGGTGGTGGGCCTCAAGGGGCCGGAGTGCGAGCGCCTGACCCGCGAGATCGAGCTGGCGCTGGGCGTCGTGTCGACCCGCCAGCACACCAGCGAGTACTACCAGGAGTCGGTGGTGACCGAGAAGGTTGCGACTGGCGACGGCAGCGAAGGCTAGGCGATGGACGAGGCGTGCGGCCGAGACCTGCTGCAAGTGCCGATGGCGTGGCCGCTTTCTGGCCGAATTGTTGGGCGGCAGCGGTTCTCGACCCGGCGCCTGCCTCTGCACGACCAGCTGAGCCGCATCGACGCCTTCGCCGTGTTCGTCCCCCACGACTTTCGCGCCGACCGGCTGAGCGAGACGGTACAAGGGCGCTCCAAGTTCGAAGAGACGTACGCTCGCCCGATTCGCCCCAAGACCGACAACGAGTTGCCCGGCGACGTTTTGGAAGCCATCCAGCACGAGCACATGCCGCAGTACACCCTGCGCAACATCGGTCGCTACGAGATGGCGGTGGATCTGGACGACCCGCTGCCGTTTCGGCGTGAGGCCGGCCTGGGTGGCAGCTTTGGTGTCGAGCTGGACGAGGTCCGCAACGCCCACATCCCGGAGCCCCAGCTGGCCGAGATCTGGTCGGTGGCGTATGTGCGCCGTCTGCGCGAGAGCACGCGCCGCTTGGTGTTGGAAGACCCTTGGGAATACCGCTTTGGTCAAGAGGCGACGTCGGTGTTCGACGGTCCGCGCCAGAAGTTCATCGTCGATGGCACCCACCCCGACGACCTGCCTGGTGCCGACTGGGCGCCGACACCGATTCCCATGCCGGCGCAGTGGCTGTCACCGCCTCCGGGTGAAGCGCCGATGGAGCGCCCGACCAATCTGGTCGAGGAAGTCGCCAAGCTGAACAAGTAGCGCGACGAAAGTCTGCTTCGCTGCAAGGAATTCGATGGCCCGTTCTGCGCCGTTGCTCGCGCCCGGCACCTACCTGAACCGCGAGTCCGCCCTGATCGCGTTCCAGCATCGGGTGTTGGCGCTGGCTCGTGACCCCTCGGTGCCGCTGCTGGAGCGCCTGCGGTTTCTGACCATCAGCAGCTCCAATCTGGACGAATTCTTCGAGGTTCGCGTCGCCCGACTGCGCCAGCGCGTCGCCTTCGGACTGAAGGCACCGGGTCCAGACGGTCTGACGGCGGCCGAGAGTCTGGCGCGGACGATGACAGAGGCCCACGCGCTGGTCGCCGAACAACACCGCGTGCTTGTGGAGGAATTGCTGCCCGCTCTCGAGGTCGCCGGCATACGGCTGCTGTCGCCCGCCCGCTGGACGGCGCAACAGCAGGCTGAGGTGCGCGCACTGTTCCGGTCGCTGGTGCTGCCGCTCTTGTCGCCAACCGGTGTAGACGCCGCAGGGACCTTTCCGCACGTGCAGAACAAGCATCTGGCGGTCTTGGTCTTGCTGCGGGAATCCGACCCGCGCACCGGTTCTCAGGGGCTTGCTGTCGTGCAGGTCCCGCGGTCGTTGCCTCGTGTGATGGCGCTGCCGTCGGATGCTTGCGCGTTCGTCTTGCTGTCCGACGTGGTCGTGGCGTGCATCGGTGAGGTCTTCCCCGGCCGAGAGGTCAAGGCTTGCGCGCCCTTCCGCGTCACCCGAGACAGCGAACTCTGGCTGATCGAGGAAGAGGCCGAGGACCTGCTGGAGGCACTGCAAGGCGAGCTGCACCACCGCAACGACGGCGACGCGGTGCGGCTGGAGGTCCCCGCAGACTGTCCCGAGGCCATCGAGCCGCTGCTGCTGGGGCAATTCGGCTTGGTGCAAGCGGACCTGTACCGCGTTCCAGGCCCCGTGAATCTGCATCAACTGTCCGCCTTGTGCGACCTTGCAGAACGGCCCGACCTGCGTCACCCGCCCCATGTTCCCCGCGCCGACCAAGGCGGACTGGACACGGCCGACGTCGATGTGTTCGAGACGCTGCGGCGGGGCGACGTCCTGCTGCACCATCCGTACGACTCTGCGGGTATCGTGCTGGACTTCTTGCGCCGCGCCGTGGCGGACCCGCAGGTACGCGCCATCCACCAGACGCTGTACCGCACGGGGGCGACCTCACCCTACGTCGACGCGCTGTGCCAAGCGGCACGGGCGGGCAAGGAGGTGACCGCGGTCGTCGAGCTGCGTGCCCGCTTCGACGAAGAGGCCAACATCGACCTGGCGCAGCGCATGCACGATGCAGGCGTGCACGTGATCCACGGGGTCGTCGGCCACAAGGTCCACGCCAAGCTCTTGCTGGTCGCGCGGCAGGAGGGCGGGGAGCTGCGGCGGTACCTGCACCTGGGCACCGGCAACTACCACCCGCAGAACTCCAGACAGTACACGGACTTGGGCTTGCTGACGGCCGACCCGGGGCTGACTCGCGACGCCCACCACCTGTTGCAGCAGCTGACCGGTCTGGGCGCAGTGCGAGAGCTGAAGCGCCTTCTGCAGGCGCCGCTCGGTCTGCAGGACCAGATGATCACCCGCATCGATGCTCAGGCGCAGCGGGCGCGCAAGGGCAAGCCGGCGCAGATCCGCGCCAAGATGAACGCACTGACGGACCCCAAGGTCATCGCGGCACTGTATCGGGCGTCGCAAGCGGGCGTGGACGTGGAGCTGGTCGTGCGCGGCATTTGCTGCTTGCGGCCGGGCGTGCCCGGGCTGTCCGAGCGGATTCGCGTGCGCTCGCTGGTGGGACGCTTTCTGGAGCACGCACGGGTCTATGTCTTTGGCCCCGACGACGACCGTCAGGTGTGGGCGGGCAGCGCCGACTGGATGGAGCGCAACTTCACCCGCCGCGTCGAGGTGTGCTTTCCCTTGTACGACCCTCAGTTGGCCGACCGGGCGGTGCGCGAGTGTCTCACCCTGCCGTGGCAGGACGACATGCAGGCGTGGGACATGCAGCCCGACGGATCCTATCTCGGCTCGCGAACGGGGAAATTTTCCGTGCAGGCGTTTCTGGCCACGGCCGGCGAGTAGGAGCTACCCGGCGGCGGGTCGGGTACGCGACCGGGTGACTTCGAGCGCGATGCCTGCGTCCTTCAGATCCAGCGCCTCTTGCGCAAGATCGGCGGCCGTCAGCGGTTGGTCCGCCAGCCAGTCGGCCGGGAACGACAGCACCACCTTGTCACCCACGGCCTCGATCCCGAACGGCGGCAGGGGCTTGTGGCTGCGGGCGCGGTTGAGCAGCACAGCCAGCCGCAGCAGCACGGCCATGCGGATCACGGTCTCGGACGGCTTGGCCGCTTCCTTGCCGAGGGCCAGCTTGCGACGATGCACGCGGATCAGGCTGGCCACAAGCTCCTGGTCGTCGCGTGAGAAGCCCGGCATGTCGGCATTGGCGACCAGATACGCGCCGTGGCGGTGGTAGCCCGAGAACGCCACCATCAGGCCGATCTCGTGCAGCCGTGCTGCCCAAGTCAGCGCCTGCCGTGCGGCCACGTCGTCGATCTTCCAGGAATCCGCGACCTTCCTTTGCAGCAGGCGAACCGTCCGTTCGACGCGCGCAGCTTGCTCAGCGTCGACGTGGTACCGCTCTGCCAGTCGCGAGACCGTGCGGTCGCGGACGTCGTCGTGGCGAATACGACCCAGCAGGTCGTGCAGCACGCCTTCGCGCAGTGCGCCGGACGCCGCCTCCATCTGCTCGATGCCGAACGCATCGAACACAGCCGTCAGGATGGCGACACCGGCGGGCAGGACCTCGGCTCGATCAGACCGTAAATCAGGCAGTTGGATGTGCTTGATGTGGCCGAACGCCAGCAACTCCTTCTTCAGCCGCTCCAGACCATCGCGGGTGATGCCGCCTCGGTGGCCCTCCAGCGCCCGCAGGATCGCTTGCGTGGCCCCAATCGTCCCTGAGCCGCCCGCACACGCATCCCACCCCAGCGTTGTGTAGCCGCGGCGCAGGGGCTCCAGCTGCCGACTGGCCGCCAACTCCGCTTGCCTGAAGCCGTCCTTGCGGATCTCTCCCTTGGGAAAGTGGCGCATCCAGGTCACGCAGCCCATGTCCAGACTGTCGGCCAGCAGCGGCTCGAAGCGCTCGCCCAGAATGCACTCGGTACTGGCGCCGCCGATGTCGATCACCAGACGCCGCCCCGGTACGCTGGCCACACTGTGGGTCAAGCCCAGGTAGATCAGGCGGGCTTCCTCGCGTCCGGACACGATCTCGATGGGGTGCCCCAGGGCGTTGCGGGCCTTGGCCAGGAAGTCCGCAGAGTTGGTCGCCCTTCGCAACGTGCTCGTTCCAACCGCACGCACCCCCCGTCGCGGCATCTCGCGCACCAGTTGACCAAATCGCTCCAGACAGGCAAGCGCCCGCGCCTCGCTGTCGCCGTGCAATCGGTCGTGGTCGTCCAGCCCTGCGGCAAGTCGCACCGTATCGCGCATCTTGGCGATGACGATTAGCCCGCCCTGCACCACGCGGGCGGTCACGAGGTGGAAACTGTTCGACCCGAGATCGATGGCGGCGATGATTTCCGGCGGCTCAAGTGACTCGGCAAGCCCTTCGATCGGTAGCAGCGGCGCGGACATATGCGCCAGGCCACGGGGGCGGCGTCGGGCGCTGGGCGAGTCGGTGCGGGGGGGCATGGGCTGCTCTCACGACGAAAGGGTCAAGGGCGCGCCCACTGCGGCCGTTTTCTCGCGCGCTGGGCGTCCCGGTGCGAGGATCGCGATGCTACACGGTTGCAGCGCGGTCGAGAACGCGCCGACTACAGCAGCGGCTTGGAAAGGCAGGGGTTCATCGTGGCGATCTGGGCGATCGGTGACGTGCAGGGGTGTGCCGACGAGCTCGAGCGCTTGCTCGACCGGATCCGCTTCGACCCGGCCGCAGATCAGGTGTGGTTCGTGGGCGACCTGGTCAACCGCGGACCGCAATCCTTGGAAGTGCTCAGGCAGATCAAGGCGTTGGGAAATGCCGCGCAGACCGTGCTGGGCAACCACGATCTGCACCTGTTGTCCGCGGCGTACGGGCTGGTGCCCCTGAAGCCGGGCGACACGCTGGACGAGGTCCTTGCGGCACCCGACCGCGACGAGCTGCTCGACTGGCTGGTACACCGCCCGCTGCTGCACCGCGACGGCGACTGGCTGCTGGTGCACGCTGGGCTGCTGCCGCAGTGGACCGTGACGGTGGCGGAAACCCGCGCGCGAGCGGCGGAGGCCTGGCTCCGGGGTCCGCGCCGCACCGAGCTGCTGGCCATTCATAAGCGCAAGGAACCCCTGACGGACGAGGCGTTGCGCGAGGCCGGCGCGACGGTGGCGGCACTGACCCGGTTGCGCGGGTGCACGGCGCAGGGCGAGGCGATTTCGTCGTTCAGCGGTGCTCCCGACAAGGCTCCGCGCGGCTGCCTGCCTTGGTTCGCGGTGCCGGGTCGCCGCAATCGGGACGTGACGGTGGTGTTCGGCCACTGGGCCGCCTTGGGACTGCTGATACAGCCCGGACTCGTGGCGGTGGACACGGGGTGCGTTTGGGGGCGTGAGCTGACTGCCGTGCGCTTGGACGACTTGGCGGTGGTGCAGGTGGTCCGCGATCAGGACTAGTCAAGACCCTGTACATCAAGAGAAATCAGGCCGTCCACCCGATCCGGCGAAGGACCTTGGGCTCGTACAACGCGACCAAGCGGCCGGTAGGGTCGTCATCGATCGAGATCACGGCAATGCCCGCCTTCTTCAGCGAGGTCAGCCGCTGCGGGGCACCGACCGCGTGGGCGATCCAGTCGTCGACCTCGGGCGAGTGGCCGATGCACAAAACGTCATCGACCTTGAGGGCTCGGCAGCTCTCGAGCCACCGTGCGGCGTTGCCTGCGGCCGGGGCGAACTCGGGCCGAATCGCCAAGTCGGCCGTCAGCCCGAACACTTCCGAGGCAAGTTCAGAAGTTTGCACAGACCGCCGCAGGGGGCTGGTCGCAATTCGGTCGATGCCGACGCCCATGTCGGCCAGCCCCTGCAAGGCTCGCCGGGTGCGCTGCGCACCTTCAACGGTCAGCGGACGGTCGGCGTCTTCGGGGTATTCCGCGTCGTCGCGATCCACTGCGATGCCATGGCGCATGATGTAGACGCGCATGGGTCTCCTCCTGTTGCGGGCGAACCCGGCTTGGGGTCGGGCGGCGGAGGTTGGCAGATGCCCGTCCCTCACGCAACCGTTGCCAACCGGGGTCGCACGCCGCCGCGGTTGCCCTATACTGTGACCGTTGTCTGCTGAGGAGCCCGCATGCCGTCCGACCCGACCCCGCCCGAGGTGTCTCCGCGTCCGCGCACCCGGATCCGTGCCCCGCGAACTGCCCAAGCCCGTGGCAAAGCGACCCTTCCCGGCTTGGAAGCGTCGGAAGCGCCCGTCGATGCGGTAGTAGAAGCGCAGACGGACTCGCCGTTGCCGACACCCGCACCCGAAGTCGCCGCGCCGGCGGAAGCTGCGGAGCCATCGGTTCTGGATGGCTTGCACGACACCTTGACGGACCACGTGACCGCGCAGGTCGCGCGGCTGCACCTTGCGGCCCGGAGCGCGACAGAAGACCCAGCGCACGCGATCCACGCCTTCCGCCGCTCCCTGCGCCGCATTCGTTCGACGCTGCACTTGGTTGAGCGGGCGCTGCCCCACGAGACTTGGCGCGATCTGGACCACGCGGTGCGCGACGTGGCGCGGCGCACGTCTGCCCTGCGCGATGCCGAGATCCTGCCCGACACGCTGAGCACGGTGGTGGTGGCGGACCGGGAAGCCCTCGACGTCTGGCGCATCGAGCTCGATCAGGGGCGGCTCAAGGCCCACGCCGCGGGCACCTCCGGCGGGCTGCTGCGCGCAGGCGCGGTCGATCTGCAGCCGGTCGCCGAGACGTTTGCGGCGCAGCTGGAGCCTGAGATTCGCTGGAGGCAGCTGGCCCGCGGGTTGCGCGACGCCTGGAAGCGGGCCAAGAAGGCGCGTCATGCGGCCGAGAAGCGTCCCAATCCCAAGCTGATCCATGAGTTTCGCAAGCGGGTCAAGGACGTGCGCTGGCAGCTCGAGCTGATCGCCTCGGTGGCGCCGCACGCGCAGCGAGACGGCATCGACGCGTTGGCAGCCCTTGCGCGGGGGCTGGGCGGGGTGACGGACCTGATCGCGCTGCGGACTTGGGTGCGCGCGCACTCAGGCGGAGGCGAAAGTCGGCAGCTGTTGCTGAGCGCGTTGGACGCGGCGATCGCCCAGGGCTTCGAGGAGGCGCTGCGGGTCAGTGAAGCAGCGTTTCAGGAGAAGTCGAAGAAGCTGTCCTCGCGGGTCAGGTCGTGGTTTGCCGAGGCGGGCATGGCCGACGATGCCGACCCCGAAGATGACTGACCCGCCTTACGGATTCTCGTCCTCGGTGGGAGGTTCTTCGACCTGAATCGGGGGCGGCGGCGGTGCATCGGGCTTAGGCGACTCGGTCGGAGCGATGGCCCCCTCGCCGGCAGGCAGCTCCCCTTCCGGCACTGTGCCCGGGACCTCTGCCGTTCCCGAGAAGACGCCGCTGCAATCACCCATCGCGTCGAACTGTTCCTGCGTGATCTTCTCTCGCGTCAGCATCGTCGAGCCGATCCAGCACAGGTAAGTGGCCCAAGCCTCACTGACGGCGCCATCGCGGAACTGGTGGTAGAAGGCACGCGGGTTGGGGATGATCGAGCCCATCCAGATCGCCTGCAGCAGCGTCAGCTCCGACGGAGATTTCTCGAAGTAGTGCTGCACGGCCGGCCGGATGCCGTAGATCTTGGGACCGTACTCGATGATGTTCAGGTAGAGCTCGAGGATCTGCTCCTTGGTCAGCGTCTTCTCGATCTGCCAGACGATGACCGCCTCTTGCACCTTGCGCGAAATGGTCTTCTCCCGCTCGACGAAGAACAGGTTCTTGACTAGCTGCATGGTGATGGTCGACCCGCCGCGCACGAATCGGCCGCGCTTGAGGTTCTCGATCATTGAGCTGCGGATCGCGTCGAGCAGGAACCCGTTGTGCCAGAAGAAGCCGCCGTCCTCAGTGGTCGTCAGCACCTGCACGAAGTAGGGAGAAATGCTGGTGATTGGCTCCCAACGGTCGCTGCCCGGCCCCGTGACGAAGGTGAACAGCGTCCCGTCCTTCTGCCGCGCGTGGTGCTCGAACGGTGCTTGGAACACTTCGAAACGAATGTACTTTCCGGTATCGGTGATGCGCGTGTCGCCAAGAGCGGCGTCGAAATCGAACTTCAGCGAGTTCATGTTGGCGGTGTCGAGAGCGCTGTTGACCTCAAACGACACATGCCCGTCGCACTTCATGCCATCGAGCAGCGGCGCAAAGCCGACCGGCACGGAGGCGACGGCGTCCTGACACGGCACCGAAGGGATGCGGATCCGCAGATCGAATGCGGGTGCGGTACGGAAGCGCTTGATCGAAGAGGTGATCAGCGCGTGCACCTTGCCGACCACGATCTCGCCATCGGCCAGCTCGACCCGTTGCTCCTTCAAGCCCAGATCGAGGCGACCCTTGGCCTGCACCGTCACGTGTTGCAGCTTCTGCCGGGCAATGCGCCGCGACAGGATGCTGAAGTCTGCGGCCGTGCCGTCGCCGTCGATGGTGAAGCGCGACTGGGCGGCGTTGTAAAGCAGCGTCGCCGTTGCGTTTTGCACCGCGCTGGTCGCCTCGAAACCCAGCGAAGCGGGCAGCACCGCGGCGTAGGGAGCCAGGGGCAGGTACTCGAGATGGACCCGCAGTTCAGCATCGCCCGTCGCCACATCGATGCGGCCCGCAACGGAATTCGCGACCTTGCGTCCCGGCACATTGAAGTCGACTTGCAGCGACACGATCTCGGAGCCCGGCTTGCGCTCGACCCGCGCATTGAAGTCGGAAAGCTCGCTGCTGGACCCTGCTGTCCGCTCGTCGCTGTAGCTGGCCCGGCCGTGACGGATCGTCACCACCGGGATTGGAATTGCGGCGACCAACAGGCGCAGCTCTGCGACCTTGCCGTCCAGACGGTCTGCGCCGGTCGCGAACAGCCGGGCCAGATTCTCGCGCACGATGTGGCCGTCCCCAGCGTCGGCGTCGCGACGGAAATTCGGCACGGTGCCTGCGTCTTTCGCCTTGTCGATCGCGCCCTTGGTCGACCCCGCCGATGCTCTGGTCTTGGGCTTTGCGGCAGGCTTGCGGCCCTTCGCCCCCTCGGCGTCGACCGGCGTCTCGTCGTCGTCCTCCAGCTCTGGAACCAGCGACGGCGTCTCGCGGTTGGACACGATGACCGGCTCGTCCAGCGTCAGCTCCGTCACGTGGCTTAGCGCGGACCGCACCGGCGGCGGCAGGCGCAGCAGCAATGGCGACGGCGTGGCGGAGGTGGCCGGGGCCGCAGTGGGCGAGAACGTTGCCGCAATTTCGCGCACCCGCAGCGCCAGACTGCCCGAGGCGCCTTGACGCGAGACGTTGACCTGTCCCAACCGGAAGTGGCCGTCCGCACTGAGCGAAACCGACCCGACCTGCACGCGCCAACCGCCCAGTGTGACGGCAAGGTCGGCAGGCAGCCGCATCGTGACCGAGCCGGTGCGCTTGGCCATCTGCAGGTCGCCGTCGATGCGAATCGGCTGAGCGATTCCCAAGACCGTCGTCGATCCGGAGACCTGCAGACTTGGCGATTCCTCGACGTCCGACACGTTGCGCAGCTCGAAGGCGGCGCCCTGCAACCGAAGGTGCCGCAAGTCGATCCCAGCCAGCGACAGCGGTTCCGGTCCCGATGCGTCGTCGATGGCCAAGTGCAGGTCGCGCACGGACACGTCGGGCAGGTGGTTCGAGACGTACTTGCGCCAGCCGGTGGCCTCGCCCGCGTCGCCGCCGCCCTTGCGCTCGCGGTTCAGGCGCTTGAGCACCGGGTCCAGGTTGGTGCGGCCGTCTGCGAACCGGACGACGTGCCCGCGCGGCGACACCAGCTCGATGCGGCGCAAGGAGATGCGCGGACGGAACAAGCCGTTGATCTCATAGTCGATGTGGACGCGCGGGAGCTGAGCGAAAGGCGGCGACGTGGGCGCACCCTTGTCCCGCAGCACGACGCCGTCCAGCGTCACGCCGTCCAGCAACTGCACGTAAACACCGGACAATTGCAGGTCGATGCCCTCGCGCGCCGACCGCTCGACGAGGGCGGCGCGCAGCTGGGTCGCGATGCGAGCCGGCAACGTGAAGACCGCAAAACCGCACGCAAATCCCAGCAGGATGGCGACGGCCAGGATCAGGTGGCGGCGGTTGGGGCGCATGGATGGCAACGGGGCGGGCGTCCGACTACTCGCTCTGCGACTTCGAGCCCGACACGGCGAAGATGACGGCGATGACGCTAGCAGCGCCCACGACGGCCAGCGAGATCATGGCGACGGTCTTCGGGGTGGACAGGTGGTCGATCTCGAACGACGCGAGGTCGGACAGCGGCACCAGCGTGTCGCGGTCAGAGGCCACCAACTGGCTGGACACCATCGAGAAGTTGAACGGCGTCACCTCGTACCGGCGACCACCCTGCGAGCGCACGAACAGCTTGGTGTCGCGGTTGACGCCCACCTTCTCGTTCTCGGTGCTGTTGACCGTGACGGTGTCCTGCTCGCCCAAGCTCGTCAGGGCGGTCAGTTCGTCGGGCGTGATCTTGTCGGCCAGGCGGGAGTCCTCGCGAAGTGCGGTGCGGGACTGCAGCTTGCGGAACTCGTCCGGAGCGACCTGATACGTGTTGTAGCAGCCCGTCAACGAGCCCAGCAGAGCGACCAGCACGGTCCAGGCGGCGGCGCGCATCTTCATGTCGTTTCCCTCGTTCGTGGAGCAGTCAGGCTTTCGTGGAGCGGACGGACTCTCGGGGCGTTGCCGGTTCAGCGGGCTCCCGCGGCCTGCCACGCTTGATTCAGGTCGTCCTGGTAGATGTAGTAGAACGCCATCGGGAAGCACAGCAGCGTGATCAGCAGGATCGTCGTGCGGTCCTGGGGCTGCAGGCCGGCGCGACGACCGACGTCGGGCAGCACCTGGATCATGTTCCAGAGCAGCACGATGTTGAGGATCGGAATCAGCATCCACCACCAAGTCAGCCGCTGCTCGCCCAGGAAGGTGTTGATCTCGCCCATCCGCTTCAGGTTCCAGATCAGGCCGTAGATGCCGCACGTGAACATGATCAGCAGCACGGCGACGATCGGGCTGACGACGGCACCGGTCTGGCCACGGTAGCCCCCACCAGCGGGGGGCAGCGGGCGCTCCTGAGCGACAGGGCGCATGGGCTCAACAGGGCGCATCGGCTCGACCGGACGCATGGGCTCAACAGGGCGCATCGGCTCAGGGGTGGGCGCAAGTGCGGGGACTGCGGCGTCAGCCTTGCGCTGCTCATCCAGCTGGGCCAGAAAGTCGGCCGGCAGCTCCATAGCGACGGTGCGCTCGTCTTCGCCGATGTTCCAAGCGCCATTCATCTCAGGGACTTGGGCAGCCCCAATCCACTCGCTCTTGGTGTCGTCGTAGATGTACTCGTCCTGCGCAAGATCGCCGCGGCGGGCCATCTCGCGAAGAACCGAGAGCTCGTAAGGGGTCGATTCGCCGTTGCGGTGCAGATGGAAGCCCATGGCGTGTGTTTCCTCTTGGCGGGTGGGCGGCTCAGGCGGGGCCTTGCGTCAGCCGAGGGGGAGGTTATCCGCGGACGTGATGGCGCCGTCAATGATGCAACGACGCGACACTCCTACAGACTAGGCGTCCAAGCCCTTGAGGCGACGCAGGTCCGACATGACCTTGTGGTACTCGACTTCCCAGGTAGACGTGCCTTCCTGCAGGTTCTTGATGCGCTTGCGCACTTCCTGATCCAGATCGTCATCGACGTTGAGATGGCGGTTCAGCACGTCGCGCATGGTGCGCCGCAGCGTGTGATCTTCGGCGAAGACCTCTTCGACATGGCGGCTGTGGAACAGGGCCTCGATCACTTGACGGGTCAGGTACTCGACGGCGCGATCGCCGATGCCGAAGCCGCGATCCTCCGCCAGCTTGTTCTTGATCTTGTTGACCTGATTGAACTCGAGTCCGTCACGCGAGATCTGGTCGCGCGCGCGGTCGGTGATCTCGCGCTCGGCGCGGATGTACTCGCGCAGCACGCTCTCGACGTCCAACACGACCTCATGCACCAGATCGGCAGAGACCTCGATGTCGCCGTTGGCCACCAGCGCCTCCACCATGTCGTTGGCGATGGGCGAGATCTTTCCTGCGTACAGCCTCATGGGTTCACCTCGTAGCTTGCGCCGGCGCTTGGGCGGAATCCCTGTGGACGGCGGCGATGGTGTAGCACACTCGAACCCCCCCGTACAGACGGCGATGGGCGGTGCGGATGCAATGATCGCGTCAGGGAAGGCTTATTGCGTCGGCTATTTGTCGATGCGCCAAGGCGACTGGAACGCACGGACTCGCTTGACGTAGAGGTCCACGTCTTCGTGGGCGTCGTCGGCCGCCTTCAGTCTCAGCATCTTCGCGCGCTTCTTGCCAACGCCCTCAGTCGTCTGGGTCACGAACCCAAGCTCGACAAAGATCTTCAGCGCGTTGGATAAGTTGACCTTGCTGACCGACTCCCAGCACTGCACGTCGCCCAGCTCGAACGCCTTGGACGCCTCGACCTGCACGTAGTCGAGAAAGGCCTTGTCGGTCATGGGGCCTGAAGCCAGCGCCCGCAGTCCGCGCGCCATCAGCGCGTAGGACTCGATGAAGTTCTGCAGCAGCTTGGCGTACAGACGCAGCACCGGCAGGACCGTGGGAGTGACGTGCAGCCTGCCTTGCGTGTCAGGCACCACCCAAGCTTCAGCGAGCATCCGGTCCAGCGTCTGGTCGTAGCGCGCTTGGAACGAGTCGGGGGGGTAGATGAACTCGAACTTCAACAAGCGCGACAGGAACTTGGTCGTGTCGGCGAGATCGTCGGGGGCCACGCCGTCGGTCTGCTCCATCAGGGCGAGCAGACTCGCCGACAGCAGCGCGTCCGGCACGAACAGGTGGATCACGTTGTTCTTGTAGTAGTCGAGATGCAGTCGCCCGGCCCGCTTGACGACGAACACGTCCTCGCCCTCGAAGGCGCGGCGCACAATCCAGCGCGGCTTCTCGAACATCGTCAGGACTTTGTCGACGATCTCGGCGACGGCCTCGCCCTTCAGCCTCGCGCGCGAAGGGTGCTCGCCCAGCGGGTCCAGGACCGCGCCCGTGCGGGCCTGATCGAGCATGTCGGCGGTCACCAGCAGCTGCCGTCGCGTGCTGAGGGCGGTCTGCAGCGGCCCCGAGAGCACCGCATGGCGTTGGCTGGCCTCGTCCAGCAGATAACCCACCCGGGTCAGCAGGTCACCGCGTGAGATGCCCCGCTGGACCTTGGTCAGCAGCACGGCGGCAACCAGCGCGGTCGGGGTGATCACGGCGGCGTCGTTGATGGCGCCCAGAATCTTGTAGCCGCAGACCTTGACCGCGCGTTCGAATGCCTTGGCGTCGCGCTCGCCGAGCTTGCCCAGCGCACCTTGCTGCTCCAGGAAGTCGCGGGCGTGGATCGCCTTGCCGAACTGGATGCGGATGCGGCCGTACTTGTGCACGAGAACACTGGTCGCCTTGAGCACGTTGCCGACGCTTTCCGTCTTCTTCTCGCCGCCTTCCAGCTCCTTGCGGTAGGCATCCCCCTCGATCAGCCGCTCGTAGCCGAAGTTGGCGGGCATCAGCGCGACGTCCTGGACCGTCCCATCGGCGACGGCTTCCAGCACGTGGTTCAGCAGGCCCAGCTTGGGGGGCAGCAGCTTGCCGGTGCGGGACCGACCGCCCTCCGGGAAGAACTCGAGCCAGTGGCCGTCGCGCAGCAACTTGCGGACGTAGTGGCGGAAGATCGCGGCGTACACCGGCAGTCCGGCGAACGACCGGCGCAGGAAGAACGCACCCCCGCGGCGGAAGATCGACCCGAGCGGAAAGAACGACAGGTTGGCGCCGGCGGCAATGTGAGGCGGAATCAGCCCGTTGCGATAGAACAGGTAGCTGAGCAACAGGTAGTCCGCGTGGCTTTTGTGACTGGGGACGAGCACGACGGGGTGCTTGCGGCCCTCCTCGCGGATCGACTCGAGGCCTTCCTCGTCGACCTCGATGCCGTCGTAGATGCGCGCCCACAGCAGCGTCAGCACGAAGCAAAGCGTGCTGACGAGCCACATCTGGAAATTCGCGGCGATCTCGCGGATGTAGTCGAATGCCTCGGCCTGCAGCGCCTCGAGCGGTCGCTGTTGCTGCTCTGCGAACTGTCGCAAGTCGGCGGCGACCTCAGCGTCCTCAAGCAGCTCGCGCGTGACCTGGTGCACCGGCTTGGTCGGGACGCCGCAGATGATCCGTTGCTCAGCCTTGAAGCTGGCGGTGATGCGGACGCGCAGGACTTCGGCCAGCAGGGCGTCGTCGGTGATGTGGCGCTCGTCCTCCAGGAACGCGCGCACGTCGACGGGCTGGCCACCCTGCACAAACGCGCGCCGGAAATTCAGCAAGAAAGAGAACAGCTTGCGCAGTCGACCTGGTGCCTGAGGGTCGCCGAAGAACTCGTCGATGATGCTGGTGCGGCTCTTCTCGGGGTTGCGGTGCCACACGAGCACCTGCGGCAGCACGATGATCGGGAAGTCGACCTCGCGCTGGGCCTCGATCAACTCGCGCAGGTAGGGCACCTGAGGGCGCGGGGTCACGAAATCGAGCAGCGAAAAGCCCTGCCGCAAGAACAGCAGCACGGCGTTGCGACGGCGCAGGTGGGCGCGCATCACCGTGGGGTCGGGCAGGCTTGGGCGGCGCAGCACGAAGCGGCGCATGAAGTGCAGGAACACCCGTCGCCAGGGCTGGAAAAAGGTCGTGGACACGCCGTTCGCAAACTTGGCGATCGGCGCGTGGCCTCGCAGCAGCGCGTAGTTGAAGTACAGGTAGTCCAGCAGGCTGATGCTGTGCAGCGTGTAGACGATCGCCCCTTCCTTGGCGTGGGTCGCGATCTCGCTGGTCAGCCGGGGAGCGAACTGCACCGGCGAGAAGAAGAGCTTCGCGAACAAACGCAGCCACATCCCCAGTCTGGGCACCATCGCTGACGGGTGGTTCAGCTGCGAAGGCGTCAGGCCGTCGTGCACCACCGGAGCGAGCTGTGAGGGCAGCAGGCGAAATTGGCCCGTGTCGGTGACGGTGCGGGGCAGCCGCGTCTGGCCGGGCGCGTTCGGCTCGGCATCGGCCGCGAGGGGGGCGGCGGTCGGCTCGGCAGGCGTCGGTTCTTGCGGCGGATTCGGTCTGGCGCCCGGTTGCGCGGTGCCGGATGGCGTGGTCATGTGCGTGGCTCCCCGGGGCGGGATGCTGGCCCGGCGTCGGGCAAAACGCAAGGCGCGACGGCCGGCTGCGGCCGTTGTCTGGCGGGTGATGTGACGCAGGCGGCGGCTTCGGGTACAACCCCGGCCACCGCGGAAGGTCGGCGGGAGGCTGGGGCGATGGTCGAGGTGCGCAGCGAGGTCCACGGCATCCGGGCACGCGGCGGGGTCCACGTGCCAGCGGCCCGGCTGTGGCTCGACGGAGAAGCTTCCCACGGCCTGCGATTCTTGGCCGAGCTGGACGAGCGGTCGCGCGGCAGTCGTCGCCGCGTCTGCAGTGCGCCGCTGGCCGAGCTGCTGCCGTCGACGGCGACGCGGCCGCTTGCCGTCCCCTATGCGCGCCCCTTTCAGCTGGGGCGAATCGCTGTCGAGCTGCTGCCGGCCGGGTCGTCGCCGGGCTCTGCGATGCTGCGGGCGCATCTGGACGGTCGTGCAGTGCTTTTCGCTGGCCCTGCTCGTTTGGATGCCGCACCCACCGCCGAGCCCATTGCTTGGCGTGAAGCGGACATTCTGGTCCTCGACGCGACGCTGGCTGAGCGCGAGCTGCCAGGTTCGGTCGGTCTGGTCCCTGAGGTGGACGCGGCGGTTGCACACACCGCGGTCTTCGGTCGGCTGGATTGGGTGTTTGACTCGGCGACCGTCGCGCTGGACGCCTTGGCGCTGGTGGCCGGTCGGGTTCCCGTCACGCTCAGCACTCGGCTCGTGCGGCTGGCCGGTCGGTACGTCGCCGCGGGACGTCGGCTGCCTGCGGCACGCAACCCGTCAAAACGCAACGTGAATACTGGTCTGACGCTGCGCGTGCAGTCCGATGTCGCCCCCGCCTTGCCCTTGCTGGGGGACCGGTGGCTGGCGGCCGAGGACGCCGGACCGCAGGCTTTGGCGGCGGTGGGGGCCAGTCGCGGGTTCGCGGTGTCGCGGCGTGCGGCGGGAACGGACCTGGATGCGCTGGCGTTGGCCAGCGGCGCGACCCTCGTGGTCGCCACCGGTGCCGGAGCCGCGGCGTTGTGCGCGAGGCTGCAGTTGCGAGGCGTGCGCTGCGTGCACCTGCTGGCGGACGGTCAATTGCCCTTGATGTGATGCGACGTGCGACGGGTCACCGGTGACGAAGGACCCAGGAGAGCAGCCGTGGCGAATCCTCCCCTGATCGGCGTGATCACCAATCCGAATTCAAAGAAAAACCGCATGAATCCAACGCGTTTCGATCGGATGCGGGAGATTGTCGACGGGCTGGGGCTGGTTCGCCGGACCCATCACACGGGCGAGATTGCCGACGTCGTGCGCGACTTTCTGGACCAGAAGATCCCGTACTGGGTCGCGGACGGCGGCGACGGAGCTTTCCACTGGCTGATCAACGTGGTCGTCCAGGTGCTGAACGAGCGCGGCGGCCGTGACGAGATGCCCGCGATCATGCCGACCAACGCCGGCACCATCGACTTTCTTGGTCGCAAGTGCGGTGTCATCGGCCACGCAGAGCCGCTGCTGGCGACCCTTTGCGAGCGTCTGCGTCGGGGCGGAGTGCCGGAGATCGTGACCATCGACAGCCTGCAGATCCGCGGTGTGCAGGGACCGGCCAGCGATTGGCCCGGTCGGCCGTTCGAGAAGATCGGTTTTGCCGTGGCAGCGGCGGGCGTAGGTCAGCGGTTCTTCGACAAATTCTATGCACACGAGAACCAAGGGCCCACCGGGATCGTCGAGGTGGTCTCGCGCATCGTCGGCTCGATGGCGTCGCAGACGCCGGGGTTCGAGCGCGTCCCGATTCCGGCGGCCTGGCGCTACTACGCCGAGACGGTGTTCGAGCAGATCCCACTCGACGTGTGGATCGACGACAAGAAGCTGCCGATGCGGACGTTTCGCGCCGTCAACGTGGGGTCGATCGACATCAACCTCAAGGGCGTGTTTCGCCTGTTCCCTTACGCCGCCGACCCGGGCGTGCTGCATCTGCAGGCCGGCAACCCGTCTTTTGCCGAGGTGCTGGTGAACCTGCCCAAGCTGGCTGTCGGTCGCAAGCTCTCGCTCGACTCGCTGTACGACGGCCCTGGCCAGCACCTGAGGGCCGTGGCGCGCGATGGGGCGCACATCGACCCCGTGATCGACGGCGAGCTGTTCTACGGCCTGTCCGAGATCGACATCACGCGCGGGCCGCAGGTGCGGGTGGTGAAGATCGAGGCGGGAAAGCCTTGACGCGAAAGGTGGTTGAGTCGTCTCGCGCGGGTCGGATCATTTCGCCTTCGGGTCCAGCAGGTCGCGCAACCGGTCGCCCAGCAGGTTCCAGCTCCACGACGTGACCGCCAGCGCGAGCGTTGGCGCCAGCAGCAACCATGGTCGCAGGGTCATCACCCGCGTGCCTTCGGCGATCAGCGTGCCCCAGCTCGCCTGCGGGGGCTGCACCCCAAGGCCCAGGTAGCTCAGGAAGGCCTCCTCCAAGACGATCGCCGGGATTCCCAGCAGCGCGTAGGCCAGAATAGGACCCCACGCGTGCGGCAGGATGTGGCGCCACAGGATGCGGGCGGGACCAATCCCTGCGGCGACGGCGGCTTGCACGAACGGCTGCTCGCGCAGGCTGCGGACCTGAGCGCGCACCAGCCGGGCCATGCCCAGCCAGGACAGCGCCCCGAGCGCCAGAAAGAGGTGCAGGGTCGAGCGGCCGAACAGCACCAGCAGCAACACGATCACGAACAGGAACGGCAGACCGTACAAGACGTCCAGCGCGCGCATCAGCACGCCGTCCCACCGCCTGCCGGCGACCCCGGCCAACGCGCCGTACGAGACTCCCAGCACCAGTGCCACCAGCGCAGCCAGCAACCCCACGCCCAGCGACACGCGGCCGCCGTGCAGCAGCCGCGCCAGCACATCGCGGCCTTTCTGGTCCGCACCGAGCCAGTAGGTGCGCAGACGGGGGAGACCAGGGAATTCCGCAGTGGAAATCGACAGATCACCGTTATCGTCGTGGCGATCCAGCAGGTCCGCGGCATCGAACAGGGAGGCGCGCGTCGCCAACGCGATCTCGTCGCGGGTCGCCAGTCCATCGCCGTCGGCGTCGAGGCGGGCAAACGCCGCGGGACCCAGCAGCCGCAAGTCCTGCACCGCGCGAGCCGTGATGGGGTCCGTGAACGATTCGATCCTGTTGGGATACTCGTGGACGTTCAGGGCGCCGTCGGGAGCGGGCGCCGCCGGATCCGGGGGCGTCCGGCCGACGCCGCGATCAAAGTCGTCGAGCAAGAAGGCGTAGAACCGTTCGGCCGGGGCCAGTCGGTCCAGCTCAGGACAGCGCACCTCTCCGGCAAAGGCCGCCATCACCGCCTGCAGCGGAACTCGTGAGATGGCGGGCCAGGTTGCGCCTTGCGGCCCGAGCACGCGCCCCAGCAGGTCGCGGGCGGCTTGCGGGCGTGCCGACAGTGTGGGGTCCGGAACGACTCGACAGCGCAGCAGGCCGTCGCCATCGAGGTCCACCTGTCGAAACGCCGTCGCATCGCCGTCGTAGGCCGGGTGACCGCGCCCCACCACACGCGTCCCGGGCGGTGCGAACGACGCCGACAGGTGCTGCTCGTTGGGAGAAAGTCCAAGCACGAATGCGGAGATCCAAGGCGCCGCCAGTGCCAGCAGCGCCATCGTCACGCACACCGCCAACCCAACCCGCGCCGCCGGTCCGCGCAACAGCCGCGCAAGCGAACGTCCCCCGGGCAAGGTGCCGGGGTGGATCAGGGCGGCCAGCGTGGGGAGGCTCTGCAGACTCAAGCCAAGTTCCTTTGCAGCAGTGCGTTGTTGCAGGTCATGGTGCCCGTCGCAGTCGCGGGTCCAGCGCGGCACACGCCACGTCGACCGCAAGGTTGGCGAGGATGAGTCCCGCGGCATACAGCAGCACGGCGCCCAGTACGAGCGGAAGGTCCCGGTTCAGCGCCGCGGTGACGAACACGTCGCCCATGCCCGGCACGGCGAACACCCGCTCGACCACGACAGACCCCGCCGCCAGACCCGCCAGCGCGGGACCCAAGAAGGCGACCACGGGCACCAAAGCGCCCCGTAAGGCGTGACGCAGGACCACCTGTCGCTCCGTCAGGCCACGCGCGCGCGCGGCGCGGACCCAGGGCTCGCCTAGCACGTCCAGCAGCCCGGCGCGGGTCAGTCGGGCGAACCAGGCGGCGTACACCAGCGCCAGCGTCACGACGGGCAAGATCTTGGGCTGCAGGTGTTCCCACGAGAACGCAAACGGCTCCCAGCCGCCCCACGGCAGCCACTGCAGCCACACACCGAACACGACCAGCAGCACGGGCGCCAACACCAGCGTCGACATCGACACGACGGCCAGCGCCGACGCGGTCGTGACGTGGTCCAGCCAGGAACGCGGCCGCAGCGCCGTCCACGCCCCCACGGGCACGCCCATCAGCAGCGCCAGCCCAAGCGCCAGCAGCGCGAGCTCCAGCGACACCGGCGCCGCATCGCCCAGCTGCTCGACAACCGTGCGCGACCCCTCTGACGCATACGTCACGCCCAGATCGCCGCCTGCCCAGCTCGTCAGCGTGGCCACGTACTGCTGCGGCCACGAGGTCTCGCGCACCAGCAGCACGTCGCCCGCTCGCAGCACACGGCCCGGCTGGCCGACCAGCTGCACGACCGTCAGGTCCCGCGGCGCCCGCACCAAAGACTCGCTGCCGTCGGACAGCCGCAGCCGGGCCAGCACCGTCCCTTCGGAAACCGATTGACCGACGTGGACTTGAAAGTGAGCGAGCGTTCCTGCGGCGGGACTCGGCACCCCTTCGGCCAGACCGAACGAACGACCCAGATGGGCGCGCACCGCGTCGGGCAGGGGCTTGGCACCGTCGAAGGGACCGCCGGGTGTCAGCCGCACCAGCACAAACGTCAGCGACGCCACCACCCACAGGGTCAAGACGCCCTGCAACAGCCGCCGCAGCACGAAGGCGGTCATGGCGGTCCCTCGAGCTCCGCGGGTGCGGCGACGGCAAACGGAGGCAGGTGGATGCGCTCGCCGCCACGGATGCGCGCCCACTCGGCGCTCGTGGCCCAGCGCACGTATTTCAGCGGGTGCTTGTCTTCGCGGTGTGGCTCAAGCCCGATGACGTAGGGGCGCACCAGCGTCGTGTTGGTGTAGTGGAACATCGGCAGGTAGGGCTGGTCGCGGTCGAGGATCACTTCCGCTTTGCGAATCAAGGCATTGCGAGGGTCGCGTCGGGTTTCCGCACGGATCGCGTCGACCGTGGCGTCAAACTCTGGGCTGCGATACCCGGAGTAGTTGGCCTCGGCGTCGCTGCGGAACACCTCGAGAAAGGTCAACGGGTCCGGGTAGTCGGCGCACCAGGACGACCGCCCAATGGCGAAGTCGCCCGCCTGCAGCCGCTTGAGCATCGAGCCCCACTCCTGACTCGCAACCGTGACGCGCACCCCCAGATGGTCCCAAAGGTCGCGCTGGATGACCTCCGCGATCAGCCGCTGACCGTCGCCTGTGTTGTGCAGCAGCTCGATCGGCGGCAAACCCAGACCCTTGGGATAGCCCGCCTCGGCCAACAGCCGCTGCGCCCGCTCGACATCGTACGATGGCACCTGCAGGGCTTGGTAACCATGCGAAGCGCCAAAGAGATCCGGCATCGCTGTGCCCGCCGCCGGTTGCCCGCCGCGCAGGACGTGACGCGACAGCCGCTCGCGGTCGATCGCCAGCATCAGCGCCCGCCGCACCCGAGGGTCGTTCAGTGGCGGTCGGTCCACGCGCAGGCTGTAGTAATACGTGCACAGCTTGGGGTCCGAGCGCAGATCGACGCGGCGCGCCCCCAACAGCGACGGCACCTTGTCGATCGGCAGCGCGCGGTCGCCCAGCCACTGCGTCCGACCGACCTCGTACCAGTCGAGCGCCGTCTGATCATCGTCCGAAAGCAGCACACGCACTTCGTTCAGAAACACCGAAGACGCATCGAAGTACCTGGGGTTGCGTCGCAAGATGGCACGCACCCGCGGCTGGTCCTCGACCAGCAGGAACGGGCCGTTCGACACCAGATGCTCAGGGCGGGTCCAGTCCGGTCCCCACCGCTCGACCACGTGCCGGGGTGTCGGGGCATAGGCCAGCTCGCACACCAGCTCGTCGAAGAACGGCGTCGGGTGGTCGAGGGTGACTTGCAGCGTGCGATCATCCAGCGCGTGGACGTCAACCGTCTCCGGGTCGGTCGTCTCACCCGCGTGGAAGGCCTTGGCCCCCTTGATGAACCACAGCAGCTGCGCCGACCGCGAGGCCGTCTTGGGGTCCAGCACGCGCCGCCAACTCCACACGAAATCTTGCGCGGTCAGCGCAGTCCCATCGCTCCACACGAGGCCTTCGCGCAGGTGGAAGGTCCAGACCAGACCGTCGGGGCTTTGCTCGTGGTGGGTGGCCATCGCCGGAACAGGCGGGCCGTCGCCACGGTTGTAGGTGTACAACCCCTCGAACACGTTCAGCATCAAGTGCTGGCCGGCGGTCTCGGCGATGCGCGCGGGGTCCAGAAACTCATGGGCACTGCTGGCCAGCGAGAACACCCGCGTTCGCGGAGCCGCCTCGTCCAGCAGCTGCGCGTTGCGCCGTGCGGCGGCGTCAGGGTCGTGGCCGCAGCTGGCGATCAGCAAGCAGCCGACCGACGCAACGAACCACCAGCTTGACGGGAGTGCCCGGGGCATGGTCGGCCACTGTAAGGCATGCCCGATCGGTTGCAAGCGGTCAGGTGCCGTGCCGAACCGCGCTGCCGTTGACCACCCCCGGTGCCGGTGCAATCCTGCGTGACCGCGCCCGTCACGTCTTTCGGGCCGACAGGACTTCCACATGCGCAAGAACTTCGTCCTGGACACCAACGTGCTCCTGCACGACAGCCACTGCCTGCAGGCCTTTGCCGACAACGTGGTCAACATTCCGATCTACGTGATCGAGGAGCTGGACACCTTCAAGAAGGACCAGAGCGAGCTGGGGCGCAACGCCCGTCACGTCGCCCGCGAGATCGACGACTGTCGAGTAAACGGCAACTTGCGCGAGGGCGTTTCCAACGCGAACGGTGGCATCGTCCGCGTGGTCCTTGAGCGCGCCAAGCTGCCGACCGATTTCGCGTTGGGCCACGAGATGGACACCTCGATCCTCGCCGTCGCGCTGCACTTGAAGAAGTCTGAGCCCGACGTGCCCGTGGTGTTCGTCTCGAAGGACACCAACCTGCGCATTCGTGCCGACGCGCTGGGGCTGCACGCTGAGGACTACGACCGCGAAGGCAAGGACATCTCCGAGGTCTACAGCGGTACCGCTGAGGTCGAGGTGGACCCCGAGCTGATCGACCTGATCTACGCCGAGGGCGGCTTCGAGCGGACCCGGTTGGGCAACGTCGAGCTGTACGCCAATCAATACCTGACCTTGCGAAGCTCAGTCGCTGCCAACAAGACGGCGCTCGCTCGCGTGGCTGGTGACCGCATCGAACCCGTGCTGCGGACGCGCGGGCCGGTGTGGGGTGTGCAGCCGCGCAACCGCGAGCAGACCTTCGCGTTGGACCTGCTGCTGCGCGACGACATCCAGATGTGCACGCTGCTGGGCAAGGCGGGCACCGGCAAGACGCTGCTGGCGCTGGCCGCCGGTCTGCACCAGGTCACCGACGGCGAGAAGTTCCGCAAGCTGTTGGTCAGCCGGCCGATCTTCCCGATGGGCAAGGACCTGGGGTTCCTGCCCGGCTCCATCAGCGAAAAGTTGAGCCCGTGGATGCAGCCGATCCACGACAACATCGACTTCTTGACCGGGCTGAACAGCGGCAAGGGGCAGAAGGCGTTTTCCTACAACGACTTCGTGCAGCAGGGTATGCTGGAGGTCGAGCCGCTGACCTACATCCGCGGCCGCTCGCTGCCGTCGGTCTACTTCATCGTCGACGAGGCGCAGAACCTGACGCCGCACGAGGTCAAGACCGTGCTGACCCGCGTCGGCCACGGTACCAAGATCATCTTCACCGGCGACCCCTACCAGATCGACCACGCTTATCTGGACAGCGTGAACAACGGCCTGACGTACCTGGTCGAGAAGTTCAAGCACGAGCCGCTGGCCGGCCACGTCACGCTGACCAAGGGCGAACGGTCGCCGCTGGCTGAGCTCGCCGCCAACATCCTCTAGGGCCCACTGCACCAGTTTCGATGCTGTCATGTTTCGGTTGCGTTCGCGCTGGCCGAGGCGTGGGACGTTGGGTAAGCTCCGCCGGCTCCGCGTGTTCCGGGCAGGGGACACGGGACGACCTTCTTCTCCAGACAAAGGTAAGAAAGACATGGGTTTCAGGGGACGTCTGTGTGTGGGTGCGGCCGCTCTGGTGTCGGTTGCAGGGTTCTCAGTGACGGCGGCTGCGGCCCCCAAGTCCGGCGCTGCGGCTCTGTCCGCGGCGTATCTCGGCGCCTCGGCTCGCGACGTTGCGGTGTTGGCGACGGCGGTACCCCAGTCGCGGGAAGGCATGGCTGGCTCGGCGGCGCTGGTACGGGTCGATGACGGGTCGGATGGCGGCAACCCGGCATGTCACGTGGTCGCGTTCGCGGGCCGTCCGTCGGCTCCCATCAAGGTCGAGGCAGCAACGCGGCTGTCGACTTGCCCTCGGTTCGAGAAAGACAAGAGCAAGGGCGTTCGATTCGAGCGCATCGCCTTGGGAGCCCGTCGGGGCGCGTGGCTGGTTCGACTGGAGACCGCCCGCGTCGACAGCATCGCCAAGGGCATCGAAACCCAGACGCTGTGGGCACTTCTGGCGTCCAACGCCCAAGACCCGACACCGCAGCAGGTCTGGGAGCGGGCTTCGACCACCTTCAAGAGTCGCGAGGACCCCCGCCTGAACCAAGCCGAACAGTGCGAGGCTCCGGTCGTGCGCGGCGGCAGCGCCCCGGAGGTGCTTGAGCTGCCCTGCGAGACCGAGACCATGCTCGGCACGCTGCCCAAGCGCCAGCGCCAGGTGTTTCGTTACTTGTGGGAAGGCGACCGGTTCCGCGCCGAATAGCCGGCGGCCGTCACTGCAAGGGGTACGCGGACGAGGTCTCAGCGCCGCGAGTCAGCGAGACCAGCATCTCGAACCGATCCAGCGCGAAATCTGCTCCCATGCCGCGGACATACAGGCCGCTCTGGGCGTGGTCGACCAGGGCGCATCGGATGCCTGCGTGGCGCGCCGTCTCGAGATCGATGCGCGTACTGCCGACCATCAGCGTGGCATCCGGTCGCGCCTGCATCCACTCGATCAGCTGCAGCAGCCCCGACGGGTCCGGCTTGCGGCGCAGCCTGTCCTCGCCCGCGACCACGTAGTCGAAGAAGTGGGCAATGCCGAACTGTTCCAGCAGCTTCAGGGACGGAGCTTGCGGCTTGTTGGTCAGCAGGCTCATGTGCACACCGGTGTCGGCGAGGGTCACCAGCGTCGCCAGCACACCGGGATACAGATAGGCCTTCGTTCCCAGATGGCGCGCGTAGCGGTCGCGGAACGACAGCAGCACTTCTGACAACTCCAGATCCGTCAACGTCGGGCCCGTGCTGCAGAACGCGGACCGCAGCAACCCGCGCAGCCCCAGCCCGGACCACTGACGGACCAGCTCGACCTCCAGCGGATGGCGGCCGTGTTCGTCCAGCGTCTCATTGAGCGCGACGGTCAGGTCTTCGAACGTGTCGACCAGCGTGCCGTTCAAGTCGAGGATCAAGTGGGGATAGCGCATGACTCTGCTCGTAACCCGTCGTGGGGGGGCGGTGCGGGCGGGCGCCTGAGCGTCCATGCGGTTGGCCTTGCGGAGGACCCGAGCCGCAGCCGCGGAATCGCAGGTTTCGGCCCGATGCGCAACAGCATTCTCGCCTGAAGACGCCGCTTTTCACCGCGAAGGTCGCCTCGGCCAGGCGGAGCGCGAACCGCCCTCCTCGCCAACGCCGTTGCCAACCGCGGTGTTGCGGGGTACGGTCGCGCCACCGGCCAACGCCGGGACCCGGAGGGTGGCTTGGCAGCGCGGTTTTCCGGTCCACGTGGCCTTGATCACGCCGGCGCGTTGCGGCTCGCTTGGCGTTTGCTCGAAACCGTCGCCGTCGTCCTGCTGGTCGGCCTGGCGCCTGCACGGTTGGCTGCGGCCGCTCCGGCTCCGCTGACCCCCCTCGAGACTCCTGAAGCGGGCGGTCGCCCGCGCGTCCCCGGCGAAGCGCCGCCACCGCCCGGCGCGCGACTGACCGATCCACAGGCACCAGCTGCACTTCCGCCCCCGGCACCGCGGTCGGCTCCCGCCACTTCCGCCCCCGCCACAACCGTCGCTGCGGCTCCCGTCCCCGCCTTGCCCACCGTGCGGCGCGTCGCTTCAGCGGACCCGTCGTTCGACCGCATCGAGGTGCAGGTGGGCGGCGCGTGGGTGCCCGATGCGGTTTGGGGTTGGCTGTCGGCGCGTGACCAGCACCCACTGCTGTCGGGACTTGCCGTGGATGCGAGCTGGTTGCACCCGCTGTCGCCGACGGGCGCACTGGCGATTCGCGTCGGCGTGATCGTGCCCAACATCCCGGACGCCAACTGGTCTGCATCCGATGCTTCGGTGGACCCGATGTACACGCAGGTGGGCTTGACCGTCATCGATCTGACCGCGGGCTACGCGTGGCGCAAGTCACTGACGGGACCGCTTGCTTGGACGGCGCGGGGCGAGGTCGGCGTGATGTACCTCGCGGGCAGCGTAGACCAGACCGAGACGCTGCCGTCCTGCCCCGCCGACGAGGCCGAGACCTGCGCGCACTGGCGGGTGGTGGGGCGCGGCGCGCTTGCGTTGCCCAGTCCGGTGTTGCCGACGCTGCGGGCGACCACGGGGCTGGAGTACCGCTTCGCCGACCGCGCGACGCTCTCGCTGGAGGCCGGTCTGCGCGGAACGCCGTGGTTGGGCGCGGGAGCCTCGGTCGGATTCTAGACATTCGACGCCCGGCGATCCTCCAGAACCGAACGAACAAGCGGACCTGCGAGGCTTGGTCGGTGGGCGACGGGCTTCCCCACGCTTGACGCCGGACCCCGGATCCCGCACGCTCTTGCGTCCTTTGGCGACCCAGGGCCGACGTGCGTCGGACTGGAACCGGGACAACCGAGGCGACGTGAACGCTCAGCACCCCCACGGCAAGCTTGCGGCGAGAGGCATGTTCCTCTTGCTGATCGCTGCGTTGACGGCGTGCGGTGGCGCGGGTCCGCAGACGACGGAGTCTGCCGTGGCCGAGGCGGAGCAGATCTACGTCGACGGCATGGAGCACCTGTCGGGCGGTTCCATGATCGAGGCGGAGCAGGAGTTCCAGAAGCTCCTGACGATGCCGTCGTACCTGACGGTGACGTCGCTTGCGCTTTTGCGTTTGGGTGACGCGCAGTTCTACCAAGCCAAACATCAAGAGGCGATCGAGACTTACCAGTCGTTCGCCCAGCGCCACGACGGGTCCGAGAACGTGCCCTACGCGCTGTTCATGTCGGCCAAGGCGCAGGTTGAGCTGGCTCCCAGCGATCTGTGGTTCATGCCGCCGGCGGAAGAGCTGGACCTGTCGGCCGTAGCACAGGCGAGATCCCAGCTGGAACGCTTCATTCGGCAGTACCCGAAGTCGCGCTACACCACGGAGGCACTGGTCCTGCGCGACCGCTGCATCGATCTCGAGTGGCAGCACCACAGCTACGTGGTTGGCTTCTACGTCGAACGCGGCAAGTGGATGGGCGTTGTGTTTCGGCTGCACCAAGCGATGCAGTTGTTTCCCGCGCGCGCGCACACGTTGGAGAATTACGCCTTGCTCGCACGCGCTTACACCGTGCTGGGGTGGCGCACGCGGGCCATCGAGGTCTGGCAGGCGATCGCGACGCGCTGGTCGGCCACCGCCGAAGGGCAGCGGGCGACCGCGGAAATGAACGAGCTTCGCGCCAAGATCGAAGCGGCACGCGCCAAGGGCGAGCCAGCCGAGATGCCTGCGGACCTGCCACCGACCGCGGCCTTCAAGCCCGAGATGCAGGACCGACAAGGGCGCGACATCGATTGAGGCGATGGGGAGGGTTCCCCTTCGTCCCTACCGGGCCGACATGTGCGGCCCAACCACGGCTCGAACGGCACCGCACACGGCGGGCACGAACGGGCCACCGAACGTCGGCAGAAGGCCAAGGCCACCTGACCGGCGATGCGAGGAAGACACCATGGCAAACAGCAAGAAGGGCACCAAGCAGCAGGCTGCCATCACCCCCAAGCAGAAGGTCGCGAAGGCGTTTGGCAGCAAGGCCGCGCTGGTCGACAAGATCATCGCCCTGATCGGCGACGCCCCCGAGGGCAGCCGCAGCGCACTGAATCAGGTCTCGAACAGCCGCCTGATCTCGCATCACCGCGCCACCGCGCGCATGGTCGAGCTCTTCGGGTCCCGCGACGGCGCGATCACGGCCGTCCTGGCCGTCCGCTTCCCCAAGGGCGCCCCTGAGGGCGAGCGCGCGCGTCTCGAGGGCCTGAGCCCCTGGCGCCTGATGGACACGCACCGTCAGGCCGTCGACGGGCAGAAGGCTGCCGCCGTCGCCGCCGTCAAGGCCGAGAAGGCTGCGAAGCTGCGTGCCGTCCGTCGCGCCAAGCAGCTCGCGGGCCGCAAGGCGTAACGCGGTCGGCTTGCGAATTTGACGCAAGAAAATCGGGGGCTTCGGTTGGCAACGACCGAGGCCCTCGGTCGTTTTGACGCGATGCGTCATTTTGTCGTGGCGGATTGCCGGGAAGCGGAGTAGACTTCTTCTCCTTCCACGGGTTCCGGACAGCCCGCGGCTGGAGGTCACAGCATGTCGGTTCGCGCACTCCCCCCCGCTCGGCTCCCCAGCACTCGCTTCCTTCCTCTGCTTGGCCTCGCAGCGGCCGTCTGGCTCAGCGCCTGTTCGGATGGCACGCCCCAGACGATCTACGTCTACTTGGACAGCCAGCCCGGCGAGACGCTGGACGCGACGGGGGACACGACGCCTTCGGACACCAGCGCCGACACCAGTGAGGACACCCAGCTCATCGACTTCGGCCCCACGGTGGACGTCGAGGACACGGGCGATGCCGACTGGAGCGACCTGCTGGACCCGCCCGACATGGGTCAGGACACGCCGGACGTCATCTACACGGCGCCCGTCGGCAACCTGTTTGCGCACACCAAGGACACGCTCTACAAGCTCGACCCCGACAAGAAGGCATTCGTGCTGGTCGGCAAGTTCAAGTTCGACAAGAACGAGGGCTTGATGACCGACATGGCGATCGACCAGTACGGCATCATCTTTGCCGTCACGCACGACCACCTGTTCACCTGCGACATCGCGACGGCCGCGTGCAAGTGGAAGGCGTCGCTGCCCAGCCCCTTCAACGCGATGACGTTCGTGCCCAAGGGCGTGCTCGACCCCGCCGAAGACGTGCTGGTCGGCATCGCAGACGAGGGCGACTGGTGCCGCATCGATGTCACGGGCACCACCACCAAGATCACCAAGCTGGGCACCTACGGCGGCACGTGGCTGTCGAGCGGCGACGCGTTTTCTGTCGACGGCATCGGCACCTACGCGACCCTGAAGAAGTCGAACAGCACCGAGGACACGCTGGTGCGTGTCGACCCCAAGACCGGCAAGATCCTGCAGTTCGTCGGCGGCACCGGCGTCAAGAACCTGTTTGGTCTGGCGTGGTGGGGCGGCGTGTTCTACGGCTTCAGCAGCGACGGCAACGTGTATGAGCTCAACGTCGACACCGGCAAGGCGACCAAGACCACCGCGATGAAGACGCCGACCGGCGTGGCTTGGTGGGGCGCTGGTGTCAGCACTCGCGCGGCTGGGAAGATTACGCAGTAGGTCGAGCTTCTCTCGGCAACGCGCGTCGACTCCGCTACAGCAATCCGCAATCGAATGCTTGGATGAAGGCGAGATTCTCGGCCTCGAAGCCACCTGGTTCGGCGTCACTGCGCCAGGCCACGTGACGTGCGTAGGTCGCGGCCACCTGCTCTGGCGAGGCTCCGTTCAGGCACCGCTCGATCACGCCCACCACCATGCCCGTGCGGTGCATGCCGCCGCCGCAGTGAATCCAGACGTTGCCGGTCGGGGCCTTTCCCTGCGGCTGCAGCAGCTGGTGCACGATGTCGGCAACTGCGGTCATCGCCGCGCGCTTCGCCTCCGGGCTCGCGTCTTCGCGCAGGTCTTCGCGCCACGAGCCGATCGTCGAGCCGGCGTCTCGTGCCGACACGTAGGTGCCGCCCGCCGACGAAAGCTGTTGGCGTTCGGCTGCTTCCAATGCCTCGGTTGGCATCGCGCCGGCGTAGAGGTTGACCGCGTTTCGCACGCCGCCCGTGCGCACGAGGCTGCCCAAGCACGCATCGGGCGCGTCTGGGCGCGGCGTGAAGCCGGTGCGGTACAGCAGCAGCGGCTTGCCGTCGGCGGTCGAGTACCCTTTGACTCGGAGGACGCCCAGGTTGTGGAAGTCGCCGTCGATCAAGGTCGACAGCACGGTGCGCCACTGCACGGCGTCGGTGATCGCGCGCTTGGCGGCATCGCGGCGGTCGGCCGGTATGGGGACGCCCAAGGTCTCCAGGTCGCTCAGGATCTTGTCGGCGGTCGCCTTGGATTCGGGCCTGAGCGCCGGATTCCACATGTTGCGTGTGTTGCAGCGGATTGCCGCCGGATCGACCCCGCCCTCTCGCAGCGCAGCCAGTTCGGCCGCTGAAAGCCCTGCAGGACCGGCAGCCGTTGCCGCAGGGGGCGGAGTGGCCGCGGTCTGCCGCTGCGGACCGCTGCATGCAAGGGTGGAAAGGGTGACCAGGACGGCGAGCGAGAGTAGGCGCTTCATGGCCGGAAGCGGACCACCAGACGGCGCTTTTCGCAAGCGGGCAGTGGCGGCGTCCACGCAGGATTGCTAGCTTCCGCCGCCCGGATGCCCCGCCTGGGCCTCGCCGCCGCAAGGACCTCGATGCCCGCGACCGCCACCGTTCTGCTCTGGGACATCGACGGCACCCTGCTGGCCAGCGGCGGTGCCGGCCGGCGGGCGATGACGGCCGCCTTCGGCGAGCTGTGGGGCCGCAACGATGCCTGCGACAGCTTTGCGCTGGGCGGTATGACCGACCGGTTGATCGTGCGCACGGCGCTGCAGGCGATCGGCGTGGCGGTGACGGCGGCGCGGATGGACCAAGTGCTCGATCGCTATCTGGAATTGCTGCCCGGCTCGATCGCGCGCGCCACCGACTACCACGTGCATCGGGGTGTGGTCGCGGCGTTGGACGACGCGGCAAGGCTGCCCCGCTGCGTCATCGGTCTGGGTACCGGCAACGTCCGCCAGGGGGCACAGGCCAAGCTCGCGCCGGTCGGGCTGCACGATCGCTTTGCGTTTGGCGGGTTTGGCTGTGATGCCGAGGACCGCACCGAGCTGCTGGCCGTCGGCGCCCGGCGCGGCGCAGCTTTGTTGGGACGGGCGGTCGAGGACTGTCGGATCGTGGTGATCGGCGACACGCCGCGCGACGTGACGGCTGGGCACGCGATCGGCGCGGAAGTGCTGGCGGTTGCGACGGGTCTTGTTTCTCTCGACAAGCTGCAGGCGTGCGGGCCGAAGTGGGCGTTTGCCGATCTGGAACTTGCGGGGCCGCTGGGTGCGTTGCTGGGGGGCTGAGATGCGCTTGGGTTCGTTGACGTTTTCGGTCGCCGTGTCGGCACTGTCGGTCCTCTCGGCGTGCAGCACGACCCCTGACGACGAGCCCGCGGTCGCGTCGGTCGAGCTGACGGCGAGCGGCCTGCAAATCCGACACACCGATGCGGAGTTGCGACTGCTGCCGCGGGTGCGGCTTGGCGGGACGTGGCTGGGTGGCGGGGCGCAGGGGGCTTGCGCGCTTGGGGGGCTGGCGCTCCGGTGTCCGGCGGGTCCAGGTGCGTCGGTGCTCGTGCGCGAGGCCCCGGAGCGCGCGGGCGAATTCGAGGTTCGGGTCGACCTCGCGGCAGGCGCGACCGTCGAGGCGCTCGAGCTATCCGGCGATCTGGTGCTGACCGGCGCCAATGCATGGATCTCGAACGGATTTCAGTCTTGGTCGCAGAGCGGCGCGCTGGCCTTGGACGCTGCGCCCACCGACGCCGCGCTTGCCGCCGCCCTGGCGATGCGCGGCGACGGCGAGGTCATTCGGTCCGGACGCGAGCTGTCGTGGCACTGGACGGCGGCGGGCGGCGGCGGACCGACGTTCGTGGCCGGTGTGACCGACGCGAAGACCTGGAAGTGCTGGACCCAGGTGGCCCGGACCGATGACAGCCTGCCCGACCAGCTGACGGTACGGCTGGTGTGCGGCGGCGCGGGCGAGCACGTGGCGGTTGCCGCAGGGGGCGGGGTCGCGAGCGAGCCGTGGTCGATCGGCCTGCACGACACGGCAGAAGCAGGACTGGCGGCGTACGCAAAGCGGCTGACCTCGCGGCGGTGGGCGCATCCAGTGGCGGCCGAGGCGGGCTGGAACTCGTGGTACGAGCTGTGGGATGCGGTGACGGAGCAGGACGTGCGTGCCAACGCCGCGCTGGCCAAGCAGTGGCTGACGCCGTGGCTGCCCAAGGACGCGCCGCCGCTGCGGATCGTGGTCGACGACGGCTGGCAGCAGGGCTGGGGCACGTGGACGCCGAACGCGAAGTTTCCGTCGGGTCTGGATGGACTGGCCAAAGACTTGAAAGCGCAGGGCTTCCGTATGGGCGTATGGCTTGCGCCGCTGCTGGTGGCCGAGTCGGACCCGCTGGTCGCCGCGCACCCCGACTGGTTCGTACAGGGTGCCGCCTACCTGCACTTGAAGAACGGCAAGATGCGCGTGCTGGACGTCACCCACCCGGACGCCGCGGCGCACCTGCAAGCCGTGATCGCCCAGATCGTCGGGTGGGGGTACGACTTGCTGAAGATCGACTTCCTGTTCGCGGGAACCTACGAAGGGGCGCGGCATCAGGCCGTCACCGGGACGCAGGCCTATGATCGTGCGCTGGACTTGATCCGTCAGGCGGCCGGACCCGATACGGTCCTGCTGGCCGTGGGGGCTCCGGCGTTGCCGACCCTGCGCCACGTGGACGCCTGGCGCGTGGGCGGCGACATCGCGGTCGAGAACTTCGGCGCGGTGTGGGCCTTCCTGCCGAACCAGCTGCGCAGCATTGCCGCAAGATTGCCGTTCTGCCAGGCGACCTTGTGCGACGCCGACCCGGCGATCCTGCGCACGATGACGCAGGACGAGGTGGGGTTTGGGGCGTGGACGGTGGCCACCGCGGGCGGCGCGGGCTTCCTGTCCGACGACCTGCGCAAGGTACACGCGGGTCGCGCCGACTGGGCGCTGGACGACGGACGGGTGCCGCTGTGGATGACGGGCAAGCCGGCGTTTCCCGAGGACTTCTTTCCCTCGGGTGCCCCTTCCTCGCTGGCCAGTGCGTTGGTCGACCACCTGCAGGGCAAGAGCTCGCACGTGGTGCCACGGATCTGGCGGATGGCCGACGGGCGTCGCGTGGCCTTCAACCCCGGCGAAACGCCGTGGACGGTCGAAGGCATCGTCGTCCCGCCGCACGGCGCCCGCAGGATCGACTGACCGCACCCGCAGTTCCGCCCGCCGACAACGTGCCACGCGACGCAAGCGCTGCTAGACTCGCCGCATGCCTTCTTCCTTCCAGCCCGCGCTTCCGTCTGCCGCCGCCCTCGCCCTTCCCGTCTACGCCCACGAGGCAGAGCTGCTGGCGGCCATCCGCAAATACCCGGTCGTCGTCGTCGAGGGCCCCACCGGCTGCGGCAAGACCACGCAGATCCCGCAGATCCTGCTGCGGGCCGGCCTGACCGACCGCATGATCGGCGTCACGCAACCGCGCCGCATCGCCGCCGTCAGCGTCGCGTGGCGCATCGCCGAAGAGCAGGGCGTGCCGTTTGGCGCCGAGGTGGGCTACGAGATCCGCTTCGACGACCGCACCAGCTCGGCCACCCGCATCAAGATCATGACAGACGGCATCCTGCTGCAAGAGGCGCGCAAGGACCCGGACTTCGACGCGTACGGCGTGCTGGTCATCGACGAGGCGCACGAGCGCAGCCTGAACATCGACTTCATTCTGGGCCTGCTGCACGAGATCCTGCAGCGCCGCCCGGACTTGCGGGTCATCATCAGCTCGGCGACCTTGCAGCCAGACCGGTTCGTCAAGTTCTACAAGTCGTCGGTGGGCGAGGTGCCGGTTGTCTCGATTCAGGCACGGCCGCACCCGGTCGACATCGCCTGGCGTCCCCCATTTGGCGACCGGCCGGACGAGCTGGCCGAGTCGATCGCTCTTGAGGTGCAGAACATCCACCGCGCCGGTAACCCTGGTCACGTGCTGGTCTTTTTGCCGGGAGAGGACGCGATTCGCCGCACCGGTCAGGCCATCGCCCAGTGCCGACTGGGGCACGATCTGGTCGTGCTGCCGCTGTACGGGGCGCTGACCCGCGAAGAACAGGAGCGCGTGTTCGCCAAGTACCCCGGGCAGCGCAAGGTGATCCTCGCGACCAACATCGCCGAGACCTCGATCACCATCGACGACGTCCGATTCGTGATCGACTCGGGTCTCGCCAAGGTGCCCCGCATCGGCCCCGCCGGCGTGCTGTTCCTGCGCGAGGAGGGCATCAGCCAGGCGTCCGCCGAGCAGCGCAAGGGCCGGGCCGGTCGCACCGCTCCAGGAACGTGCATTCGCCTGTTCAGCCCCGAGTGGTTCCAGCGCCGGGACCGCTTCACCGACGAGGAGATCCTGCGTCTGGATCTGGCCGAGGTCGTGCTGCGGTTGATCGATCTGGGCATCCGCGACGTCGAGTCCTTCCCGTTTCCCACGCCGCCACAAAGCAGCCGCCTGCGCTCGGCGCTGCAGCACCTGCACGCCTTGGGGGCGATCGACCAGGACCGCCACCTGACGCCGGTCGGCAAGCGCATGGTGCCGTTCCCTCTGAGTCCCACGCTGGCCCGCATGGTCGTCGAGGCCGCCGATCGGCACCCGGACGTGGTGGACGAGGTGCTGGTCGTCGCCGCCTTCCTGTCGGTGCGCTCGCCGCTGTTGTATCCACCAGAGCAGGAGGAGCCGGCCCGCCGCGCGCACGCCAAGTGGGCGCATCCGTTGGGAGATGCGGTCACGGCCGTGCAGGTTTTCCGCGGCTGGCAGCAGGCCGACGACAAGGCAGCCTTCTGCACCAAGCACTTTCTGGACCCGGGCGCGCTCTCGTTCATCGACAACGCCCACCGCCAGCTGCGCGACATCGCCAAGCGCATGGACATCGCCGACGGTTCAGGCGGCGACCCGCTGGGCATCGCGCGGGCGGTGGCGGCAGGCTTCGCGCACCAGATCCTGGCCAACCGGGGGCGGTGGTACGAGGGGCCGGGCGAAGAGAAGATCTCGCTGCATCCCTCCAGCTCGCTTTACGCCGCGCTGCCCCGGTTCGTGGTGGCGGTCGAATTGGTTGTGTCCGCAAGGGCTTACGCGCGCCAGGTATCCGTCGTCAAGCCGGGTTGGGTCGTCGAGCTGCGGCCGGATCTGGCAGAGCGCTGGCACCTCGACGCTGAACGCACCCGCAAGGCCGAAGGACCGGCCGCGCCGCCCGCCCCCCGCACCCTGCAGCTGGGCAACGTCACCCTCGAAGTCGACGGGCGCAAGGGGCGGCCGCGCATCGACATTCCGTTCGAGGCCGTGGACGAACTGTCGCGCGTCGACGTGGCCGAGCTGCCCGCGGGCGCGGCGGCGTGGCAGGCGCGGATTCTAGTGGGCGATCTGGTGTTCGCTCAAGGCACGCCGCTGGGCGCCTTGCTGCCGACGCTGCGCTTTCTGCCCCTGCCGCAGCCGGGCGATCCGGTGAAGTGTACGGTGCCGGAAGGTGCGCTGTTGGAGGTCGACCGCAACGGCCACACGCTGCAGCGCCACCTGCCAGAGCTGCTGAAGCCGATGCGTTCCAGCGCGGCAAAACGTCCGGGTTGGCTGATGCTGGTGGCGAACGGCGGCGGTGGCTACTGGTTCGAAGTAGGCATGGACTATCGGGAAGTGCTGGAGACTACCGCGCTGTCGTTGGACGACCTGTTGGGCCAGATCGAAGACGACGACCCGGTGGCGCTGGAGGCGCAGAAGCAACTCGAGCGCATCCGGCCGCAGCTGGAGTCGGTGCTGGCCGCGCTGGCCGTCGCCCGTCAGTCGCGCCGCCGCGGCTAGCCGTCGTTGACTCAACGCCCAACGGAGCGTCGCTTGACCCTGCATCAGCTTGCCGAACGTCTGGGACCAGGCCTGCGCCCTTGGTTCTTTCGCGCGATGAACCTGTATCCCCCGTTCGTCGGCGCGGGCATTCGTATCACCCAAGTCGCGCCCGACTGCGCGTCGTTCACGGTCGAGATGCCGCTGACGCCGCTGAACCGCAACTTCGTCGGCACGCACTTCGGTGGGTCGCTTTACGCGATGTGTGACCCGTTCTTCATGCTGATCCTGATCGTCCAGCTGGGGCCGGGGTACGTCGTGTGGGACAAGTCGGCGCAGATCGCTTTTCGCAAGCCGGGAAAGGGCAGGGTGCGCGCGCACTTCGCGATCTCGGCCGAGGAGGTGGCCCGCATCCGTGAGGCGGTCGACGCCGACGGCAAGGTCGAGCCGACCTTCGAGGTGGATGTGCTGGGCGAGGGCGGGGAGGTCGTGGCCCACGTCACCAAGGGCCTGTGGGTCAAGCGGAAAGCGGCCTGACGATCAGGCATCGGCCAGCGTGGCGACCCGTCGCGCCTGCTTCTGCACTTCGATCGCGTGGCGGATCTGGTCGGCCAGTCGCTCGACGTTGCGCAGACCACGCAGCTCCAGATGTCCTTCGGTCCGGTCGGACGACAGCAGCACCACGCGGCCGAAGCCCAGCAGGCGCTCGCCGAATGGCTCGACGACGGTGATGTCCGTGACGCGGTAAAGCTCAAAGTTCTCGGTGCGCAGCGTGAACAGGCCGGTCTTCAGGATCACGCGCTGATCGGTCACGCGCACCCTCGTCGACAACCGGCCGATCCACCACCACAGTCCGGCCAGCCCCACCGTCAGGATGGCGAGGGTCCACCGACCCAGCGAGTCCAGCGCGGCGGGGCGGCCCTCCCACAGCGTCTTCTCCGACTCCGGGGACGCAAACGGTGCAGCGACGGGGGGCGTAAAGGGCTCGGTCATGGCGGTGCCTCGCATGGGGTTCGGCGCATGGTGCAGGGACAACGACCAGTGTGCGACGGAAGGTCCCGGCCTGCAACGCGGTCCCCCGGCTTGCCGCGCGGCCCGAGTTGCGCTACCCAGCCTGCTGAGTAGCCGGGTGCCGCCGGCGTCCCGAGCCTCGCGACAAGGAGTTCCCGCTGCCTCCCCATGGTTCCCACATCCCTGGATCGCGCCGCGCCAACCGCACCGACCCGCCCGCGCAGGAGCGCAAGGGTCTGTTGCCGGACGGCTTCTTCGCGACATTTGCCTTCAGTCCCAGGGCCTTGCGCTTGGTGTGGACGACGGCTCCGGGCCTGACGATTGCGCTGAGCCTGCTGACGCTGGCGGCCGGTCTGTTGCCCGCGGGCATCGCCTACATCGGCAAGTGGATGATCGACGCGGTGGTGGCGGCTTCGCGCGATCACGGCGCCGCAGAGACGACCAAGGCGTTGGGCTATGTGGCGTTGGAGGGCCTCGCCGTCGCGCTGCTGCTCGCTTCGCAACGGGGCATCGCGATCTGCCAGGCGTTGCTACGGGCGCGGCTGGGCAATCGCATCAACGTGATGATCCTCGAGAAAGCGCTCGAGATGTCGCTGCCGCAGTTCGAGGACTCCGAATTCTACGACCGTCTGACCCGTGCACGCCGCGAAGCCTCCGTGCGGCCGCTGGGTCTGGTGATGCGCGTCTTCGGGTTGGTGCAACAGTCGATCTCGCTGGCCGGCTTCTGCTTGATTCTGCTCGGGTTCTCCCCGTGGGCGGTGGTGTTGCTGGTTCTGGCGGGTGTGCCGGCCTTCGTGGCCGAGGCGAAGTTCTCCGGCGAGGCGTTCCGACTCTTCTCTTGGCGTTCGCCGGAGTTCCGTCAGCAGGCCTACCTTGAGGTGGTTCTGGCACGCGAGGACTTTGCCAAAGAAGTCAAGCTGTTCGACTTGGGGCCGCTGCTGTTGGGACGCTACCGCGCGATCTTCGACAAGCTGTTCGACGAGGACCGCCTGCTGACTTGGCGCCGCAACCTGTGGGGCTTGGGGCTGGGGCTGGTGGGGGCCGTCGCGCTGTATGGCGCGTTCGCATGGACAGTGACATCGACGATTGCCGGAGCGTTGACGCTTGGCGGCATGTCGATGCTGCTGATGGTCTTCAAGCAAGGGCAGTCGGCGGTCTCGGCGAGCCTGCAGGCGGTCGGCGGGATGTACGAGGACAACCTCTACTTGTCGCTGCTGTATGAGTTTCTCGATCACCAGACGCCGCGGCCGTCCGGCACCGCCACAGAAGGACCGTTGCCAGGCGACGGCGTGCGCTTCGAGGGCGTGTCGTTCACCTATCCCGACACCGATCTGCCGGCGCTGGTCGACATCGATCTGCAGCTGCGCCAGGGCGAGACGCTGGCGCTGGTGGGGGCGAACGGCTCCGGAAAGACCACTTTGATCAAGCTGCTGACGCGGTTGTATGAGCCGACCGGCGGCCGGATCCTGCTGGACGGCTTGGACTTGCGCGAGTGGGACGTGGACGCGCTGCGGCGGCGGATCGGCGTGATCTTTCAAGACTTTGCGCGCTACCAGCTGCCGGTTGGCGAGAACATCGGCGCGGGCGACGTGCAGCGGTTCGACGACGAGGCGGGCTGGCGCGAGGCGGCCGACAAGGGCATGGCAGCCGATTTCGTGCAGGCGCTGCCGAACGGTTACCGCACGCAGCTGGGCAAGTGGTTCCGCGACGGGCGTGAGCTGTCGGGCGGGCAGTGGCAGCGCGTCGCACTCGCTCGCGCCTTCATGCGGCAATCGGCCGAGATTCTGGTGCTCGACGAGCCCACGTCGGCCATGGATGCCGAAGCCGAGTCGCAGATCTTCGATCGGCTGCACGAGCTGTCCGAGGGGCGCATGGCCGTGTTGATCTCGCACCGCTTCTCCACCGTGCGCCGCGCGGACCGGATCGTGGTGCTGGAGGGTGGTCGCATCCTCGAACGCGGCAGTCACGCCGAGCTGCTGGAGGAAAACGGCGTGTATGCGCGGCTGTTCCAGATTCAGGCGCGCGGGTATCGTTGAGGCCCTCTCGACGACCGTCACACGTAAGCATTCGACTTTACATCGCTCCCGTGACATTGCCTGACGCGCGTGCAGCCCGACGCGGTTTGACACGGCGCGTCGTTCCACGGCACACTCCCGCCCCCAATGGCGGCCTTCGGGCTTCGGAAGTCGCCATCCCCAGGGGAGATCCGGGGGCCGCCGCACATCGCCGTCACCGCCAACGCAACGCCGCGCCCGCCACCCCCACAAGACCACGGGAGGACCGGAATGCTGGTCGCCATCGCCAAGGAAGTGCTGCCCGGTGAAAAACGGGTCGCCGCGTCGCCCGACAGCGTCCGCAAGCTGATCGGTTTGGGATTCGAGGTCGCTGTTGAGTCGGGCGCAGGCACAGCCGCCTGTTACACCGACGACGCTTACCTTGCTGCGGGTGCCCGCATCGAGGCCGACGTTCGCGCCCTGTGGAGCGCCGCAGACGTGCTGCTCAAGGTTCGCCCTCCGGCCGAGCGTCCCGACCTGTCTGCGCACGAGGTTGACCTCCTGCACGAAGGTGCCTGTCTGGTCTCGTTCATTTGGCCCGCCCGCTCCACGGAGCTGCTGGACCGCATGGCCGCGCGCAAGCTGACCGTGCTGGCGATGGACCAGATTCCGCGCATCAGTCGGGCGCAGAAGATGGACGCGCTGTCGTCGATGGCGAACATCTCGGGCTATCGCGCAATCGTCGAGGCCGCCAGCCACTTCGGCAGCTTCTTCACCGGTCAGATGACGGCCGCCGGCAAGGTCAACCCCGCGAAGGTGCTGGTGATTGGCGCAGGCGTCGCCGGTCTGGCCGCGCTGGGTGCCGCCAAGTCGTTGGGCGGCATCGTCCGCGCCTTCGACACACGGGCCGCCGTCAAGGACCAGGTCAAGTCGATGGGCGCCGAGTTCCTGGAGGTCAAAATCCAGGAGGACGGCGAGGGCGGTGGCGGCTATGCGCGCGAAATGAGCCCAGAATTTATCGCTGCCGAGATGGCGTTGTTCCGCGCACAGGCCAAGGAAGTCGACATTGTCGTCACCACGGCCCTGATCCCGGGCAAGCCCGCGCCCAAGCTGTGGCTCAAGGACATGGTCGAGTTGATGAAGCCGGGTTCGGTGATCGTCGACCTCGCGGCCGAGACCGGAGGCAACTGCGACCTGACCGTGCCCGACGAGGCGATCGTCCACAACGGCGTGACCATCCTCGGCTATACCGACCTGCCCAGCCGGCTGGCCACCACGTCCAGCCAGCTCTACGCGCAGAACCTTGTGCATCTGCTGACCGACATGGGCGGCGGAGCGAACTGGCGCGTCGACTTCGAGGACGAGGTCGTGCGCGGCGCAACCGTCCTGCGCGACGGCGAGTTGACGTGGCCGCCGCCCGCCAAGCCCGTCCCGGTCGCCGCGCCCACGGCGGTCGAAACGCCCGCCGGGACCGCCATCGCGACCAAGCCCAAGGCGAAGCCGCCTGGGTCGGCCAAGTCCGCTCCGCTGACCTGGATCATGGTCGGCATCCTCGTGCTGACCTGGCTGGGGCTGCACTTCGGCGCCACGCACGCCCACGTCGAAGACCCCCGCACCGTCGAGATGTTCTTCGAGCGCCTGACGGTGTTCGTGCTCGCGTGCTTCGTCGGCTGGCAGGTCGTCTGGAACGTCACGCCCGCGCTGCACACGCCGCTGATGAGCGTCACCAACGCCATCTCCGGGATCATCCTGATCGGCGGTGTGTTGCACACGGTCGGCGACCCCCTCTCGGCTCCGGTGCTGCTCGGCATGGCCGCAGTACTGCTGGCCACCATCAACGTTGCGGGCGGGTTCCTGGTGACCCGCCGCATGCTCAAGATGTTCCGCAAGTAGGAGGCAACGCGCATGGAAACGGCCTTCCTGTCCCTCGCTTGGGTCATCGCGAGCGTGCTGTTCGTCAACAGCCTGCGCGGACTCTCGAATCCCGAGACCTCCCGTCGCGGCAACGGCTACGGCATCACCGGCATGCTCATCGCGGTCGTCGCGGTGCTGATCGGCGGCACGCTGGCGGCTGAGCCCACGGTGGGTAACCTGCAGTTCCTGCTGCCCGCGATTCTCGTTGGCGCGCTGATCGGGTCGGTGCTGGCGGCGCGCGTCGCGATGACGTCGATGCCAGAGCTGGTCGCGATCCTGCACAGCTTCGTCGGTCTGGCCGCCGTGCTCGTCGGGTACGCCGCCTATCTCGACGAGCCGAATCACACCGGCCTGTTGCTGGGCGAGATCTGGGCCGATGTCCTGATCGGCGCGATCACCTTCACCGGCTCGGTTGTCGCCTTCCTCAAGCTGCGCGGGTCGCTGTCGGGCAAGCCCCTCTTGCTGCCCGCACGTCACTTGCTGAATGCAACGGCCGCAATTGCCGCGCTGGGTCTCGCCGCGCCGTTCGCCATGGCCGCGGGTCCGGAGCAGGGCTTCGTGTTCCTGCTCGCCATGTCCGTCGTCGCCGGCCTGCTGGGCATCCACCTGGTCGCGGCGATCGGCGGTGCGGACATGCCCGTCGTCGTGTCGATGCTGAACAGCTACTCCGGTTGGACGGCTTCCGCTGCGGGCTTCATGCTCGAAAACGACCTGCTGATCATCACCGGCGCACTGGTCGGTTCGTCAGGCGCTATCCTGTCTTACATCATGTGCCGGGCGATGAACCGCTCGATCTGGAACGTGATCTTCGGTGGCTTCGGTGCCGACCCGCCTGCCCCCAAGAATGGCGCGGTGGCGGCTCCCCAGGGTGACGTTGTCGCCACCACTTGCGACGAGCTGGCCGACGAGATTGCTGAGGCGCGTGCCGTAGTCATCGTTCCCGGCTACGGCATGGCTGTGGCTCGCGCGCAGCACGCTACCAAGGAGTTCGTGGACTACCTGCGGTCGCGGGGCATCGAGGCGCGTTTCGCCATCCACCCGGTCGCAGGTCGCCTCCCCGGCCACATGAACGTGCTGCTGGCAGAGGCAAGCGTGCCTTACGACATCGTTCTGGAGATGGACGAGATCAACAAGGACTTCCCGCACACCGATGTGGTGCTCGTCATCGGCGCTAACGACATCGTGAATCCGGGAGCCCAGACCGACGCCAGCAGCCCGATCTACGGCATGCCGGTGCTCGAGGTCTGGAAGGCCAAGCGCGTCGTCGTGCTGAAGCGCAGCCGTTCGTCGGGCTACGCGGGTGTCGACAATCCGTTGTTCTACAAGGAGAACACCCGGATGCTGTTCGCTGACGCCAAGAAGGGCATGGACGAACTGGTCGCCAAGCTGCAGCAGAAGGTCGGTTAGGCCCCTTCTGTCGAGCTATTCCGCGTCGCCACTCACGACCACCGTGCGCACCACGAACTCCGGTTGCGCCTGGATCGCCTTCTTCACCGCACATTGATCCGCCACCCGCACCAGCGCCTCGCGGTACTTCTCGGGGAAGGTGGGCGGCACCTCGATGTCCAACTCCACGCCGCTCAGCACCCGCGTCTCGGGGTCGAAGGCCATGCGCTGGCGAATCCGGATGCCCTCGGTCGGCAGGTTGCGCGACTGGCAGAAGCCCAGCACGTAGATGCCGGCGCAAGTGCCAATCGACGCCAGGAACAGCGTGAACGGAGCGGGGGCGCTGGCCTCACCGCCCGCGTCGACCGGCTGGTCGGTCGACACGACCTCCGTACGGAATGCCGCATCGACGCGCTTGCCGCCGGGAAACGAGATCAGGACTTCGGGTTTGCGGCTCATGGGGACTCCTTGGCTGCGAGGCCGTGGCGCGCTGACCGGAACGGCGGGCGGGCGATGGTGAGAGACCCGGACCCGGCAGAAGGATTCGGGGGCCGAACGCTGGCCCAAAGTGCCGACAAGGCGCTTGTTCAGTGGCTTGAATCTAGCCTCAGGTCAAGATCATGACTGTGAATTCGCGCGGGCTAAGGCTGATTCTCCATCGGGAATTGTCTCTCGGAAGGAAACCCCCTGACCCGGCAGGCAAAAGTCGCATGGCGCCTCAATGGACCTGCGTATCGCATTCACGCAACGCGGTCGAATCGAAGTGCGGACCGGTGCGTAGGAGGGGAAGGAAAGGGTGGAAGGATTGACAACAGGACCATCCTGGGTTGTCACTCCCCCGCGGCCCGAATGCCACGGCTGGCTGCCGGGTAACCGAGCCCCGTCTCAAGGAGGAAGCTGCAAATGAACGTCAAGAAGTGGGTCCTGCTGGCTGGTCTGTCCCTGTTTGTTGTTTCGGCGTCGGGCGTCGTGATCGCCGCCGAGAAGGCAGTCATCAAGATTGACCAGATCCCTGGCAAGAAGGGTGCTGTCACCTTCAATCATGGTAAGCACATCAACGAGTACAAGGCCAAGGGTGGTGCCGCCATCACCTGCAAGGACTGCCATCACACGCTGAAGTCGGCTGCCGACAAGACTGGTGCGAAGGCTTGCTCCGAGTGTCACGTCAAGCCGGGAGAGGCCCAGAAGGAGTCCGGCGGCAAGAAGGCCCCGTTCCTCTACACGGCCGAAGGCGACAAGATCGACCAGAAGTCGGTCGTGTTCCACGGGCGATGCATCGACTGCCACAAGGCCATGAAGGCTGAGGGCAAGGACATCGCTGGCTGCAAGACCTGCCACAAGTAGTCGACTCCGCCTCTGGCGGCACCGATTCGAGAAGGCCCGCGCGAACTCCGGTTCACGCGGGCCTTCTTGCGTTTGGGGACCTGCGCACGACAACCCCGAAAAGTGGGGTCCTGGCAGATCGCAGCGTCACGTCGCGCGTCCATCTACCCACGGCCGTCCAACGCGTGGACGCCCGGCACGTCGCACTTCGCGGCAGGGCAAGGGGGACAGGATGGCAACACGCAGCGCAGCAGGTTCGAAGTTCGCGGTGGCGTTCGGGGTCGTCTGGCTGCTGGTGGCCGGGTGGGGGTACGCGCAGGGCAAGGCGACCGGCGCGCGGCTCACGGGCGTCGTGGTCGAGGCGGCGGGCGGCGTGGCGATTCCGGGCGCGGACGTGTCCCTGTCCCCCTCCGCGAGGACGGCGCGCACCGACGCGCAGGGCCGTTTCGTGTTCGACGCCCTGCCCGCGGGTGTGCAGACGGTCCGGGCGTCGCGCGCAGGGTTCCTGGCCACCGCCGCCAAGGTCACCGTGCCAACCTCGGGCGCCGTCAGCGTTCGTCTGGCGCTGGCCCGCGCGACCGCCCAGGCTGCGAAACCCAAGCCCGACGCGTCCAAGCCCGCGGAGAAAGCCGAAGCCGAGCACAGGGTTCGCCGGTCAGCCGGATCCGCAGGCATGTCGTACGGCTACGGCGGCGGCATGGCGATGGGCAGTGCCGGTGCCGCGCCGCGGGTGTCGACGGGGATGGGCTTCAGCGCTCCTGCGCCGCCGGCCGCTGTCCCGCTGCCGAAAGACCGAGAGGGCTACGATGCAATCGATGAGCAGAGCTTCCTGGCCGTCGCCGACCAGCCGTTGTCTACGTTGTCGATCGACGTCGACACGGCGGCCTACAGCAACGTGCGGCGCTTTCTGACCAACGGCGAGTTGCCGCCCAAGGACGCCGTGCGGATCGAGGAGCTGGTCAACTACTTCTCTTACGATTACCCAGACCCTCAAGGTGACGCGCCGTTTGCGGTGGTGACCGAGGTGGCCGATGCGCCGTGGAACCCCGCCCATCGTCTGGTCCGCGTGGGCATTCAAGGGCGCCGGGTCGACGCGAAGAGCCTGCCGCCTGCCAATCTGGTCTTCCTGATCGACGTGTCGGGGTCAATGGCCGACGAAGACAAGCTGCCGCTGCTGGTCAAGTCGCTGTCGATGCTGACGACCCAGCTGCGCGATCAGGACCGCGTGTCGATCGTGGTGTACGCCGGGGCCGCTGGCGTGGTGCTGCCTCCCACCCCCGGCAGCGACAAGACGGCGATTCTGTCGGCCCTGGCGCGGCTGCAGGCCGGTGGCTCGACGGCGGGAGCGGAAGGTCTGCAGCTGGCCTACGAAACGGCCGAGAAGGCCTTCCTGAAGGGCGGCGCCAATCGCGTGATCCTGTGCACCGACGGCGACTTCAACGTAGGCACCTCCAGCGACGGCGATCTGGTGCGAATGATCGAGGAGAAGCGGGCTTCGGGTGTGTACCTGACCGTGCTCGGTTTCGGTCAGGGCAACTACCAGGATGCCAAGATGCAGAAGCTGGCCGACAAGGGCAACGGCAACCACGCCTACATCGACAGCGCGCTCGAGGCGCACAAGGTGCTGGTCGGGCAGATGGGTGGCACGCTGCTGACGATTGCCAAGGACGTGAAGATCCAAGTCGAATTCAACCCGGTGCTGGTCAAGGGCTACCGGCTGCTGGGCTACGAGAACCGGATGCTGGCGGCGCGGGACTTCGACGACGACAAGAAGGACGCGGGCGAGCTGGGCGCGGGGCACTCGGTGACGGCCTTCTACGAGATCGTGCCTGCCAACTCCGCGGAACCTCTGAAGGGCGCCGACCGGCTGAAGTATCAGGCCGCCGCGCCGACGCAAGCCGCGCTGCAATCCGGCGAGCTGATGACCGTCAAACTGCGCTACAAGCCGCCAACCTCGGACCAGAGCAAGCTGCTGAGTCAGACCGTGGTCGACCAGGGTGGGAAGTTTCAGAATGCGTCCGTGGACTTCCGCTTCGCAGCCGCCGTTGCTGCCTGGGGCCTGATCCTGCGCGACTCGCCCTTCAAGGGCACGGCCACCCTGCGTGCGGTCGAAGAAACCGCTCGCGCGTCGTTGGGCCCGGACACCCACGCGTGGCGGCATGACTTCGTCGGGCTGGTCGCCCGGTCAAGCGACCTGTCGACGGCGCATGACACGGCCAAGGTCGCGACTCCCTAGCGGAAAAGTGTTGCAGCTGCCGTCCTGCGAGGTGGGTCAGATGCCCGCACCGTCCTCGAAGCTCGTGGTGCGCGCCAGGCTCTGCGTCACGTTGCTGCCCGGTGCAAGGCTGCGCGTCAGCCACACGTTGCCGCCGACCGTCGAGCCTTTGCCCAGCGTGATGCGGCCGAGGATCGTCGCGCCCGAGTAGATGATGACGTCGTCCTCGACGATGGGGTGGCGCGGCACTCCCTTGATCGGATGACCGTGTTCATCCAGCGGAAAGCTCTTCGCCCCCAGCGTGACGCCCTGATAGATCCGCACGTTGCGGCCGATCAGCGACGTCTCGCCGATCACCACGCCGGTGCCGTGGTCGATGAAGAACTTCTCGCCAATGGTCGCGCCCGGGTGGATGTCGATGCCGGTCGTGCTGTGGGCGTACTCGGTGATGATGCGCGGGATCAGCGGCGCCTTGAGCAGATGCAGTTCGTGCGCGATACGATACGCGATGATGGCCTGCAACCCCGGATAGCTGAAGATGATCTCGTCCAAGCTGGTCGCAGCTGGGTCGCCCTCGTAGGCCGCTTGCACGTCGGTCGTCAGCAGACGCCGCAGTTCGGGCAGGCGCTGCAGGAACGCTTGGGTGATGGCCACCGCGTGGTCGTCGCAACTATGGTCCACGCTGGGGTCGCGGTCGCAGGAGAGGCACAGGCCGCGCTTGACCTGCTCTTGCATCGTATGGGCCACGCGGTCGAGCGTGGCGCCGATGTAGTAGTGCAGGCTCTCAGGGCTTAGGTCCCAGTGGCTGAAGTAGCCGGGGAACAGCACGGTCCGCAACTGCTCCAGCAGCTCGATCAGCACATCGCGCGACGGCAGCAGCAGCCGGTGGTTGCCGCGCGGCGTGGTCAGGGTCTGACCCTGAGGAGCGCACAACGCATCGACGATGGGGGCGAGCGGCAAGTGCGCATTGGGACGATCGTCTTGCGATCCCGAAGACATGGTGCTCCTGACGGGCATATGGCGACCCGATTGGCGGCGCACTCTGCACTTCACCCCCGGCGCGTGCAAGAGGGGGAATACCAGGGCCCGCTTGGTCATTGGGGAACCTTCGCGGCGGCTGACGGCGAGGGCGGAGCATGGACGAGCCCCCATTGCCAGCGCCGCGGTGCCAACCCTAAGATCTCCCCGCTCTCGCCACTGGCGCCATGTTGACCAGGACCGATCGTGATCCGTTTGCTCTGCAAGTCCCTGTTCGTTCTGCTGCTCGTGGCCATGCCCACGGTCGCGCTTGCGCAGGAGCCGACTGCGGTTGCGTCGCCGGTCTACTGGCACGGCGCACTCTCTGGCAGTGAGCAGCAGTTCAACCCCGCCACCGTGTGGCTAAACGGCACCTACGACATCCTGCGGGGCATCTCGTACCAGGACTCACCGTTTCGGGTCGACTATTGGGGCGGCATCCGCAACGTCGGTCGCAATCTCCTGCATCCCTTGGACAATCTGGACCGCATCGGCTGGGCCCGCTTTGCCGCCCACGAGATCTTTCCCTATCGCGGTTGGGACGTGCGCTACGGCCAGTTCGTCCCCAACATCGTCCTGCACGGGTTTGGCGAGGGGATGCTGTATCGCAAGCTGGACGAGTGGTATGCCGCTCACGACGTTGCGTATCCGCGACTTGCGGCGTTGGGCACCATCGTCGCGATGCAGCTGGGCAACGAGGTCGTCGAGAACGGTGGCTATCAAGGGGCGGTTCAGGACCCGATCGCCGACGTGTGGATCTTCAACCCGATCGGCTTGCTGCTGTTTTCCCACGATCCGTTCGTGCGCGCGCTGGACCGCTGGGTGCACATCTCCTACTGGCCCAGTCAGGCGGTGTTCGCGCCCCAAGGGTTGCGGCTGCTGAACGCGGGCGAGAACTACGGCATGAAGGTGACGACCGGACTGCCCGTGCGCGGGTTCATGTACTACGGCGTACAGGGATTGTTCGGCGCATCGGTGCCTCTCGGGGCCGGACACGACCTCAGCGTGGCTGGCGGCTATCGGCTGCTACAACTGAAGGCGGAGGAGCGCGTCGATGGTCGCACGATGGTGCCCGACGGCGACGGCGACTGGGAGCTGGGGGTGTTCTGGGACCGCGACGACTCGCTGCAGATGTCCGCGATCGCCGGATTGGTGACGGACCCTTCCCTGCGCTTCGAGTTCTATCCGGGCCTTCTGAACTTGGGACCCGTGTCGCTGGGCGGCTTCGCCAAGGTCTCGTCGATGGAGGGCTTCGCCACCGGACTGACGATCGGCGGCTCGCCACTTGGCCTGGGAGCGATCGCGCCGCGCGACCACGGTCTGGAGCGGTTCTGACCGACGGCGGCTTGGCGCTTTCCCTCGGCTAGCCTGCGTGACCTTGGGCCAATCGGCCGTGGCGTGCCAGGACGTCGCGCAGCGCCTCGCCGGTGAAGCTGCCTCGGGTCCGCGCGACCTCCTCCGGTGTGCCCTGCGCGACCAGTCGCCCGCCCGCGTCGCCGCCCTCAGGTCCGAGATCGATGACGTGGTCGGCCATCTGCACCAGTTCGAGGTGGTGCTCGATGATCAGCACGGAATTGCCCTTATCGACCAAGCGTTGCAACACCTGCACCAGCTTGGCCACGTCGTCGAAGTGCAGGCCGGTCGTCGGCTCGTCCAGCACGTAAAGCGTCCGCCCCGTGCCCGGCCGCGCCAGCTCCCGTGCCAGCTTGATGCGTTGCGCCTCGCCGCCAGACAGCGTGGTCGACGGCTGCCCCATCGCCACGTAGCCCAGACCAACCTCTCGCAGCGTCTGGAGAATTCGGGCGATCTGCTTGTGATGGGTGAACAGCTCGCAGGCCTCGTCGACGGTCAGCTCCAGCACGTCCGCGATGCTCAGCCCCTTCCACTTCACGGCCAGTGTCGCCTCATTGAAGCGACGTCCCTTGCAGATCTCGCAGGGCACGTACACGTCGGCCAGAAAGTGCATCTCGATCTTCAGCACGCCGTCGCCCTGGCAGTGCTCGCAGCGGCCACCCTTGACGTTGAATGAGAACCGGCCGGGCCCGTAGCCTGCCGCCCGCGCGTCCGGCAACTCTGCGAACATGGTGCGGATCGGGTCCCACAGCTTGGTGTAGGTGGCGGGGTTCGACCGCGGCGTGCGGCCGATCGGCTGTTGGTCCACCTCGATGACCTTGTCCAGCAATTCGCAGCCCGCCATCGACCGATGCGCGCCGACTGCGTGGTGCGTGCCCATCAGCGCGTTGGTCAGCGCCGGCAGCAGAATGTCGTGCACCAGCGTGGACTTGCCCGCGCCGCTGACCCCGGTCACCGCCGTCAGCACGCCCAGCGGAACATCGACGTCCAGCCCCTGCAGGTTGTGACTGGCGGCACCGCGAATCTGCAGCGCTCCCTTCGGCTTGCGCCGCTTCTTCGGCGGCTCCAGTCGCTCGCGCCCGTCCAGCCACGCACCGGTCCGCGACGTCGGGTGCGCCAGCAGGTCCCCGACAGTCCCCTGCGCCACCACGTACCCGCCGTGCCGCCCTGCGCCGGGTCCGAAGTCCACCACGTGGTCGGCAGCTCGAATCGTGTCGGGGTCGTGCTCCACGACCAGCACGGTGTTGCCCAGATCGCGCAAGTGCTCCAGTGTGCCGACCAATCGTCGACCATCGCGGGGATGCAGACCGATGCTGGGCTCGTCCAGGATGTACAGCACGCCCGTCAGCTCTGACCCCACCTGACTGGCCAGCCGAATGCGCTGACTCTCACCGCCTGAGAGGGTCGCACCGCCGCGGTCGAGGCTGAGGTAGTTCAGCCCCACCTGCAGCAGGAAGCCCAGACGCGACAGGATCTCCTTGCGCAGCTCCGTCGCGATTTGCTGTTGGTTGCCGGGCAGTTCGACTTCGCTCAGCCACGCGTGCACCTGATTCACCGGCCAGCGCGCAAGCTCGGGCAGGGTCTTGCCGCCCACCCGCACCGCCCGGCTGTCCGCGCGCAGACGGCTGCCGTTGCACTCGGCGCAGTGGGCCTGCACGAAGTACTCCGCATAGAGCTCGCGGGCGTGCTCGCTCGTCGTGTCGCGCCAGCGCCGCTGCAGCTGCGGAATCGCGCCCTCGAACTTCGTCGCCCACTGGCCTGAGCCGTTCGCCGACTGCCAAGTCACCTGCACGCGCTGGTCGGTGCCGTACAGCACCAGATCCTTGTGGGCTTGGGGCAAGTCGCGCCACGGTGTGTCCAGATCAAAGCCAAGGCTCTCTGCTGCGCCCTCGACGATCCGCATGGTCCAGCTGGCATCCACCGTGCGCCGCCACGGGTCGATCGCGCCCTCGCGCAGCGTCCGGGCAGGGTCCGGCACCACCGCTGCGGGGTCGACCTGCATCGAGAAGCCCAGACCTCCGCACGCCTCGCAAGCTCCCAGCGGATTGTTGAACGAGAACGACAGCGGCGTCAGCGCGGCAAAGCTACGGTTGCAGGTCACGCAGAACAGCGCCTCCGAAAACGCCTTTTCCGTCCATTCTGTCTCGCCCGCCGCCGGAGCCACCGACACCGACATGCGCCCCTTGCCCATCTTCAGCGCCAGCTCGACGCTGTCCGTCAACCGCGACCGCTCGCTGGCCCGCACTACTGCCCGATCGACCACCAAGTCCACGTCGTGCTTGCGGTTCTTGTCCAGCTTGGTGTCTGGCGTCAGCTCGACCACCTCGCCGTCGACGCGCGCGCGCACGAAGCCCTGCTGCAGCGCATCGGCAAACGTGTCCTGGAACGTGCCCTTGCGCTGCCGGTCCACGGGAGCCAGCACCAGCACACGCGCGCCGTCCGCAAGCCCCATGATTTCTTGGACGATCTGCGCCGGTTCCTGACGACCCACCGCTGCGCCGCAGCTTGGGCAGTGCTGCCTTCCGACTCGGGCGAACAGCACGCGCAGGTGGTCGTGGATCTCGGTGATCGTGCCCACGGTAGACCGCGGATTGGAGCCCGCCGCCTTCTGTTCGATCGCGATGGTGGGTGAGAGCCCCGACAGCTTGTCGTAGATCGGCTTGTCCATCTGCCCCAGAAACTGACGGGCGTAGGCGGACAGACTCTCGACGTAGCGACGCTGCCCCTCGGCATACAGCGTGTCGAAGGCCAGCGACGACTTGCCCGACCCCGATACCCCCGTGAACACAATCAGCTTGTGCTTGGGCAGCCGCAGGTCGATGTGCTTCAGGTTGTGCTGGGCGGCACCGCGGATGACGATCTCGTCGCGTGGGTGCGGAGCTGCAAACGACGGGTCGGATGACGACATGGCGAGGGGGCTCCGGGCGGGGGAAGGCGGGCGAACGCACGACATCGTGCGGAAGTGCTGAACAGATGTCCAGCACTTCGGCGCGGACGCAGCCGTGAGATGCGCGAACTTTGCGCCAAGGCTTGCCGATTTGTCGGGGAGGAGGGGACTAGCGGCGGCCGGTCTGACCCAGAACCTCAGAAAGCTCGCCTTGGTTCTCGATTTCTGACTCGGCGCGAGCCCGCAACGTGAGAGGCGGGACGTTCTGACGCAGCGAGTCCATGCGCGCCCGAGTCGACCCGTCCGGGTCGATTTCCAAGCCGCCGACGCGCCGCAGCTCCCACGCGCCGGACTTGTCGGTCGAGTCGCAGCGCACCAGCACCAGCTTGCCCAGCAGCGGCGGCTGCGCCGGCTGGTGGAACAGCGCCCAGCTGCCTTCAGGGACCACGGGCGACAGGTTGCCGGCCTGACAGCGCACCAGGAACATTCCGGACCGACTCAACTTCTTGTTGGCAGGAGGCAGCGCCCATGCGAGCACCAGAGGCGCAGCATATCGACCACGTCCGTTGACGCGAAGGTCGACTGCCGGCACTGCCCGACGGCGGCGTGGGTCGGCTTCACCGGGAGGCAGCACTTTCCAGCCGTGGCGCTCCAGGTCCTTCAGACCCTCGACTTCAGTGCCCCGAACGGCCACGACGGGAGCCTCGATGGCCCCCGGCACCAGCGCGGCCGGCGGAACCTCCAGGCCGCACGCGATGCGGAACAGGTTGCGCGTCGTGATCGGTCGACGGCCCCCTTCGTAGTCTTGGTATTGCTTCAGGTCGACGCCGCAGCGCTCTCCTGCTTGGGACTGCGTGAGCCCCAAGGCCTTGCGGCGAGCTTGAATGCGGCGGCCCAGCTCTTTGAGCCAGGAAGTGAAATCGGCGTCTTGGGTGAGGTCTCGCATGGACGCGGAGGGAAACGCAGGTGAGAACGATTCGGAACCCTTGGATTCGTGGGGTACTGTCATCTCAAGGCCTTTTTGGGCGCAATCAAGGACTGGTCCGGGACGGGACTCATCGTCCAGATCCGCGTCTGTGTAAGCTCAAAACGCAGCCGTAGAACCTATTCCATGCAGTGTCCTCCGTCCAAAATGGCCGTCAAGCGCAAACTAGGGAGAAACTTTGGGGGGACTCGCCTCACGCGGTCCTGCGACACGCCACGAATCGCCTGCTGCTCACGCAGGCGGGAGAGGATCGAAACGGGTGCAACAGTTTGAAAAGGATTGAGAATCAATCGCGCAGCGTCAACTCGTGGCAGACCAGGGGGAAGATGCCCCGATCCGGGGCGGTCGCTTGCTGCCGTTGATCGTCCTTGTCCCGCTTCTAGCCACCAGAGGCCAGTCGCGCCGTCAAGTTTGCGAAAGACAAAAGGAAAATGGCTCGACCTCAAAGCCTTGCGCTGCGGTCGGCGACGTGGTCAGATGCTTGGCCCGGAGGTGTCGTATGGCACACGTTTTGTCTTCTGGCGTCGCAGTTTCCCGTATGATCCTCGTTACCCTGCTGGGCGTGCTTCCCCTGTGGGCGTGCACCACCGGAACGGGTGGCGGCGGAGGCGGCGGCGGCACGTGGAATTTCGGCAACGAAGACGTGCTGGCGCAGGTCGACAACGGCCAGACGCCCGATACCGCCAAGCCCGACGCGACCGTGACGCCTGACGTGGCTGCCGACATCGACCCGGTCGACACCTTCGTCGAAGAAATTCGCTATGACGGAGACGATTTGGACGACGCGGAGCCGCCGCTGGCCGACGTTCAGGACACGGTCGCCCCCGATGCGGTGGATGACGTCGATGACGCCGCCGACGCAAGCGACCAGGACGTGCCAATTGAGCTGCCGAAGGGCACTGCCTCGGTCACCGGTCTCGTGTTGGACGAGAACAACCTGCCGATCAAGGGCGCCAAGGTCATCTACGTCGACGTCGGCAACGAAACCCTGACCGACGGCGCGGGCAAGTTCTCGCTGCAGAAGATCGTCGCCCATGACGCCGCACGCTTGCGTTTCGAAATGCCCGGTTATGCGTCGTTTGAGAAGCCCGTGCGCCTGCTGCACAACGAGGGTTCGGTTGTCCGCGTGCGCATGCTCGAGCAGGGGCCCGAGCAGATCGTGCAGCCCAAGTACGGTGGCGTCGTGCATCACCCGCGCGGCAACGTGCAGTTCAAGCCGGGCACCATCGTCGACGCGCTGGGCCAGCCGATCAAGGGCGAGGTCCGGGTCCGCATGACCCACGTGGACCCCGGCACCACGCAAATCGAGGGGGCGCCCGGCAACTTCCTCGGACGGCAAACCGACGGCACGCTGTCGATCATCGAATCGTTTGCGATGGCCGAGATCGCGATGACCGACGAAAACGGCGACCCCGTGGAGCTTGCTGCGGGCAAGACCGCGACGCTCGACATGGACCTGCCCGTCGTCACGACCGCTAAACTCGGCGATACCATTGCGATGTGGCACTACCTCGAAGCCAAGAAGATGTGGATCGAGGAGGGCATGGCGAAGATCGTCAAGTCGACCCGTGACCCCAAGCGGCTGGCGATGGTTGCCGACGTCGGGCACTTTTCGTGGTGGAATTGCGACAAGGCCGGCAACGCGCGCTGCATCTCCGGCACCATCACCGGCTGCGACGGCGAGCCGCTGGCAGGCGTGACCATCGAGGCCAAGGGCGCCGGCGCCAACGTGCACGACGGTGACAGCAGCAAGAGCGACGGCAAGTACTGCGTCATGGGCTACTTGGGCCAGAAGACGATCGTCACCTACCGCTTGGGCAACCGCATCGCCAAGGAAGTCGAGCTTGTCCCTCAGGGTCCCGGCGCATTCTGCGGTGGCGGCTGCGTCAACCAGCCCGACGTGCAGGTCTGCTTTAACGGTTGCTCCCGCGGCAACGTGGTCGACTCGGGCGGTCTCGCGATTCCCGGCGCTCAGGTATACGTGCCCAAGTATGCAAGCGGCAAGGCGACCGAGGACCCGATGGCGTTCAGCGACGATTTGGGCGGCTTCAAGGTCGAGGCTCTGACGCTCGACCCGATGAAGGTTCAAGTCGTCAAGCCCGGTTACCTCCCCGGCGAAGTCAACAGCGTTCCCGTCAAGGGCGCGCTGGACGGTGGCACTTGCCCCGCACAGCCCGACACCATCGTGCTCGACCAGCCCTGTCTGGCCGGCACCGTGCTTTCGTCCAGCGGCGAGCCCCTTGCCGGTGCCCAGGTCGTGTTTGAGCCCTACGGCAAGCTGCCCGTCAGCCCCGTCAGCACCACCGGCCCCGACGGCAAGTACCAGGTGCGCGGTCCCCTTGGCGCCACCGGCAAGCTGACCGTTCAGGCGGCGAACCACTGGCCCGCCGTTCAGGTGCTGAAGCTGACGGCGACCCAGGCGTGCTCGGCCAAGACCGCGCAGCTGGTTCCGGCCGTCACGCTGACGGGCTGGGGCTGCCTGACCGGAACTGTCACCGACCCGAATGGCGTCGGACTTGAGGGCGTGCAGGTCGCAGGCGGCGCCAACGGCGGCTCGCAGCTCGTCACCACCGGACCCGGCGGCACCTTCTGCATGGAAGGCCCTGTCGGCGCTCCGATGCAGGTCGGTGCGAGCGGCGCGGGCTTGGCCGGTGCCATCCAGACCGTGCAGATCGGCAAGGGCGGCACTTGCGGCGGCGCAACCTGCGGCGAGACGACGGTGTCGCTGCAGATGAAGCCGACCGTGTTCGAGCACTTGGAGGGCTTCTGGAAGGACTGCCAGACCGTGCTGGGAGACGTTCAGGTGGCGGACCTGCAGGTCAAGGGAGCCGCCGCGGGTCTGGAGCAGATCCAGGGCATGCACGCCGTGGGCTTCCAGGAGGCCGACGGCACCCGGCGCATCGCGATCATCCTGTCCGACGCGGCCGGTCCGGCGGTGCTGGGCAAGGGCAAGTCCTTGTGGTTCACCGAGATGGCGATCGGCCCTTACAACGCGGCTCAGGTCGTGACGTACAACCTGCCCGGCATCGGTGCGGACGGTCCGAACGCGACGACTCGCCTGCGCGGCCAGATCATGTCGAAAACCGGCGGCAAGCTGGGCATCGATGCGTCGCTGTACCGCTTGAGTGAGACGCAGCCGTCGACCATGACGGTGGTGTTCGGCGCGGAGGCTGGCAAGGCAGCCGAGGGCTTCTTCGACCTCACCTTCGAGTCCGAGTGTGGCGTCGGCAGCGGCACCGCGCGGGTCAAGGGCTCGTTCGTGATCCAGAAGCTGCTGCAACTGCCCCTGACCGACACGACCACCGCGGCCTATCAGGCGTGGCAGAAGTGCTACGAAGGCTATGACAGCCCGACCTACTGGACCTCGGCCAAGATCGGCGCGGTCGATGCGATCACCGTCAACGGCGTCGACAAGCTGGCCGCGAACGCGACCGGCCAGGTCATGTACGCCGCCCGCGACAAGGGCCTGCTGGCCGACACGGCTGTGCCCACCGAGGGGTTGGCGATGTCGTACATCAGCTCGGACGTCAAGCTGACTGGCGACTTCCCGAAGCTGCTGATCGGCAAGAACGCCTTGGGTCTCGGTGCCTTCTGCGGCAACTTGGGCTTCCTCGACTGCTGCTCGGGCTCGCCGGAACAGCCGGTCGCCTTGTCGTGCGGCACCGGCAACGTCGATGCCAAGGTGGGCGGCTGCCAGACCTTCGGCGTGCCTGCCTGCCCCGCCAACATCGGCGGCGCCACCATGTCCGTCCAGGTCGGCTCGTGCATCTACAAGCTGGAACCGGAGGACGCGGACATCACGCTGAAGGGCCTTGGCTCCATTCCGATGACGGGCGGCCTGACGGGCTCGCTGAAGGCGACTATCACCAAGCTGGCAAGCGGTAACGCCTCGACCTGCAAGGGAGCCAACGTCTCGGTCGACTTCACGGCGGCGACCTGCCGCGTGGCGCCGGCGACGAACCTGGGCTTCCAGCACGCGAGCGACCTGACCCCGTAACCTCCTGTTCTGACGCCAAAAGCGAAGAAGCCCCCGAGCCGTGAGGTTCGGGGGCTTCTTGCGTTCAGGCAACCGGCAAGGCTCAGTCGAAGCCGAGGATGGCCTTGACGTACTGGCCGCGCTCGAACGACCAAGCGTCGTCCAGCTTGCGACGCGCCAGCTTGCCGCGGAAGTCTTCGAGCTTTTGGTAGCCGTGCGCGTCCATCCACTCCAGCAGCTCGGCGCGCAGGATCTTCACGCAGGACGGCGAGTGCGCGTACAGGGCGCTGACGACCTGCACCGCTTGGGCGCCGACCAGCAGCATCTTCGCCACGTCCTTGCCCGTGCGCAGGCCGGTGCTGGCGATGATGTCGGCCTCGATGCGCTGCGACAGCAGGGCGGTCCAGCGCAGCGGCACCAGGCTCTCGTTGGGCAGGGTCAGCTGGCGCTGGGCCATCTTCTCTTCGCGGTCCACGTCGATGTCGGGCTGGAACAGGCGGTTGAACAGGATGAAGGCACCCGCGCCGGCCTTCTGCAGGTTGGCGGCATGGTTCATCGTGCTTGTGTAGTACGGGTGCAGCTTGACCGACAGCGGCAGGCGGACGGCGGCACGGATGGCGGCCAGGGTCTCGACCTCGTTGGCCTCGATCTGGGCGGCGGTGACGTTCGGGTCCAGGGCGGGCGAGTAGAAGTTCAGCTCCAGACCGTCGACACCCGTCTCTTCGAGCTGGCGGGCGTACTGCACCCAAGTCTCGCGCTCCAGACAGTTCAGGCTGGCGATCAGCGGCAGCTTGGTTTCCTTGCGCGTGCGGGCGACCCAGTACAGGTGGTGCTTGGGGCCGGCGTGCTCGGCAGAGGGGAACAGCGACTGAGCCTCGGCGAACGGGTTGTCGAACTGCGCCATGCGCTGCTCGAAAGCCGCGTCTTCCAGATGGACCTGCTCTTCGAACAGCGACTTGATCACAAGCGCGCCAGCGCCGGCGTCTTCAATCGCCTTGATCGAATCGATCTTCTTCGACATCGAGCAAGCGCCGACGACGATGGGGTTGGAGATCGGGATCCCCATATAGGTGGTCTGCAAGCGGGTCATTCGGCTCTACCTCGTGGGTGGGATGGTCGGCGCGTACAGGAAAGGGGGGGCGCCGGAGTGCGCAGAGGGTAGGCCGAAGCGGCACCGGAGGCAATCGGCGCGTCGCGTTCAGCCCGGATCCGCAGTCCACACGGGACTTTCCGGGTGCGTCGCGATGTAGAGGTATTCCTTGTTCCGCAACGCACCTGGCTGGCCCACCTTGGTGCCGCTGGGGTTGTAGATGCCGATCTGGGCCCCGACGTAGCGCTTGAAGTCGTGCTCCCGCGTCGCCACCCGCGCTTGGCCGCCCCACAGCCGCCCCAGCATCGCCACCATCGCTTCGCGCGACAGGTAGCCCTCGTTGCTGAAGCTCACGACCAGCACCGGCGCGCGCACCGCCTGCAGGGTTGCCTCGAACGCCGCCGCGAAGCGCACCCGCGAGTTGAAGGGCGACGCCCGATCCCGCACGTCCACGCGCTTGCACGCCGTGCCGTAGACCTCAGGTTTGTCCCAGCGCACCAGCGACTCCCAGACGTGGTAGTTCCCCAGGTATGAGTGCTGGTTGTAGGGCGGGTCCAGATACGCGACGTCCGCCTCCAGCGTCTGCGCCGCCCGCAGGGCGTCCAGACACGTCGCCTGTCCCTTGCCGTGATGGGCGCGCGGCAGCACGTCGGGCACCCGCAGCGCAAGGTCCCGATGGGCCCGTGGCGCCCACTGCTTCAGATACGCCATCTGCACGCCGGTTGTGCTGTCGACGCGGTCCGCAGCTTCCATCAGGGACACCAGCAGCACGGCCTCCAGCTCCGGATCCAGCCCCTTGGCGGCAATGGCCTCGCGGATGGCGTCGACCCGCGCGCCGTTCTTGGGCTGGAAGAAACGCGACCGCTCACAAAACGTCTCCGTGAAGTAGCCGGGTTGCCCGGGCAGGGCGTTCAACTCGTGAATCTGCCGCTCGGCCCGCTCGCGCACGTCCTCAGCATCGGCCTGTACGTAGCAGCGGGCCAGCGTTGCGGCGTAGGCGTTGATGTCGTTCGAGAGGACGCGGAATCCCTTCCGCTTCAGCGCATGGCCGACCCGCGACGTGCCGCTGAACAGATCGATGACGGTGCGAACGCCCTGGACGCGGCCGATGACCGCCAGGATGTCGTTGACCAGTGTGCGCTTGGAGCCGAGGTACTTGATCATTGGTGCGTCGTCTACCACGCCACGCGCCGCCCGGCGAGTCTGCAGCGAACGCCAGAGGGGCCGTGGACTTTTGGCCTCGCCACCGCCGAAACTGTACCCCGTCGCGCGCACGCGCAGCATCGGGGAGTGGCCCATGGAACACCGCCTCGCGTCCTCCACCGGCAAGGCTTTCTGGCTGCGTCCAGCGGCCTTGCGCCTCTTCGCGCTGGCGACGGTGGTGCTGTCGCTCGCCTTGCCGCAGATCGCCGGGGCGACCGAGATCCTCGGCGGGCCTCCGGGCAGCGCTGCCGACCGCTTCGTGCGCGAGCTGACCGCAGCCGCCCACGTGCGCTTTCCCGACCTGAACCTCGAGCCGCAGACCTCCTTGGGCGGCCGCGACAGCCTCGAGCGCCTGCGCACGGGTCCCGCCAAGATCGCCTTGGTGCGTGCCGACCTTGCGCGCGAGGCCTATCAGGGCACTGGTCGCTTCGACGTCGCGGATCCGCAGTTGCGCACGCTGGCGGTCTTGCACAGCGAGCTCGTTCAAGTGGTCGTGCTGCCCACCGGCGGCATCGCGCGGCTGGCGGACTTGCGCGGCAAGCGCGTGGCGGTAGAGGGCAGCCGCGTCGGCACCCCCGACACGCTGCGGCGGGTGCTGGGGCTGGCAGGTTTGGGGTTGGGAGACGTGCTGGTGCAGCTGCCCGGTGCCGACCCTGCGGCCGACCTCGCCGCGGGCCGCATCGACGCCTATGCGGCCGTGGGTCTGCCGGACCAAGCGACCATCACCCAGGCCCTGCGGTCGGGGGCAAGGCTGGTTCCGGTGGATACGGTGCTGGCGCACGCCGTGGACAAGTCGGCTTGGCCCGTCCAGCTGCAGGTGCTGCCGGCAGCAACCTTTCCAGGCCAAGCGACGCCGATGCAATTCATCGCGATTCCAGTCACCTTGGTGACAACGGCCGCCCTGCCGCGTGGCGATGCAGAGGACCTGGTCGACGCCCTGTTGGCCGCGCTGCCCACGCTGCGCCGTCAGGTGCCCGCCGTGGGGCTGGTCGCCCCCGAGATGGTCGCCATGCCCACGCCGCTGCCGCTGCATCCGGGGGCGGCGCAGGCGTTTGAACGGCTGGGGCCGCTCAACGGACCCATCCAAGTCCGCGTGACGCTTTGGGTTTACGAGGTCGGTGACATCGACATGCAGCAGGGCACGTTCCGCTTTGACGGCGCGCTCGAGCTGCGCTGGATGGACGCCCGCCTGACCACGACGGACGTGCGGCCGTTCGAGATCATGAATGCCGTTGAGGCCGACGTGGACGCTTACGGCTACGACCCCAAGGGCGCGTGGCACGCGATGTCCTGGCGCATCCACGCCAAGCTGCGGGCGGACTACGATCTCCGCAACTACCCGTTCGACCGCCAGTTGTTGTCGTTTCAGCTCGAGCATCCCCTGCTGGCCAAGAACCGCATCCAGTATTTGTGCGAGACCCGCTTCCATCCGGAAGGAGTCGACCTGCGCCGCGATCGCCTGATGGAGGACTTCGCCCTGCGCGACTGGAAGCTGGAGACCGTGTCTTCGGTGGAGCGCGACGTGCGCTATGGCCCCGAAGAGACCTACAGCCGCTACGAGTTCCGCATGCAGATGTCCCGCGCGCTGCTGCCCTTCGTGGTGTCGGAGCTCGCGCCGCTGCTCTTGATGGTGCTCCTCGGTCTCGCCGCAGGTCTGATTCCCGGCGACAAGATCGACGGCAAGCTGTTGCTGACGGTGCTGGCGCTGTTGATGGCGATCGAGCTGCAGGTCGCCCACAACGAGCGGGCGCCCCACATCGGCTACCTGACGCTGACGGAGTGGATGTACCTGTTCGCCTACGTCAGCATCGCGGGCTCGATCGTGCAGTCCGTCTTCGAGTACCGGCTGCACGCCGCCCAGCGCGACCAGGACGCGGCGAGGCTGCGACGGTGGGGCTTTGTCTTGGGGGCGTTGGTGTTCGTCGTGCCCTTGACCGTGCTGCTGCTCGTCCGTTCGTGACGGGCTTCGGCCACTCCCCCCCAAGCTCCGCGTCGTTCGGACCAAAGGGTCATTCTTGCCCGGTTTCCCACCTTGCCGATTCGACCGATAGAGATGTGCAATTTCATTCACTCACAAGCAATCATGAAATTCAGTTTCACCAGTCAAATACGACCAATGCGGTCGTATTTGAGGGGCCGATTCGGTGTGCTGCGAGCCCAAACGACCCACCCGCAGACCGTCGAAAGCCTTTGTGAAGCGGTGTGTTGCGAATGATCGCAAAATGTGACCTAGGTCACTTCCTAACGCATCGATCCTGTTGACGAACCGTGAAGATACGATGACAATCCGCGCGGGCTGATGGCCCATTTCCCTGCGCCCCCCGAGACAGTTCCCCCGGTTTAGAGCGCCGTTCTCACTTCCCGTAAGGAGTGCTCACATGCGACAAGGCATTCGTCTAACTAGTTTGTTCATCCTGACGCTGGCTGCGGCCCTCGGGCTCTCCGCCTGTACGGGCGAGCAGGGCGCGAAGGGTCCCGACGGCAAGGTCGGAACCTCTTGCACAATCGTCGACAACGGCGATGGCACCAAGACGATCACCTGCGGCACGGCCACGGCCACCCTGCAGGACGGCGCCAAGGGCCAAGACGGAGCGGCTGGAAAGCCCTGCACCGTCAAGGACAACGGCGACGGCACCAAGACCTTCTCCTGCGACGACGGCACCACCGTCAAGGTCGCTGACGGCACGGACGGCGACGCCGGCACGGCTGGTGCCAAGGGTGATTCCTGCACCGTCAAGACCGAAGACAACGGCGACAAGACCATCTCGTGCACCGACGGCACGACCGCCACCGTCAAGGACGGAACGGCGGGCACGGCTGGCAAGCCCTGCACGGTCAAGGACAACGGCGACGGCTCGAAGACCATCAGCTGCGACGATGGCACCACCGTCACGCTGAAGGACGGCGTCAACGGCCCCGTCGGTCCCTCGGCCGCGCAGGTCGTCAACGTGCTGGCGGAAGTTCCGGCTTCCATCACCGTGACGGTTTCCGAGTCCGACATCACCGTCGTGACCAAGCCGGTCGTGAAGTTCTGGGTCAAGGACAGCGCCGGTCGCGGCGTGGTCGGCCTGAAGGCTGGCGCCAGCGGCGGCCAGTTCGCGTTCGGTCTTGCCAAGCTGGTTCCCGCTGCGGAGCTCTCCGGCGAGTCCCCCCAGTGGAAGAGCTACATCAACACCAAGGCGACCACCAAGGACCTGTCGGCGTCTTCCACCCGCGCCAATACCGAGAAGACCGGCGTGCTGGTCGACAAGGGCACCGGCGAGTACCAGTACACCTACGCGCTTGACGTCACGGCGAACAAGGATCCGGTCGATCCCACGATCGTCATCCCGTTCGAGCCCACGCTGACCACCCGCTTCACGATGCAGCTCAATGGCACCATCAACGGCGTCGCGCTGCCCTACCTGAACGTGGTTCGTGACCTCGTCCCCGCGGGCGGCCCGGTCACCGTGACCCGTGACATCGTCGACGTCGCTTCCTGCAACGATTGCCACGGCGAGCTCAAGCTCCACGGCAGCCGGACCCAGACCAAGTACTGCGTCGTTTGCCACAACCCGAACACCGTCGACGTCTACAACAAGGCCAAGTCGATCAGCCTTGCCGAAATGACCCACGGTATCCACTCGGCTGCCAAGCGCATCGCGGACACGGCTCCTGAGTACAAGATGTGGAACATCTCGTTCGCGGAAGTGAAGTACCCGCAAGAGGCCAACAACTGCCGCAAGTGCCACGACGGCGCCATCGCCACGACGGCCCAGGGCGACAACTGGAAGAAGTTCCCGACCAAGGCCGCTTGCAGCGCTTGCCATGCCAAGATCGACTTCGCCACGCACAAGACCGGCCAGGCCGACAACAAGAAGTGCGCGCTTTGCCACACGCCCGAGCAGATCGAAGCCGACCACATGAGCGCGTACAAGACCCCGCACAACCCGCTCACGCCCGCCGGCGCGTACAACTTCACCTACGAGATCAAGGAAGCCACCGTCTCGGCGAACAACGAGCCGGTCATCACCTTCCGGATCCTCAAGGACGGCACCGCGATGGACTTCGCCGCGCTTCCGGCCGACTTGACCGGTTCGCCCAGCTTCCTGGTCGCCTACGGCCTGCCGAATGACGCCAGCCAGACCAGCCCGGTCATCGACTGGAACAACAAGGGCAAGTCCGCTGCGCAGCCCGCGTCCATCTCGATCGCCAACCTGATCAACGGCACGAACGGAACGCTGGGTGCCAAGGATGCAGACGGCTACTACAAGGCCACGATCACGGTCGCGACCGGCAAGTACCCCGTCGGCGCCAAGGTCCGCGCGGTCGCTCTGCAGGGCTACTACAGCCAGAGCAACTTCGGTGGCGTCTCGGGCGTCACGCTTGCTCGTCACGCCGTCGCTGCCTACAAGGCCGTCACCGGTGACACCGCCCGTCGCGCGATCGTCGACGACGCCAAGTGCGAGAAGTGCCACGAGTACTTCGAGGGTCACGGCGGCAACCGCGTCCGCACGACCCTGGTTTGCGCGATGTGCCACAACCCGAACCTGACCTCGTCGGGCCGGGCCACCGCCGCCGCCAACCTGAAGTATCTGGTCGACCCGTACCTGACGCTGCTGAAGAACGCCGGCTACGACGCCACCGCGCCGCTGACCTGGCCGGAAGAGAGCATGAACCTCAAGGACATGCTGCACGCCACGCACGCCGCCGCCATGCGCAGCGACGACTTCAACTTCCTGCGTGACCGCGGCTCCAGCGGCATCTTCTACTACGACTTCGCTGAAGTGACGTTCCCGGGCATCCTCAGCAACTGCCAGACCTGCCACATCGCCGGTACCTACGCTGGCGTCCCCGCAGGCGCGTTCGACTCGACGCAGTTCGTCTCGGATGGCACCGATGCCACCACCGCCGCCGTCGCCACGGCTCGCTCCAAGGTGCCGAACGCGACCGACAAGGTTTCGACGCCGGTGGCCGCCTCGTGCGCCAGCTGCCACGACAGCAAGACCGCGGTTGCCCACATGGAACTGAACGGCGGCTACGTGCGCGCCCTGCGTTCCAAGATCGCCCTCGACAACGTCGAGAGCTGCACGGTCTGCCACGGCGCCGGCAAGACGGCCGACGTCCTCCTGGTGCACCCGCTCAAGTAAGACACTGACGCAGAGGGGGAGGGGAGCCGCTGGCCTGCACTCGCCGCGGCTCCCCTCCCGACCTCGCCTCCAGCTCCCTTCTCCCTGTCAAAACGCTTCGTAGACGACCCTCTGGTCGCCTCGCGCGATGCTGTTGGCCCGTCTGCCGGGCGCGGGTGACCCGAACTCGCGGCGGGGCGGGCTGCTGGGCCTGTGGCGGCGACGGCGCTAGCGCTCGGTGCCTTGAGACGGGCGGTCGCCTGACCTTCGCACCGCGCAGCCCCGGCAAGGTCGGTAGCGGTCTGCGCCCAGCTAACCGCGCGGACGCTCGCTCGCGCCGACCTGCGGCAAGACCAGACGACCAGGACCGGACGGCTTGAGGCGGCGGGTTGCCGCGTCCACGGGAATCACGGCCGACGGTCGGCGTTGCCGGCATAGACTCGGCAGGCAGTCGGCGGAGGGTCTCGGACCGCTAGCGGTGAGCCGCAGCGGACGGCAGCGGGGGCCTCTGGCGGCCCTGACCGACCGGACGGCCCGGCAGGTGTGCGCGGTCATGTGAGCGGGGGCCCCAAAAACGCCCGAGGCGCCGTCCCGACCTTGCGATCGGGCGACGCCCCGGAGAGAACCTGTCGCCTTGCCGTGCCCGTGTGGGGCCCCGTCGCGACGAGCCTTGAGACTACAGGAGCTTGAACTCGATGCGGCGGTTCTTGGCCTGACCCGCCTTCTTCGCGTTGTCGGCAACCGGCTTCTCGGCGCCGTAACCCATGGTGGTAATGCGCTCTGCCGCGATGCCCTTGCTGACGAAGTAGGTCTTGACCGACTCGGCGCGGTCGAGCGAGAGCTTCTTGTTGGCCTCGGCGTTGCCGACGTTGTCGGTGTGGCCCTCGACCTCGATCTTGGTGTCCTTGAACTCGATCAGCACCGCAACCGCACCGTCCAGGATCTTGAACGAGGCGGGCAGAATCTTGGCCGAACCGGTCTCGAACACGATACCCGCGATGGCGCCAGAGAACTTCTTCAGGCGATCCGGCACCTTGTCGGGGCAGCCGTCGTCATCCTGATACGAGTTCACGGTCTCGGGCTCGTTGGGGCACTTGTCCTTGCTGTCGACAATGCCGTCGGCATCGGTGTCGGGCTCGACGTCCGGGCAGCCGTCGTCGTCCAGGTAACCGTTGATGGTCTCCTTCTCCTTCACGCACTTGTCCTTGCTGTCGCGGATGCCGTCGCCGTCGGTGTCGGGGTCGTCCGGGCAGCCGTCGGTGTCCTCGAAGCCGTTGTAGTTCTCGGCCACCTTCGGGCACTTGTCGTCGCTGTCCTCGATCTTGTCGCCGTCGATGTCGCCGTCGGGGCAGCCGTCGTCGTCCTTCATGCCGTTCTTGATCTCAGCGTCGTCCGGGCACTTGTCCGCCGAGTCGAGGATGCCGTCGTTGTCGTTGTCGGTATCCGGGCAGCCATCGGTGTCCTGGAAGCCGTCCTTGTCCTCGACCTCGGTCTTGCACTTGTCGTCGCGGTCGAAGATGCCGTCGCCGTCGGTGTCGCGCGGGGTGCCGCCGATCAGGTAGTAGACGCCGAGCCAACCCTCGAACTCCATGGCCTTTGCGTTCTCCATGGCGGGAACGACGAGGCCCAGCAGGTCGAGGCGAAGGCCGAGGTCCTCAGTCAACTCGAAGCGCGAACCGGCGCCGGCGATGAAGACCGAGTCGGAGTCGCCGGGATTGGTCAGCGACTTGCTGTCGCTGCTGGTCGAGAGCATCTCAGTACCGGCGCCGATACGGACGAACGGGCGGATCGCCTGATCGTGCATGAAGTTGATCATGGCGTGCGCGCGCAGGCCGGGGATCGCGGCGGCGTCACCCGAGACGGGCAGAGACGACATCACGTACTTGGCCTCGCCCTCGATGCCCAGCCAAGTCAGGACGTTGAAACCCAAACGCAGGCCAAAGCCGGCGCCGGACGCTGCGACTTCGGCTGGGTCCTCGTTGGGCTTGGGGTCGCCCAGCTGGTGGTTGCTGGCCTTCATGTCGTAGCCACCGAATAGGCCGATGTCGAGGCTCATGGGGCGCTCGGCAAGGGCAGGCACGGCGATCAGGGTCGTCAGGGCCAGGGCGGCGTAGGCGACGCGGGAGAGTCCAGAGTGGTTGCGCATGGCTTGTCTGCTCCTGAGGTAGGAAAGCACCGCAGTTCGCCGCCCCCGATCATGAGCCGCAAAGTTGCGCGGCGCGATGGAGATTGGGCAGGCGACGAGAGAATGCCAAGCTTGCGCTGGTTAGGCAATCGCCGCCGTGTGCATCCGTGTCGAGGCGGGACTGTGGGGGTGAGACAGCCGGTCGGCGTGAGGGTATCCTTTGCGGGTTCGGCTGCGGCCGGGAATCGATCGAAGTCGGCTGGCTGCGGCGCGCGTGGGAGGGGTGATGTCATCGAAACAACAACGGATCATCATCGTTTGGACCTTGGTCAGTGTGCTGCTGGTGGCGTGCGGCGGCCAGAAGTCAGCGACCTCAACGGGAGGCGATGCGGTGCTGCAGGGGGGCGATTCCGTGGTGTCTCTGGACGCTGACGCGGATGCGTCAGGCCTCACAGACGTGATCGATGCGGCCGGCAGCGGGGACACCGCCAAGTGCGACAAGTCCGTGGCCTGGCAGGCAGGCACGCCGATCTTTGCCGAGGCGACGGATACCTGGGGCCTCAGCGGCATTCAGGGCGGCCGCATGAGCGTGTTGGACGTCGATGGTGATGGCTGGGCCGACCTGCTGGTGCGACAAGGCGGGGGCTTGAACGTCTTTGCACCCGACGGCGCGCGGGACACCTGGCTGATGCGCAACACCGGCAAGGGCGGCTTCGAGGACTTCACCGGTGCCTCCGGGCTGTTGCAGCGGCGACAGAACCCCAAGTCCGACGACGGGATGGGGGCGACCGTCTACGCGATGGGAGACGTGGACAACGACGGCGATGCCGACATCTACCTCGGGCGGTCGACGGCCAAGGGCGACCTGACGGTTGAGTCGAGCGAGCTCCTGCTGAACGACGGCAAGGGCAAGTTCTCGCTGGGGCCGGCGTCGAGTGCGGCGCGGTTCGCGGGTCTGGCGAGCGTGCCGATGTCTGCAAGCTTCGTGGACTTTGATCGCGATGGCCTGCTCGATCTGTGGGTCGTCCACAACATGCCCGGCGGCGCGAACCAGCCGCTGCAGGACAGGCTGCTGCGGGGCGATGGCAAGGGCGGCTTCACCGACGTGACGAAAGAGGCGGGGCTGACGACAGTGGGTTGGCAGTCCGTGCCGGCGCTGAACCAAGCCAAGGGCCACTCGTGGGCGTGGTCGGCGGCGGCGTGCGACCTGAACAACGACGGTCTGGACGAGCTGCTGGTGGGCAGCTATGGCCGCGTGCCCAACCACCTGTGGCGCGCAAAACGAGGTGAGGACGGCAAGGTCTCGTACGTCAACGAGTCCGTCGCGTCAGGGTACGCCTATGACGACCGCATGGACTGGCGGGACAACCTGAGCGCACAGTGCCACTGCCGCGACGTGCCGACCGACCCCGAGTGCGGCACCGTGCCCAAGCCCAACGCCCAAGTCTGCGCGAGTCTTGCGGCGTCCTTTGGCCCCAACTATCGCTGGAACCACGCCTCAGATCGTGAACCTTGGCGACTGGGCGGCAACAGCGGCACCACGGTCTGCGCAGACGTGAACAACGACGGCTGGTTTGACTTGCTGACCACCGAGATCGTGCACTCCGACGTGGGTTCATCGGCCGACCCGTCTGAGCTGCTGTTGAACCTGGGCGACCCTGAAGTTCGGCTGCAGCGGCCGGGCAACGAGGCGACGGGCCTTGTGCGCAAGGACACGGGAGCCTACTGGGACCACGGCGACATCACGGCGGCGATCTACGACTTCGACAACGACGGCTGGCAGGACGTGCACATCGCGGCCTCTGACTATCCCGGCAACCGGGCGCTGCTGTTTCGCCAGAAGGCGCCGCTGCAGTTTCAGGAAGTAGAGACCGACGACTTCTTCCTGCGCTGGCGGGCGGCCGGCGTGGTGGCGGCGGACTTTGACCGCGACGGCGACCTGGACGTCGTGACCGGGCACACGCGGATGCGCTGCGAGGGCTCGATGGGGGCGGACTGTCAGGACGATGACCAGATCCACCTGCACCTGAACCAGCTGGGTGGGCGCTGGCTGCAAGTGACGCTTCAGGGCGGCGAGGGCAGCAACCGCATGGCCGTGGGCGCGCGGGTCGAGGTGGAGTCCGGCGGCGTCAAGCAGGCGTCCTATGTCGACGGCGGGCACGGTCAGTCGAGCACCCAGCGCGACCCGGTGTTGCACTTCGGTCTGGGGCAGGGCTGCGAGGCCAAAGTCACCGTCACGTGGCCAAACGCGGCGAGGACCGTGCAGAGCTTCGTCGCTCAGGAAGGCCGACGCTACCGCGTGGTGCAGGGACAGGACGCGGTGGTCGTGCAGAAGTAGCCGCGGGGCAACGGGAAACGGCTAGCCGCAAGTGCCCCACGCGGCGTCTGAGGCACCGGTGCAGGTCAGGCCGTCGGCGCAGATCGCGTAGGTGTCGTCGCAGGCACCGCCGGCGGGGATGCCCTCGCAGGTCGCGCCGTCTGCGCCCTCGGTGCACGTGCCCTGGAAGGCCTTGCAGTCATAGGTGAACGCCTGTGACGCATAGCAGTCGATCACGGCGCGGTCGCCCATGCAGTAGCCGATGTCTTCTTCCGTGCAGGCGCCGATGCCGGTGGTGCAGAGGATGTCCGTCGCCCCCACCGCGCAGCCGGCCCCTTCGCCCTGACAGAACGCAGCGTAGGCGTTGCCGTCGGCGTCTTGCATCAGGCAGCTGGCCCCTTCCGCAAGCGCACAGTCGTAGCCGTAATCGGCGTCGATCAGCTGGCAGGCGACCTGGCTGGGATCGTCCAAGCCCTCAGTGCAGTCGTAGGTCTGTAGCGCACCGGTGTCGTCGCACCACTCGATGGTCTTGCCCGTGCATTGGCCGCGCAGGGTGACGTCGCCGCACGCAGCGGTCTCGGTGACGTCTTCGGGCAGGACGTCTTCGGCCACGTCGACGGTGGCCGAGTCGCTGCCGCTGGTGTCCGGCGTCGTGTCGGCCGTGGTGTCGGCTGTGTCACCGACCAGGACGTCGGCCTTGGTGTCAGCTGTCGTGTCGGCCGTGGTGCCGGATCCACCGGAGCCTGCGTCAGTGCCGCAAGCGGTGAAGGCGATGGCAGCACTCAGGCTGAGCAAGAGCAAAGAGATACAACGCATGGGGGGACTCCAAGGCGGTCTGATTGCGACCAGCCGAGCACGAAGATTAGCAAATGCACAGGGGAGCGTCGCCCCGCCCGACCGCGAAAACGTTGCGAAATCGGGCGGGGCGTCGTCGAGGTGTCGGCAGGAGTCTACTGCTCCCAGCCACCCGTCGCAGTGTCCAGATCGTCGACGAACTCGAGACCCGCCGGCAACGTCAAGCTGTTGTTGTAGAACGCGAGCACGTTCTTGCGAACTTGGTTGCCGTAGCCCCAGTTGTACTGGCCACCGCTGTTCGAGTTGATGAGGATCGTGCTGACGCGGTTCTTCGGGACGGTGATGGCCTGCGCTCTCGTGCAGGTGCCGCCGCCGCAGTCGCCCGTCCACAAGCACGTGCCATTGATCGCGACGCCGGCCAGCTCGCCCCAGCCGGAGAACGCCGTGTACCAGAAGTACGGAGTCCAGACGATGTCGTTGGCGGTGTTGTTGCGCACGCGGAACATGACCGTGGCGACCCGGCCGTTGGTCGACGAGTAGCCCACCCAAACTTCGGACCAGACGTTGGCGTTGGCCTTTGCGTAGCCCTTGTTGGTGTACAGCGTGCGCAAGACTTCCTTGTCGGCCGACATGTTGCACACGGTTTGGCTGCCGTCCGTCCAGTTGCTGGGAACCACGCCGCCGAACATGTTGGGGGCAGAGTTGTTCATCAGCCAGCCCTCGTTGGACTCGGTGAAGGTGTTGAACGCGGCCCAGCGGTAGGTGGCGGGCTTGGCTGCACTGGCGAGCATCGCAGCAAACTTGGCGTCCAAGGCGCTGCTGGTGATCGAGCCGGTGACGATGAGGTCACCCTTGACTTGGACCTTCTTGGACGAAAGGGTCTGCAGGTCGATCGACCAGCTGGCGATCGCGCCGTCGGTGGTGTTGTTGAGGT